>JADHNJ010000011.1 GCA_016779565.1 Pseudomonadales bacterium
ATCATAATTTTGAAGCGCTCAATATTCCTGCCCATCATCCAGCCCGGGCGATGCATGATACTTTTTATTTAACCGATAGCTTGCTGTTGCGTACCCATACGTCGCCGGTGCAGGTTCGAACGATGGAATCACGCAAGCCGCCTTTTCGAATAATTTGCCCAGGCAAAACCTACCGTGTCGACCCGCCAGACCCGTCACACTTGCCCATGTTCCATCAAGTCGAAGGGCTGATGATCGATGAGCAGTGCAGCTTTGCCGATCTCAAAGGCATTATCACTGAATTTCTACAGGTCTTCTTTGAACGTAAAGATCTAAAAGTCAGATTCAGACCCAGCTATTTCCCATTTACTGAGCCCTCTGCTGAAGTCGATGTCCAGTGTGTGCATTGTCTGGGCGAGGGGCAGTGTCGAGTCTGTTCGAGCACAGGTTGGTTAGAAGTCATGGGGTCGGGCATGGTGCACCCGAGGGTGCTCGAGATGTCCGGTATTGATTCTGAACGCTACCTGGGGTTTGCCTTTGGCATGGGGCCAGAGCGTTTGGCGATGTTGCGCTATGGCGTGTCTGATATGCGTCAGTTTGTTGACAATGATTTGCGATTCCTGGAGCAATTCGCGTGAAATTTAGCGAGAAATGGCTAAGGGAGTGGGTTAATCCGCCGCTTTCAACCGATGACCTTGTTAGCCAAATCACCATGGCAGGCCTTGAGGTCGATGGCGTCGAACCTGTCGCGGATAAGTTATCCCAAGTGGTGGTTGGTGAGATTGTCGATACCAAACCGCATCCCAACGCTGACAAACTACAAGTGTGTCTCGTATCAAAGGGCGACGAAACCGTTCAAGTCGTTTGCGGAGCGCCTAATGCAAGAGTGGGTATTAAGGTGCCCTTTGCATTGGTTGGGGCAAAATTAGACGACTTCAAGATTAAGAAGGCGAAGCTCCGTGGTGTGGAATCCTTTGGCATGCTTTGCAGCGAGCGAGAACTGGGCCTGAGCGATCAGCATGAAGGGCTTATGGAGCTCCCCGCAGATGCGCCGCTGGGTAGCGATATCAATGATTATTTAGGTCTTGAAGATGTCGTAATCGAGGTTGATCTCACCCCTAATCGAAGCGACTGTTTAGGGATGGTGGGCATAGCCCGAGAAGTTGGGTTAATGAACAACCTTGACGTTTGTAGTCCTGAAATTTCTGCGGTTCCTGAGGTTATCAGCGATAAGGTTGCGGTGAATTTAGCAGCAGGGACCCACTGCCCTAGGTTTGTCGGACGCGTGTTAAAAGGCGTGAATTTATCGGTGCAATCACCCCTTTGGTTGGTAGAGAAGCTCAGACGGTCTGGGATACGTGCGATAGACCCAGTAGTGGATGTGACGAATTACGTCATGCTTGAATTGAATCAACCGATGCATGCGTATGACTACGACAAACTCACGGGCGACATTACGGTGCGAGCTGCTAAGCCAGCTGAAACGCTGACCTTACTTAACGGCAGCCAGATCGCTCTGGCCGAGGGTTCCCTGTTGATCACCGATGACTCTGGGCCTATCGGTTTGGCGGGTATCATGGGCGGTGCTAGCACAGCGGTCTCAGACAGCACCCAAGATATTTATTTAGAAGCGGCGTTTTTTGCACCAATTGCTATCGCCGGTCGAGCGCGGGGGTATGGCCTGCACACGGATGCAGGACATCGATTTGAACGTGGGGTTGACTACAACGGTCAGGTGACGGCGATAGAGCGAGCCACTCAACTGATCGCATCCATTGCAGGGGGTGTCGCAGGGCCGGTAGTCGATACCGTAAACGAAGCAGAATTACCGTCGGTCAATCGGGTTCGATTGCGAGCAGCTCGAGTTGAACGGGTCCTTGGTATGGCCATCGATGCAGCTGACATCGAGAACATACTAAAGCGTCTAGAATTCATCTTTGAGGCAGATCAATCGAGTGATGGCGCCGCTTGGTGGGTGGATTCACCGTCGCACCGTTTTGATATCACTATCGAAGCCGATCTAATCGAAGAGATCAGTCGGATCATTGGTTACGACGCCCTGCCTGTCACGCGGCCGGTAGCCAAAGTTGCGATGATACCTCAGTCGGAGAGGGTTAAAACCTTAGGAGTATTAAAACAATCGCTGGTTAGCCGGGGATATGCTGAAGCGATCACCTACAGTTTTGTCGATAGTGGGCTACAGTCGCTTTTGGCTCCGATGGATCAGGCTGTAGCCCTTAAAAATCCCTTGTCCAGCGAGATGAACGTCATGCGCGCCTCGCTGTTACCGGGTTTGCTTTCGGCGGTCGCACATAATCAGAATCGGCAACAATTGGATATTAGGTTGTTCGAAGTCGGTATGGTCTTCCGTAACAATGAAAAGGCGATGACGTTAGACAATATCCACCAGCATCAGAAAATTGCCATGGTCATTACCGGTAGACGATTCCCAGAGCGGTGGAGCCACGAAGGGCATAACGTTGATTTTTTCGATTTAAAAGGCGATTTGCAGGGCTTGATCGGTGATCGGTTGATGTTTGATGCGGCAGCGATACCCGGACTCCAAGCTGGCCAAAGCGCAATGCTTAGCGTCGCCGGACAAACGATCGGTTTTATGGGCCTTTTAGAGCCGGGCAGCACTAAGGCGTTTCAGCTCAAAGCGCCAGTGTTTGTTGCTGAACTCGACCTAGCGCTTGCCCAGGCGCGATTGGTACCCGATGTTTTAGAAATTTCAAAGTATCCAGAGGTGCGCCGGGATATTGCCATATTGGTAGCACGCAATGTCACCGCGCAAGCCCTGCGTCAGGACATCGAAGCGAGCGCGGGGATCGGGCTGATTAATTTAAAGTTGTTTGACGTGTATATGGGAGAAGGCATTGATCCTGATAAGAAAAGTGTTGGATTAGGCTTGACCTTCCAGCACCCATCCCGCACTCTAACCGATGATGAGGTCAATACAGCGATGGCTGAAGTGGTGTCATCACTTTCCAGACGTTTTGAGGCAGAGTTGAGGTAGCAACTATGGGTGCTTTAACCAAGGCAGAGATGGCCGAGCAATTGTTTGAAGAGCTGGGTCTTAATAAACGAGAAGCCAAAGAGATTGTCGAAGCCTTTTTTGAAGAAATTCGGATGTCACTTGAATCCAACGAGCAAGTCAAGATATCGGGATTTGGTAACTTTGATCTACGCGATAAAAGTTCCCGACCCGGCCGAAACCCGAAAACAGGGGAAGACATTCCCATTTCAGCCCGACGGGTAGTCACTTTTAAGCCTGGGCAAAAATTAAAGGCGCGAGTAGAAACCTATGCAGGACCAGACAGCGACTTCTGATCTTCCGGTCATCCCTGGTAAACGGTATTTCACGATCGGTGAAGTGAGCACGTTATGCTCGGTCAAGCCTCATGTTTTGCGCTATTGGGAGCAGGAATTTCCTCAGCTATCCCCGGTGAAGCGTCGAGGAAATCGTCGGTATTATCAGCGCCAAGATGTTTTGATGATTCGCCAAATTCGGGCGCTCCTCTATGACCAAGGGTTCACCATCACCGGTGCTCGCCAGCGGCTCTCGGGAGAGGCACAAAAAGAAGACAAGACCCAAGCCAAGCAGTTGATCAAACAAACTATCGCAGAGCTCGAAGAGCTCCTGGCAGTGATCAAATAATAAATACAAAGCCCTGCAGTGAAGGGCAACAACCCCTTTAAAATTAGATTCGCGTTAGCGAAGCTGGTAGAATCCACGCCGTTCGGGGCGTAGCGCAGTCTGGTAGCGCACCACACTGGGGGTGTGGTGGTCGTAGGTTCAAATCCTGCCGTCCCGACCAATTTAAAGCCCTATATTATCCAAAACTCCTGTTTTGAGCCCTTTAATCTGCCTTTAGCGGTTTTAATCGCCATTCCAATTCATGCACATTCGACGAAATCGACGGTACTTATAGTTCGTATGCCTTTCCGCCTTTAAGATTTCTAAGCGTAATCTTATCGGTAAGTTGACGGCGGTTGCAGTCAGACCCTCAAAGGCCGTGGCAGGAAGCTTTAGGGGTGCACCTAGTCGGTTGTAGCAGGATAGCCGGATCTCCCGTGAAAGCAGTTGTTGTCTGCTGAGTACAAAAAGGTCAGTTTTGCTCGAGCATCTCGGCAAATGGCTCCTCATGCTAATGCAAATGTTAAGCAATTTTCCGGAGACCGATTCAGCCTGTTAAGATTCTTGCATCTATCGTTTGAATAGGAGCGGGACATGGATTTAGGGTTAAAGGGGGCGAAAGCGGTTGTATCGGGTGGCAGTCAAGGGATTGGCCTTGCGGTTGCACAAGCATTAGTCGTAGAAGGGGCTGAAGTACAGATTGCTGCGCGTAGTAAACAGGCGCTCGATGCTGCGGTGGAGGCGCTCAGTGAATACGGCTCAGCCAGTGGTTACGTTTGTGATGTTTCTGATTACGATGCGACTGTGGCTTGGATGAAAAGCGCTGCCGACAGCATGGGGGGCTTAGATGTGGTCGTGCACAACGCGACGGCAAGTGGCCAAGCTGACGGTGGTCCGGATTCATGGCGTCGGAATTTTGAAGTTGATGTCATGGGCATGGTTGGGATGAGTGAAGGTGCATTGCCGTTTCTTGAGCTGTCTGATCGTGCGGCAATGGTGCAGATCGCTTCTATCACGGGTATAGAACATCATGATGTCCCTATCAGTCCGAGCTATGGGGCGATGAAGGCGGCTTCTATTCGGCATATGGCCCAACGGGCTTTGCAATGGGGCGAAAAGGGGATCCGAGCGAATACAGTCGCCCCCGGACCGATCTATATAGAAGGTGGTGCCTGGAATAATATCAAAGACAATATGACGGCTTTGTACGAACGCGATCGTGACTGGCACCCGACGAAGCGAATGGGTACTGCAGAGGAGGTCGCGCGGGTGGTTGCATTTTTAGCCAGCCCGGCAGCCAGTTGGGTTAATGGAACCACGGTGCGGGTTGACGGTGCTTTTTGTCGGGGGGTCGATTTTTAAATCGGAGATCGTGTTCTACTGCCGGTACACTGCTTGGCAGTTTCCAAGATAATACTCATCGCCCTCAAGTTAAGCTTGCGGATTGAAAGCGTGGCCCTTGTTTAGACAGGCCAAAACGGCCTTAGGCTCGATGGGAGGCGCAATAGTTTGATGGATCCTGCGCTGTGCACTGTCTGCAGCGTGCATTGCGTCATAGATCCTGGCAAGGACAAGCCTCTGATCGTTTACCAGAGGGGATAAGTTCTTCAACAGCGTCAGATATCGCCGCCACATTCACTTAAAAAGGTTGGTAGGCCACATAATCACTGCTTAGGTTTTTGCGGGGTCAGCAGCGTCTGATACAGTTTGAGATTCTGCTGAGCGCCGGTGAGCCCGGTATGGAGGTATGGATCGCTGGTCTCTGGGACGATGCCCAGCTGCTGAGATAAGCGTGCGCCTGTTAAATCCCGAAAATTTTTACCCCAGGCCATTGAGGGCAAGTCCAGTACAAAGTAATGAAACATCTCCCGCCAGCTTCGCTCCTGAGAACGAAAAAGTTGATCAATGAACGCGATGTCGAACCAAGCATTGTAGCCAACCATTAAAAGCCCTCGTCCGTTGGTGGCTTGCTGGGTAAATTCAAGCAGCTCAGCTACCGCCTCTTGTTCGCTGATGAAGCCTCGATCCTGCCAAAGTGCTTCCGAAAAACCATTGACGCTAGCAGCACCGGCTTCGATTCTTTCTGGATGCGCTGGCATGATGCGAAGAAATCGCTCATCGATGGGGTTGCCAGCAAGATCCGCGATGATGATGCCGATATCAATCATCTCGTGATGGCCCGGTATAAGGCCTGTGGTTTCGACATCGACAAAAGCCAATAACCAATCTTTGCCTGTGATCTCGGGCGGGAGCTTGTCCGAAGGCTGACTGAATGCAGGCATTGTTGTAATGGTGAGTGCCAACAACAGACCAAGGATTAAAGCGGCCTCAGTGAGGATGACAAATTGATGACGCTCCGAGTTGCAAAATCTAAGAACTTTGACAACTTGATCGGTTTTCAGCGTGACGCCTTGATTAGAGTCCATGTTAACCACTCCGGCAGATGCAATGGTCTTTCAGCATACCGAAAATTCTGGACAGATGGTGATGCGATAACGAAAGCGCCAGCGCGCAAGACCAGTAGACATCGTATTACCTTGAAAAAGGCTTGAATTGATTTGCGTCAAACAGCTGTTCATCAAGCAGCTATTCGATGATTTTCCGCGGACGAGCGGGTTGCTATCGGTAGGTTTCTGGTAACCAGCGGACACATCGCGCTCAGGGCTGCCTTGTTCGGCTTGCAGCTAACTGTTATCCAGTCTGTTGGCCGCTGTGATACCCTTTCGATCTCAATTCGAAAAGCGACCATGCGCACGAGGTTTGTATGACAGTGACACCCGAAGCCTTAGCCGATCTAGAAAGCCGTCTAAGCCGATTCATGGATAACCACATCTACCCCAACGAGCAAAACTACCATGACCAACTAAATGGGCTAGCGGATCGATTTTCAACGGTTCCATTAATGGAAGAGCTTAAGGCATTGGCCAAGTCGGAGGGTCTTTGGAACCTTTGGATGCCGGCAGATCATGGCGGGCTGACCAATGAGCAATATGCGCCGTTGGCAGAAATCATGGGGCGCGTGCTGTGGTCTCCTGAAGTGTTTAATTGTAATGCCCCCGACACGGGCAACATGGAAGTATTTCTAAAATATGGTACCGAGGCGCAAAAGGCGCAATGGCTAACGCCGTTATTAGAGGGTGAGATTCGTTCGTCGTACGCCATGACCGAACCTGACATTGCCTCAAGTGATGCGACGAACGTTAGGACTCGTATCGAGCGCGATGGCGAGGATTATGTCATCAATGGTCGCAAGTGGTTCATCACCAATGCGCCTTATGAGCGCACTAAAATTTTGATCGTGATGGGAAAGTCCGACCCAAATAACCCTAACAGGCACTTACAACAAAGCCAAATACTGGTGCCCAAAGATACCCCGGGACTTACCGTGATTCGGCCACTGACCACGCTTGGTTACGATGATGCGCCCCTTGGGCATGCAGAGTTGGTGTTTGAGAATGTGCGGGTGCCCAAGGAAAACATGCTGCTAGGCGAGGGTCGAGGATTTGAAATCTCTCAGGGGCGGTTGGGGCCCGGACGGATCCACCATTGTATGCGTCTGATCGGTTGTGCTCAGCGCGCGTTGGAACTTGCAGCAAAACGATCGACAGCTCGAGAAACTTTTGGACGAAAACTTGCCGATCACCAGTCCGTGTTAGAGGATTTGGCAAAGTCTTTTAGTGAGATCGAGCAAGCACGGCTTTTGACCTTAAAGACTGCCAGGCGGGTCGACGAGCTTGGTGCCAAAGACGCTCGAGATTATATTGCGGCAGCCAAAATTACTGTGCCGCTGATGGCGCAAACAGTGATAGACCGATGTATGCAAATTCACGGCGCCGGGGGTTTAACGGCAGATTACCCCATGGCAGAAGCTTTCAACTATGCCAGATGGTGTCGTCAAGCCGACGGTCCTGATCAAGTGCATATGATGGCCTTGGGCAAGCAGGTGATTAAGCGGTTCGGGTCTTAAATGTCTATAGGAGACCCTCGGTCGTTAGGGCTTTCAACCGAGCCCTAGTGATGCGTTGAATGTGATGCGGGATAATCGCCCATGAATGAGCTAAACCTCGAAGCTCGATCGAAGCCAACTTTCTGGGACTCTGCGGGTTTTATGGGTTTTGGGTCAGGTCTGTTGATACACACATTAATACGACTTAGGACGGGAAAAATACCGAAGCAACTATGAGTAAAACTATCGGGACACTGCTGATTCTGTTAGTAGCTACGTTAATTTTTTTGGCTTATCAGGGAGATCTCCCAGCAGATGTCGTGGACGCAAAGTATACGAGCCCAGCCTCACAGTTTTTGAAAACGTCGAATGGTGCGCGTGTGCATTTTCGGGACGAGGGCGCTTCGGATGGCCTACCCATTATTTTGGTTCATGGCAGCATGTCGTCGCTACACACATGGACGCCCTGGGTTGCCGAACTTGGCGCAGATTATCGAGTGATTAGCTTAGATTTACCTGCGCACGGACTCACAGGTGCTGTTCCAGATGATGATTATTCAGCAGAGGCTCAGCAGCGCACAGTGGAGGCTGTGGTCAAACACCTAGCCCTTGAGGAATTTGTCATAGGGGGCAGTTCTATGGGTGGGGGGGTTGCCTGGCGATATGCGTTGCGCCATCCCCAGACTGTGTTAGGGCTGATTCTGGTCAGTGCTTCTGGTCCGAGAGATTGGTTCGATTCAGAGTCAAAATCTACCCCAGATCAAGGAGCGCCGTTGGTTTTTAAATTATTAGGACAAGACTGGTTTCGGGCGGTCGCGGCAAGAATTGATCCCTATCTGTTAGCGGTGCAAGGTGCAAAATCGGCCTATAACAACTCACCTGTAGTAACCGACGCCTTGATCATGCGGTATTACGAACTGGCTTTGAGGTCAGGTACCCGAGACGCGATTCTTAGCCGCTTTGACAGTCCTAGACAAAGATCTACGCCTGAGCCGCTGACTGACCTCAAGATGCCCACGCTCATCCTTTGGGGCGAGAAGGATTCTGTGATACCGGCGAGCTACGCAGCGCGATTTACTGAAGTCCTAGCAGACAGTGAAGCGGTCGTTTATCCAGGTGTTGGACATGTACCAATGGAAGAGATTCCCAAAAAATCTGCGCAGGATGTCAGACGGTTTTTGTCCTCAAAGATTAATAGGGCTAAATCTACACTTTGACGGTGCTGCTAACTGAGGATTTTTCCAGCCCATGGCGCATCCAGTTCGGCAAATTACATTCAGTGATCGTGTAACGCCATGAAAAGAGGCATAAAGCGCCTCCAAAAAGTTCCAACGCAAATAATTACCCCCTCATCGTATCGTCCAAGCTAGTTGAGGAACGGCGTGTCAGACTCGAAAGGTGGCAAAAGCGAGTTGCCGAAATGCCCCAGCGACCGTATCTAAGGTGACGTTTAAAAACTCTAAAAACTGGTACCGAAAGTGGAACCACCATGCTGAATCTCAATAGATTAAAACGGCGATTTCGACGCCCCCTAATGAATCTGTGGCTGCTAGGAGGCTTAGCGTTGTCGTCGGCCTCGGCGGCTCAGACCTTCACCTTAGACATTGATGCCGATGGTCGCACGGATCCGCTCACCGATGGTTTGCTCGTTTTACGTCAACTTTTTGGTTTTAGCGGAGATGCCTTAACGGAAGGGGCTGTCGGTGCGGCGGCCCTAAGAGACAATCCAGATGATATCCAGCAAATACTTGAGGCCAATGTCGCTCAGCTTGATATTGACGGGGACGGTCAGGCGGCTCCGTTGACCGATGGCTTACTCATATTGCGCTATCTCTTTGGTTTTTCAGGCGAGTCGCTGATCCAAAGTGCTGTCGGAGTTGGTGCCACTCGATCAGAGTCCGAACTTGTCATTGCCAGCCTTGAGGGGATCATCGATACCGATGGTGATGGCACGGTCGATCGCGATGAAGATAGACCCCCTGTTTTGACCTTGACGGGCGATGCTTTGGTCACCGTGATCGTCAATGAAGTCTACCTAGACCCTGGGGCCGTCGCCCAGGACAGCGAGGATGGAGATCTAACTCGGTCGATCAAGGTCGTCGGCCTTGATGAGATTGATACAAGCGAGATTGGTACTTATACCATTGTCTACTCAATCACTGACAGTGCCGGGAATGTTAAAGAGGTTGAACGAATCGTTGCAGTTAATCCCGATGTCGAGGTGCTTACGGTGTTAGCAGCGAAGGCAGTAGCAGCCGATCCAAAGGCATTATTGGGTGAAGACTTTAATATTATTGGTGCATTCGATGCGGCGATTAATTATAGCTCTTGCGAGAATGATGGGGGCCAAGGTTGCCCCAGTATTACTTGGGAGACTGTCGTAGATGACGATCGCGGTGAAGTGTTACAAGTGACCCACGGCGCAGCAGGTGATCATGCAGGCCTATATTTAAAAACAGGACAAGGGTTAACCCTAGATTTAAGCCGGTTTACCCGCGGCAAGATTCTGTTTGACGTCAAGGTCATCTCCGGAGACCCGAAGATGACCATGAAAATTGATTGTGTATTTTCTTGTACTTCAAATGACTACGCCTTAGCTGATGCCTCCCCAGGTGTATGGGTGACCTATGAAGTGGATGTCGATGCTCTCGTGACCAAAGGGCTGGAGTTGAGGGCCATTGATACCGGTTTGGTGATCTGGGCAACTCAGCACAAAAATACGGTGTTTCAAATAGATCAGGTGCGTTGGCAGGCCAACCCCGATGGCCCTGGCGATGGTCTGGTAGTCATCAATCCGCCGGGTTTTGATTGGAAGCTACCAGAGGCCGAAGCCGGTTACCAAGCGCCAACGGACTATGATGGTTATCGCCTTTATTGGAAGGATGACTTCTCTGACGTCAGCATTAACACTGATAATTGGAACTTCGAGGTCAATGGAAACGGGGGCGGTAACAACGAGTTGCAATTTTATCGAGCAGAAAACGCTTACGTGCGAGAAGGATTATTGGTTATCGAGGCTAGAGAGGAAGCGTTCGCGGGTAAGCGCTACACGTCCGCGCGGCTGACAACCCAAGACAAAATCGAATTCCAGTATGGGCGAATCGATATTCGAGCGTTGCTTCCTACCGGGCAAGGGCTTTGGCCCGCGCTTTGGATGCTAGGGGCGAATTTCCCGGAAGTTGGATGGCCGCGCAGTGGCGAGATCGACATCATGGAATTGCTGGGGCAGCGCGATAACAATGCCTTTGGCACGGTCCATTGGAGTAACGACGGCAACAAAGCACAATATCCCAATGGGCCCTCAGGTGTCACGCTGCAAGGAGATGAAACCTTCCATAATCAGTTTCATGTGTTCAGTTTAATTTGGCAGGAGACCGAACTTGAATGGTTGATTGATGGCGTGTCCTTTTTGAAATTCAGTATTACCGATGCATCCGGCCTAGATGCCTTTAGGAAAGCCTTTTTCTTGATCTTTAATGTCGCGGTTGGGGGCAATCTCCCTGGTCCGCCAAATAATTCGACGGCCTTTCCGCAGTATATGCACGTCGACTATGTTCGGGTGTATCAGGTGGCTGGACCAGAATAACAAGCTTCGTTTTGAAGCTTCTTGAACCCATGCCTCTAATCGCGGGCATGAGAAGCCTAGCGGCGCTTGTCCAACAGCGTCGTCGAGCGCCGCTAATCCGGAGCAGTGGCAAATTTTGATGTGTGGGCTCCCTGGATGGAGGTGTCCAAGGGTCTGCCTTTGGCCATTGGTATCAAGGGGTTTGCGTCGCCCAGGTAATTGGCCTATTTTGTGGTGACCAAAAGCATTGGAGCGATGATCATGAGTAGTCCAGCCTCGGATATGGATCTTGCCAGTATTGATGTCAGTGACCCACAACTATACTTAAATGACACTTGGCAACCGTATTTTGCAAAACTAAGGGCGGAAGCCCCAGTGCATTTTCAGCCCGAGAGCCCAACTGGGCCGTACTGGTCAGTCAGTTCGCATGGGTTGATCAAAGCTGTTGACACTAATCATCAGGCTTTTTCATCGGCGGACGGCATCGCCATTGCAGAAGCGCCTTCCAAAGATGAGCTCAAAGACACAGATGTCGTCATTGAGAACTTTATTGCAATGGATCCACCCGATCACGACCGTCAGCGAGCCACCGTAGCGCCCTCGGTTGCTCCGAGCAATTTAGCTAATTTCGAACCGCTCATCAGGGAACGGGTCGTGGATATCTTGAGTGGTCTGCCGATCGGAGAGACCTTCAATTGGGTTGATCGGGTATCGGTTGAGTTAACGGCTCGCATGCTAGCGACCTTGTTCGACTTTCCTTATGAGGATCGACGAAAACTGATTTATTGGTCTGATATTACGACGGACACGCCAGAGCTTACCGGAGGAGAAATTCCTGACCCAGAACAGCGCAAGGCTGATCTGATGGAGTGTGCGACAACGTTCATGGGTTTATGGCAAGACCGAGTCTCGGCGCCGCCTAAATTTGATTTGATTTCTATGATGGCTCACGGCAAAGATACCCAAAATATGACCGAAAACCCGATGTTGTTTTTAGGCAATATTTTGCTTCTGATCGTTGGCGGTAACGACACCACGCGCAATAGCATCTCTGGAGGGGTGTTAGCACTGAATCAATTTCCGGATCAATATCAAAAGCTAATGGCGACGCCCACGCTGATTCCTAATATGGTGTCCGAGATGATTCGCTGGCAAACGCCAGTGATCCATATGCGTCGAAGAGCTATGGAGGATATTCAACTCGGCAAAGAATTGATTAAAGCAGGTGACAAGGTAGTGATGTGGTATTTATCTGGGAATCGTGATGAATCGGTGTTTCCCGATGCAGATAAATTAATCATTGACCGCGCCAATGCTCGCGCTCATGTGGCCTTTGGTTTTGGGGTTCATCGATGTATGGGCAATCGCTTGGCTGAAATGCAGCTTCGAGTATTGTGGGAAGAAATTTGTCGGCGATTCGAGCGAGTTGAAGTCGTCGGTCCAGTTGGCAGAAACCCAAACAACTTTATTCGGGGCATTCATGACCTGCCTGTCCGTCTGCATCCCAAACCGGGGTATCGGTAGGCGTTTCTGCGCGCTATTGGAGCGCTCAGTCTATCGGCTATTTTTCGTATTTACTGTTGATGCTGTGGGCACCAGCCGGTCTAGAATAAACGCGTATTCCATCGCCGTTTCCTGGTAGCGCTCATAGCGGCCCGAGGGACCACTGTGGCCAGCGGTCATATCGATCGTGAGGATCAAATCATTGCCGTCGGTTTTAAGTCGTCGTAAGCGAGACACCCACTTAACCGGTTCAAAATATTGTACTTGGGAATCAAACAGACCGGTTGTCACCATCATGTGTGGGTAAGCTTGTGCTTTGACCTGATCGTAGGGGGAGTAAGACAGCATGTAGTCGTACTCATCGGGCTGCCTTGGGTCACCCCATTCTCGGTATTCAGAAGTCGTTAGAGGAATGCTCTCGTCCAGCATGGTGGTGATGACATCCACAAAAGGCACTCGAGCAATGATGCCGCGGAATATTTCCGGTGCCTCGTTTGCGATGACGCCCATCAGCAAGCCCCCGGCAGAACCACCGGCGGCGAAAATATTTTGTGGGTCCGCTAACCCAGCCGCAACAAGATGCTGAGCACCATCAATAAAGTCATTAAAGGTGTTGCGTTTGTGAAACAGGCGGCCTGCCTCATACCAAGCGCGCCCCAACTCCTGCCCACCGCGGACATGAATGATGGCAAAAACAAATCCACGATCGAGCAGCGAGATGATTGAGCTTCTAAAGTAAGGTTTTGTTGAATAGCCGTATGCACCATAGGCGTAAAGATAGGCGGGTCTTGGCACATTAGCGCTGCGATCGGGACGATAAACGAGTGAAATAGGCACTTCGGCGCCATCGCGAGCGGTAAAAGTGATAGACATGGACTCATAATTATTTGCGTCAAACCCGCCACCAACGCGCGCTCGTTTTAAGGTTGTCGTTTGTCCGGTCGTCGGATTGAAGGACAGGGTACTCGTCGGGGTTTTAAGACTGCTTAACCCATAACGAACGCTCATGGCTTGCGGGTCAGGGTTAGCCTCGAGGTTAAGCGTCGCAGGTTGGTCGAGAACAGGCACTGACTGCCGATAAGTGCCGTCCAGTCCATAAACTCTAAGACTAGGCCGACCGAAGCGGATTTCTTTGGTAACGATAAACCCTTCAAAGACCTCAAAGTCTTCGAGATAGACACCGGGTTCAGGGTTGATGACTGGCTGCCATCGCGTGATATCGCTCGCCTCTTGCAGGTTGGCGCGCATCAATCGATAGTTTGGCGCGTGGTGATTGCTTAAGAAGTAAAGTTGATCGCCAAGATGCCGTACTCGATACTCGTGCTCGTCCTGCCGTTTAAGAAAAGGGATAGGGGCCGCCGTGGGCGTCTCGGTGGGGATGTACCGAATCTCGCTGCTATCGGTGCTGTAGGCGTAGATGAGGATGAAGGCTTTGCTTCGGCTGGTTTCAAGCCAGAGGCTAAACGTCTTGTCCGGTTCTCGATAGACCAAGGTGTCTTGCGCTTGTGGCGTGCCGAGGGTGTGGCGGTAGACGGCGCTTTCGAGCAAGGTTTCTGGATCCTTTTTAATATAAAACACCGAGCGGCCGTCGGCGCTCCAGGCAATGGAGGGCGCAGCACCCTCCAAGGTATCGGCGAAATGTCGGCCGTCTCTAAGGGTTTTAAATTTGATGGTGTAGATTCGCCGGCTGACGGTGTCCTCTGCATAAGCAATCAAGTTATCATTTGGTCCAATTACCCAATTGGCAACAGCGTAGTAATCATGAGGTTCGGCCAGCTGGTTAACATCTAGTACCGTCTCTCGGACCTCGGGGGACTCCGGGGAAAAACGCTTATAGATTGGGTGTTCAAGACCTGGCTCATAAGCTTGGTAATAGAAAAAATTCCCGAGTTGTACCGGCACAGTGTCGTCTTTGGCAGGCAAACGGGCGGTAATTTCCTCAAACAGTTGGGCCTGCAAGGGCTGGCTCGGCGCCATTATCGCTTCTGCAAAGTCATTTTCCGCTGCTAACAGCGACAGTACCTGGGGGTTGCGTCGGGTGTCGTCGCGAATCCAATAATATTCATCAGTCCGAGGACTACCGGTAGGGCCAACGGTATAGGGCTGTTGCTTGGCGGTAGGAGGCGTGGCAATGGGCTGTTCGGGAGAAGCAGTCTCATTGCAGCCACTGATAAAAAGTATTATCGACACACAAACTACCGCCTGTATCAACGCGGGCAACGCCTTAGTCAACCTATGAACAGGTGTTGTATCGGCATGGAAGGGGGTCATAAAGACACGGGTAGTTAGGGGTTTCGTTAGCTGGTTCACAGGCCCTTCATGACGGCTAATTCGATGTCGTTAGAATCTTTTTTATTAAATTGTATGTCATTGGTCGGTGTCGCTGGTCAGTGCCATTGGGATGCAGTCGAACCCCGGGTGGGCGGCTTCTGGAGTCGTAGCTTCCGGTTGGGTGAAGGATAGCGCAAAGGGTGAATTGGATGATAGTGCCCTCAAAATCTATAAAGAACTGTCGCGGAATTAGCGATTTGGTGAAAAATCGGTTAGCGTGGAAAAACCCAAATTGAACGAATTCAGAACTATGGGAGAAAAATAAGCCTATGCGATATTCAGATTATCTGAATGCTGTATCTTTTAAGCATAAAACCATCAGCTATAACATACTGGCCCCTGCGGTTGATCCGAATTCACAGGGCAGGCCGGCCAAGCTTGATATCTCGCTGAAGCAATCCTTGGCGCTGATCGGGCCTTACTGTTTTTCTCGGATCATGGAACAAGTCAAAGCGGTTGTGCCCCTTGCAGCGTACCTAATCTTGTTTCAGACGCTAATCCTACGACATCCCATTGATTCGGCATTGATGTTAGGGGGTGGCTTGGCCGCGGTCATCATCGGATTGGCCATCTTCATGGAAGGATTAAATACAGGATTGATGCCCTTTGGGACCATTATTGGCGATAACCTCCCGAAGAAAGCTGCGATGTCAGTGGTCCTGATTATTATTGGTATTTTAGGTGTGGGTGTAACCTTTGCAGAGCCCGCCATCGGCGCGCTGCAGGCATTCGGGTCCTCGGTTGATGTCGCTAAAGCCCCTTATCTTTTTGAGCTGCTCAATAATTGGACGCTGCCGCTGGTACTTATGGTTGGGGCAGGGGTTGGACTGGCTGCGATATTAGGCACGGTTCGGTTTGTGCGCGGTTGGTCTTTAAAGCCTATGATCTATTGCGCGCTGGTGCCCGTGATGCTGCTAACAGGCTACGCCTGGCTAGATCCTAACCTGCGATCCATATTAGGGCTCGCTTGGGACTGCGGTGCTGTTACGACCGGTCCCGTGACAGTGCCATTGGTGTTGTCATTGGGAATCGGCATTGCCAACGCTGCTGGCAAGGGTGAGTCGTCCTTGTCTGGATTTGGGGTCGTCACGTTAGCGTCGCTATTTCCGATACTTGCGGTCTTGATTCTTGCCATATTCTTATCATTTACCATCACGCCCGACGAAATCATCGAAGCGGCGTCTCTTGCTCAATCGGCAGTGATGTCAGAGCCTTCTGTTTGGGATCAAACGCCATTGGTCGAAATTGTCTCGGGAGTTCGGGCAATATTGCCGCTGGTGGTGTTCTTGATGTTCGTTCTGTTTGTGGTGTTGCGGTCAAAGTTGCCCAACCGCCTGGTAACAATTTATGGCCTAACCCTAAGCATTGTCGGTATGTGTGTGTTCAATGTTGGACTCACTTACGGGCTAGGGGCGATAGGCGCCCAGACTGGCGGCGTTTTGCCAGCAGCTTTCATGGAACTTCCTGTAAGTCAGTTTTCACCGATTTTTCCAGAGCTCGTTGGCATTGTGATCGTTATCGGATTTGCTTTTTTGATGGGTTTTGGTGCTACCTTGGCAGAACCGGCTCTGAACGCGCTTGGATTGACGGTGCAGAATCTGACCAACGGAGCCTTTAAGAAATCGATGTTGATGTACAGCGTTGCCACCGGGGTCGCTGTTGGCATAGCGCTTGGCATTGCTAAGTTGGTACTGGGTTTTGATCTGGCAACGGTGCTTATCCCACTGTATCTGTTGGGTGTGGTGCTGACGATATTCTCAACTGAAGAGTTCGTAAATGTCGCCTGGGATAGCGCGGGTGTGACCACAGGGCCGGTGACCGTGCCTTTAGTACTGGCCATGGGGCTTGGACTCGGATCAGCGGTCTCGGCAGTGGAAGGCTTTGGCATTTTATCCCTTGCGAGCATCTGCCCGATCCTGGCGGTACTGACGATGGGATTGGTTATACAGTATGTCAATAAACACAAAAACCGCGAAGACGAAACCACTGGTTCGGAGGTGTTCATATGAAAGAAAGAAGTATCACATACTTATCAGATGCCCACATGATTACCTGTGTGCTCCAGAAAGATTTAGCGGAGGCGGTGTTATCAGCGGCTAAAAGTTTAGGCGCCCAAGGTTCAACCATCAGTTATGCCAGGGGCACAGGTGTGCGTGAACGTATGGGACTTTTGGGCGTGACCATCGACGAGCAAAAAGAGGTGATTCGAATCATCGTTTCCGAAGAACAAGCCAACCTGGTCTTCGAGGCGATGTTTTTGGCAGGTAAATTAGACTCTCCTGGGATGGGCATCATGTACATGACGAAGCTGGATCGACTGGCGACCTATGTGCCAGATGCCATTTTACAATCAGCCGATCAGTCTTAGGAGCGATTATGCAAGTTGAAATTGGCGCGCTAGTGCACAAGGACTGTGGTCACCAAGTTCTGGAAGTCTTACAAGGCATTGAGGGGGTTGCAGCAACGTATATAGAGGCGGGTAGGTCCAACGATTTGTTCGACGACCGTCAATTTGGTGAATTCGGTGAGGCTTCGATTATTACCGTGATTGCCGACGAAGCCCATAAAGAGGCGGTTTTCGATCAGCTACATCGAGCTTGTGGTCTTGAAAAAAGCGCTAGAGGGCTGATCTATATGACGGAGCCAGTGCTGCGTTGCAGCCTCTAAACGGTAATTAAAATTTAGAATAAAAGCTTGCCCCAGTGCGCCCAAATCGGATGGAGCGGTATCTGATATTAGGAGGTTAGGCTGACGGGTTTTTGCGAGTGGTGTCTAATGGGCGCTGTCATGGCAGAGTTTAGGTGCCTCGTAGAAAGTAGTTCTTCTCGTCGATGTCGACCCCCTCTATAAGCAAGAGCCCATGGGTCTTGGTTTTGTCCGCGCCGACGCCCTGCGAAATAGGCTGGGTCTCTGCCTAGAGTAAGGCCAGCGGTTAGTGTCGGATCATTGCCGCTATGCTTCGCCATTCAACCATTGCTTGAGGTCAAGACGCTATGCCAGTCTTCGAGACGCATCGGCAGTAGGGTTAAAGTTTCAGGTATAGGCAGGGGCTTATCGTCACTGCTCGCGATGGCGCATTGGGCTTCGCAGAGACAACCCGCCTACGCTACGCTTTGAGTGTAAAACCATGGCGATCCAAAGGGAATTGACGAACTCTTCGACCGGTTGCGTTAAATAAAGCATTGGCAACCGCTGGCGCGATCGGCGTGGTGGCTTGTTCGCCAACGCCGGTTGGCGCTGCATCGCTTTGAATAATATGAACCTCAACTTCAGGCATTTGATGAAACCGTAACGGTCTATAGTCATGGAAGTTGCTTTGCTGAACCTGCCCGTCGACCATATCAATAGCGCCATAGGCAACCGCATTGAGCCCGAGCATCACACCGCCTTGAATCTGAGCCTCGATCCCCAATGGATTAACAGCGAACCCGCAATCGACGACGCACACAACCTTGTCCACGGTGAAGGTTCCGTCACCCGACACCGAGACCTCTACCGCTTGAGCAATGGGTGAAATTGAATATATTCGGGCGGCAACACCGCGACCCCGTCCCGCAGAAAGCGGCGCGTCCCAATTGGCTTCGATGCGCAAACGCGCCAAAACTGCCGACATGCGATCGTGGTCACGAGCGAGATGTTGTCGCAGCGAAAGCGGGTCTTTTTTGCCGTGAAAAGCGAGCTCATCTAAAAAGCACTCGTAGGCAATGCCCGTGTGGGTATGGCCCACGGCGCGCCATTCATGGGGGTGAACGCCGACTTTTGGTGGGTTGTGGCTTTCCACACGGTGATTCGGTATTTGGTAGGACGTGCCGTAAGGGAACACGCCAAAAGGGTTTTGCAGGCAGCCATCAACAGAATAGATATCGATGCCATTCACCATGTAAGCGGGGTCATGTTTGGTGTTTTGCATAATAGATTGGCCAACGGCAGTTTGATGCCAAGCCTCAGGATACCCTTGGTCATCAAGGCTGCCTCTCATACGATGCACGAACAACGGCCTGTAGTGCCCGCCTCGAATATCCTCTTCCCGTGACCAGATAATTTGTACCGGGACTGTCTCACCCTTTGCCGCTTCGACGGCATCGGTGATGAAATCCGCAGTTTTGCTTGCTCGGCGGCCGAAAGTACCGCCCATAAGCGTTCGGTGGATGGTGACCTGTTCTTCCTTAAAGCCAAGCAGCCGGGCCACTAAGGTGCGATCATTACTTTGGTATTGAGTGCCCACCCAGATTTCGCAGTGGTCGGCATTAACTTGAGCGGTACAGTTCATCGGCTCCATAGTTGCATGGGCGAGGTAAGGCATCTCATAAACCGATTCAAAGACCGTTTCAGCTGCCGCTGTGACCTCTAGCGCATTGCCAATATCCTCAGCCAGCATACCGGGGCTGTTACTGAGCGCTCGATAATCATCTAAAAAACGCTCCGTCGACAAGACACCAAGCCCACCGTCATCCCAGGTGACTTGGATCGTTTTGGCAGCCTTTTGTGCGGTCCAGTAGTCTCGTGCAAGCACCACGACACCAGCGGCAATGGCTTTTGCCTTGATAACCCCCGGCATTGAGAGTGCTTGGTCAGCATTGAAGCGGACGACCTTGCTGCCATAGACAGGTGGTCTTACCACGGACCCATAAATCATGTTTGGTCTTTTTACATCGATGCCGAATATGGCCTCTCCGGTGACCTTTTCAGCGCCCTCAAGCCGTTTTTGTGATTGGCCAAGGATTTTGAAATCCTTGGCAGCTTTTAATGTGACGGTCTCCGGCGCTTGCAATCGATGATCTCTGATGACCGGTAACAAATCACCGTAGTTCACTCGACGGCCGTCCGGGTGTACGACTTGCCCAGGCCGAGTTGTCAGAGACGTGGCCGGGGTTTGCCAAAACAGACTTGCGGCTTGCAAAAGCAGGGCTTGGGTTTTAGCTCCCGCTGTTCGCATCGGGATAAAAGCCCCTGCGGTTGAAACACTTCCAGCAGTGAGATACTCGCCAAAGATAGGGCTGTAATAGCGGGGTTCCGTAGGGGCGGCCTCCCACCTCAGCAGCTGCCAGTCAATATCGAGTTCCTCAGCGACCATCATAGCCATACTGGTATAAACCCCATTTCCAAACTCCGCGTGGTTCATCAAAAGGGTAACTGTGTTGTCACTATCGATCCGGATAAAAGCATCTGCCATGAGCGACGTCAGGCTGTCTTGGTATGCTGCTGGCTTATTGGCAGCTTGCACCGGAATTTGGAACCCAACCAAGAGGCTTCCCGAAGCCAATAGGGTTGATCGTTTTAGAAATCGACGTCGGCTGTTATCCGTGACCGAATTTGCCATGTCATATGCCTCGCTGTTGTTTAGCAGCGCGATGAATCGCCGCCCGAATTTTCTGATAGGTGCCGCAGCGACAGACATGTCCTGCCATCGCGCTATCGATATCTGCATCGGTGGGAGCCGGATTTGAATCGAGTAATGCTACGGCGGCCATGATTTGGCCAGACTGGCAATAACCGCACTGAGCGACGTCCTCTGCAAGCCAGGCGGCTTGAGCCGGGTGGTAGTCAGTCGCCTCGGCGCCAGGCGCGTTCGTAGCTAAATCCTCGATAGTTCTAACCTTCTGATTGCCGATTGCAGCAATTGGAATTGCGCAGGATCGAGTTGCCTTGCCATCGACATGGACGGTGCACGCGCCGCACAGACTGACGCCGCAGCCGTACTTGGTGCCGGTTAAATGCAAGTGGTCGCGCAGTATCCAGAGTAGCGGCGTATCTGGGCTGGCATCCACCTCATGAGATTGGCCGTTAACGTGAATCTTAAGCATAGTCTTCCCCGAGTCTGGGTATTTATCGTGCTAGAAAACAGTAGCAGGCGGCGTTATAGTCGGGCAAGTCCCTAGCAGCATTTCTAATTCAACTGAATCGCTGGGGAGATGCGTTGATATCGAGTGAGAAGCGCTCTGGGCAGTGCTTGGGACTCGGGGCTTTTGCTTAGATCGCGCAGGATGTTGTATCGCAATAGCTCAGCTTCAGATCTTGTTCCCTGAAAAAGCTAATTGGAGGTAGCGTGGACCAGACCGCGAAAAAACTGATCAAAGGCGCCCAAATCATTGTGGGTTCTGGGGCGCCGCCAATGCGCGGTGATGTCCTGATCGCGGGAAATCGAATTTTGGCAGTCGGCGATCCGGATCCTGCGGCCACGATGGGCGCAGAAATTATTGATGCTGACGGTAAATTTTTGACGCCAGGACTGATCGACAGTCACTGTCATATTAGTTTTGATGAACCCCAGACCAACGACGAGTTATTTTTCCATCGACGTTATGGGCTAGCGGCCTTGGTAGCCAGCGTTAATGCCCAGAAGGTGCTTCGGGCTGGGTTTACTGCATTTTTCGATGCGGACTGTATTTTCGACGTTGGCGTAGATTTAAGAGATGCCATCGAAGCTGGCGTCATGGTTGGTCCGCGCATGACAACTGGTGGCAATGTCCTGATCAATTGCGTTGGAGGAACGGCGAGTCGACTGTTACCGGATTCTGGTCGTCGTGGGTATGGCATGATTGTGCACACTCGAGATGAGATCACAACGGAGATTCACCGGCAGATCAAAGCAGGTGTTGACTGGATAAAAGTCCACGTCAGCGGTTTGCCCGTCAGACCGGGGCGAACGCAAGGCGAGATCCAGACCTGGTCCCTCGATGAGCTTAAACTTGTCTGCGACACTGCGCATCAACTCGGAATCCCAGTAGTCGGCCATTGTCGCAATGCCAGTAGCGTCCGCGATGCCGCCTTGGCTGGGTTCGATATGATTCTCCATGCCACCTATATGGACGATGAGGCGTTAGCCGCGGTAGTGGCGAATCAAGTGCCCCTTGTGCCTACCTTTACTTTTCAAGCCAATCTTGCTGATTATGGCAGCGCCATAGGAGCAGATCCTTATTTGCAGGCGGTGTTTAAAGAAGAAATCACAGCCAGCGCGGATCACCTGCGCCAAGCGCATCTGGCAGGCGTCCCAATTTTAACAGGTAGTGAAAGCGGCTTCTCTTTAACGCCCTATGGTGATTGGCATTATCGAGAGCTGAAGCTGCTGCAAACCTATCTGGGACTCTCGCCTTTAGAGGCAATCCGAGCGGCGACTGAACTCGGGGCCATCGCTCTACGACAAGAGGGTGAGCTGGGCTGCATTCAAGCAGGGTACTTAGCGGATCTTTTGATTCTCGCGGATGATCCCTTGTTGGACCTAGATCAATTCGGCCGCCCAGGGTTCATAGAAACCGTGATAAAAGGTGGACAGGTTGTCGACAGGTCGACGCCTTTACCAGATGCATGGCAAATACCCGGTTGGCGGATGAGCGCATTTTCAGACGAAGTGCTAACCCGCAAGCGGGCCGAATCGCATTTGGGGTCGCTATGAGCGTGCTACGGATTGCAGACTATGCCGGCTGTGAGGCCGCCTTAAAAAATCCGCACCTACGTCAATCGCTTTATGATGCCGGCAGTCTTTTGATGGAGGATGTTTTAGTCAATCTCCATGGTGACGCGCACCGTGCGAGGCGACAGGTGGAGGGTCAGCTGTTTCGCCGGAGTTTTTTTCGAGATATCGAATCGAATGTCTTACCGAAGACATTACAAGCGGTTTTAGACACCGTGGACAATTCAGGAGCGATTGACCTCAAATGGCTCAGCTATCGCCTGATGTTGCACTTGTCACTCATCTTTGCGGGTATCGACCGGGTTAATGGGACTGAAACCGAGTCGGAGCATTTGACGGCGCTGTTAGCGCGATTGGGTCAGGCCGCGACGCTCGGACAGTACCAGGGCAGTGATAAGGCGCAGCTAGAGCAGGATATTCGAGCGGCGATTGAGGAATTTGACCTAGCCTATTATCAACCTTCAAAGCGTCGGCGCACCGAAGCCATGACCCGAGACGGCCATGGCACAGATGAAAGTCAAGCAGGCAATGAAGATATTCTGGCGCTACTGCTCGCCAACCAATCCTCTCTGGGACTATCAGATGCCGCAATGCTGCGCGAGGTTGGTTTTTTCTATCTCGCCAGTGCGCACACTTCGGTACATTCCATTACCCACGGGATCCATGAAATATTCGACTTTGTTCGCGCACAAGGCCTTACCGCTGAGGCGCTTTTGAACAACCCTTTACTCTTACAGCGCTGCGCGCACGAAAGTTTGCGGCTGCACCCATCGAGTCCCGAGGCCTGGCGGCGGGCAGAGTGCGCGACGAGCCTGCCAGACGGTCGAAAATTAGCCAAGGGCGATGAGGTTGTCATCGACTTGCAATCTGCCAATCGAGATAGGGCAGTATTTGGTGAAGATGCAAATGCATTTGATCCAAACCGTGATCGCAAAGCTGGTATTAACCCTTGGGGACTTTCTCTTGGAAGTGGCATGCATGTGTGTATCGGTCTAAATTTGGTCGCTGGCACAGTGCCGAGAGACCCAAGTACAGGTGACTTGTCAGGGCATCAATGGGGTAGTCTGACCGTGATTTACCGGCTGCTTTTGGCTGCAGGCATCGCCCGGGATCCAAGCCAATTACCCCAGAAAGACCCCGCATCCGCTCGGGACACATGGTTACGCTATCCGGTTGTGTTCCATGAAACGAGCAACGCCTGAATATGCGGATTCAGGGAGCTTATGCCCAGGCGTACCAGGTATTGCTCGATCGCCGTCTTAAGCAAGGTCTTTACCAGGACTGTCCTGATCTGATGGCCGGTGTTGTGCTTAATCTAGAGGGTGAGGCGCATCTTATGCGTCGGAAACTGATGGCGCCTGTTTTTTCGGCTAAACAATTTAGAACCCTTGAGGCTTGGTTGGATGCGTTCATTGTTCAACCCGGTGCAGAGGCGATGCGCGCTGTCGGTAGCGGCGATCTGGTCGCCTTCGCTGAGGAGGTTTCTCTGGTCATGGCTTTGAGGCTTCTGGGCTTATCCTGTGATCCCCAGCGTTATAGTCAATTGCTGAATCTGGTCCGAACCTTCGGAGAGGGGGCGACGAGCGCCCATAGTCTAGAACAAAAGCTGGCATTAAATGATCGGGTTGTGAACAGTCTGAAGGTTTTTGACAAAGAGTTTCTCACGCCTGAGAGAACCAACCGCAGAGAAGGGTCAATGGCGCCCATGGACAATCTCTTAACCTTACTCTTCAGGGCTGAGAAAGAGGGTGTCTTGACCTCGGATCAACTCTTAAGAGATGCCGCCTTCTTCCTCCAAGCTTCAGTTTTCAGTACCACCAATGCCGTGGTCAATGCATTTCATGAGAGTATGAAAAAACAACGCTTGCTCGTTGAAGACATCTGCTCTGAGCCGCACTTACTCAGGTTACAGCGCTGGGTGCATGAGGCGCTCAGGCTGCATCCGGCGAGTTCGGTGATGCGACGGAAACGCGCCTTAGGTCTCGATGTCACAGAGCCCGAAAGTGATGAGGTGTTAGAGGTCAGCGTCCTTGAAGCGAATCGAGATCCCCTCGTGTTTGGTTCTGATGCCGAAGGGTTTGATCCGAGCCGGCGCGTTTCCGGACAGCGACCTTTTGTCGGATTGAGCTTTGGTGCGGGTCATCATAGTTGTCCGGGTCGCATCATGGTTGCCGGTTCAGTGTTGACTGAGGATCGCTCGGGACGCGGTGATCAGGTTGGCTTAATTACTCGGGTTATTGCCGCACTTGCGAGGCGCGGCCTTCATCAAAATGAGGCCGAACCACCAACCCGCAAGCAGAACACGACCCGAGAAATCTGGGCAAGCTATCCGCTAATTGCTAAAGCACAGGAGCAGGCAAATGTATAAACGAGCAATCGTTACTGGTGGTGGTCACGGCATTGGTGAGGAAATAGTGGCAGCGTTAGTTGAGCGTGACTATGAAGTTGGCGTTTTGGACGTGGATACTAAGGCCGCAGCGCGGGTTGCAGGCCGTTATGATCTCGCGGTACCACTCTCAGCAGACGTTGGCAATTACGCCGAGGTGGCATCGGCTTTTGATCAGTTCGGTGGGCTAGATTTACTCATTAATAATGCTGGGATTGTTCGCTTCGGGGGGTTGCTTGATCAATCTGAGGAGGAGATGTGTGATGTGATTCGGATTAATCTGCTGGGCTCCGTCTTCTGCGCCCAGCAGGCGGCCCGAAAAATGGCGGAGCAAGGATCTGGCGTGGTCATCAATATGAGCTCGATTAATGCCGCCCACCCAGCACCGAATGTGGGCCTTTATGCGGCCGCTAAAGCAGCAATTGCGAGTATGACCCAATTGCAAGCGATCGAGTGGGGGCCGCTCGGAATCCGGGTAAATGCGATCGCGCCAGGGTTTATCGATGCGGGTATGTCTGCGCCGATATTTCAAAACGAAGCCATCCGTGCCAAACGCAGTTCTGGAGTGCCGCTGAGACGATTGGGCAGCGCTGAGGATGTGATCAATGCGATTTTATTTTTAGCCTCCAGTGAAGCGGAATATGTTCATGGCCATGAGCTCGTGGTTGACGGTGGTGTGATCAATAGTGTGCTTGCGCATCTGCCAAGGGATTAAATTGTGCGTCAGTTAATTCTTTCTAGCGGCATCTTCCATGAGTTTCATGAGACCAGTGCTGAACTTATGCAGATTGCTGAGACATTGGGAATTGCCAGCGAGGTAGTCAATCACCCGGAAGTCGCTTTTGAGCGATTGCTATCGGGTACGATCGATGTGTTTACAGTGAATGGGTTGCATTGGCCCATGCAAGGCGAGAAGTACGATCCTTTCCGCTCGGAGTGGCGCTATCAAATGTCTGATCTTGGTGAGTCGGCGTTGACGGCGTTTGAAAAAAGCGGTGGGCGTTTGCTTGGTGTTCATACGGCGAGTATATGTTTCACAGACTCAAGCTGTTGGTCGCGGTTGATGGGTGGGGCTTGGCATTGGGGCCAGTCTTTTCATCCTGAACCGCAAGCGCTAGAGGTCCTGCCAACACTAACAGGCAGGGAGATGAATCTGTCTGACTTCAGGGTTGTCGATGAGCTCTACAGTGCACTGTCAATCCATCAAGATACGGAAGTGTTAATGGTGGGGTCTGACGGGCTAAGCACGCAGCCACTTGTTTGGCGACGGCAGGATGGTGAGTTTCGTAGCGCCTATTGTGCACTCGGGCATGATACGCGAGCGATGAAAACCGAGGGTCTTAGATTGGTCTTACGAAGGTTGTTGATGTGGCTCCTTGAGGGTGGGCGTGATGAAAACCATTGAAGGCGGGTATTTGGTAACTGGAGGCGGTTCAGGTATTGGCGAGGCCACAGCTGAGATGCTTGTGAATCGTGGCCGAAAGGTCACGATCTGCGGTCGTCGCGGTGACAACATCGATGCAGTTGTTCGACGGTTAGGTGGTGCTTGTCATGGCGTTAAGGCCGACGTCACCTCCCCAGCTGACCGGGCTCGGTTGGTCAAAGAAGCGATTCAGCATGGCAATGGTCTAAGGGGCCTGATTAACAATGCAGGCAATATGTACCGATCCAGAGTTGCAGATTACGACAGCGATCAATTGCTTGATATTTTTAATCAGAACGTGGTCTCGGGCATGATGCTGGCGCAAGAAACGTTAGCGGCACTCAAAGCCTCAGAAGGCAGTATTGTCTTTCTTGGGTCTATTCATACTCAGCGCGCATTCCCGGGCGCTTCGCCCTATGCAGCCTCAAAAGCTGCCTTGCAGGCAGTGACCCAGGTTATGGCAGCTGAATTGGGGCCAGAGGGCATTCGAGTAAATTGTGTGTTGCCAGGCGCGGTGCCAACAGACATTAATGTAAGAGCTGGGTTGGGTAGTCAAGACGATCAGGCCAAAAGGATGAAAGCGCTTGAGCCCTTGCATGCTTTAGGCAGAATCGGTAGCGCTGAAGAAGTTGCCGAGGCGATAGGCTATTTATTGGATGCCAGTTGGACGACCGGCGCGTTGCTTACAGTTGATGGCGGTTTAAGTCTTGGTATGACGCACCTTTAATATGGAAAGCGCTTTAATCGTCTGGCAGGAATATTCGTACGGGCCGCAGGTCGGCAAGCCCGGGCCTGTCAGATACTGCGGGTTGATAGCTTTTTGGTCGTACCCTGGATAGACATTCGCACAAGAGGCCTAAGGAGACAGACAACGTGAAGGCACAATCGCACCTGGCGGCGGCAACGAGTATTGATATCCATGCCCATGCTGTTTTAGCAGAATCTATGCATCAAGCAGGTCATTACGGCCCAGAGCTAGGTGATCAGACATCTGATGCCCCGTGGTTTAGAGTCGGGGATTATCGACTAGAAGGGGTTCGCTATGCCGGGGGACCGTTTATGGACCTTGATCTCAGACTTGCAGCTATGGATGCCGCCGGCCTCGACTTTCAAGTACTGTCTCCTAATCCCTTGACCTATTTTCACTTTATTGAAAAAGAACTCGCAGACAAATTCTGTCATGCCCATAATCAGGCGCTGGCAGCTCTGGTTGGTAAAGCACCAGAACGAGTCGCTGCTTTTGCGACCTTACCGATGCAAGATGTTGAAGCCGCCATTCGAGCATTGATTTTTGCGGTTGAAGAGTTGGGGTTTCTGGGCGCATACATTGGCACAGACATTGGTAGACCTCTCAATGATCCAGCTTTGGATCCGTTTTATGAGGCCTGCGTTGATCTCAATGTGCCGTTGATGATGCATCCCGCGCCGGCGGGTATCGATGGTCCCCCAGGAGATCCAAATCTTTTGCAGTATGACCTAGATTTGCTAACCGGCTTTGCCGCACAAGAAACTATCGCGGTAGCAACGCTGATCTATGGAGGCGTGTTATTGCGCCATCCGACATTAGATATTTGTTTATCGCATGCTGGGGGTGGGGTCGGTGCGCTGATCGGACGACTAAATCGCGCCTGTGTGAAACGATCTTGGGTACCCGATGCGCTGCGACACGAAGGCGCATTTGAGGAATCGTTGCAGTCTCTTTGGTTTGATACACATGTGCATGATGATCGTGTTTTGTCACTGTTTAGGTCGCTGGTCGGAGATAGTCGACTGGTGCTAGGAACCAATTTTTCAGGTTGGGATCAGCATGAACTCAAGATTGAGCCTGGTCTTATGCGCTGCTTTACGGACAATGCCAGGCGGCTCTTGCGCGCTGATGCGGGTTCGGTTTCATAAGGCATCGCATCATGGGATGATGGCTTAGCTAAGCTAAGCTAAGCTAGGTTAGGTTAGGCTATGCGAAGACTCACTGTGCCCGCCCTTGCTTCGCTTGGCGCTGTCGGAGTCCGCCTTATTGACATCAAAGCTAGGATAAATCGCCCATGTTGACCACTGAGACGAAGAGGGCAGGCGCCGCAGCGAGCGCTTTGCTAGGAATGGGGTTGTGTTTTTTTAGTTTCAGTCCAATGGCCGACTGGCCGTTGCACGGCGGTGATCGGTTTGAGCAACGTCAGTCACCCCTGAATCAGATTGATTTAGAAACCGTCAGCGATTTAGGGTTGGCATGGTCTTTCGACACTGGTACACGTCGAGGCTTGGAAGCGTCTCCGATTGTGATCGACGGGGTGATGTATACCACGGGCGCTTGGAGTCAGGTTTTTGCCCTAGATGCGGCAACCGGTACCCTGCTCTGGTCTTTTGATCCAGCGGTGCCCAAGGCATGGGGTGCAAACGCTTGCTGCGATGTAGTCAACCGAGGGGTCGCCGTATTGGCAGACCGTCTGTTTGTGGGCACGCTTGATGGCAGGTTAATTGCGCTGGATCGGCATTCTGGCGAGGTTCTATGGTCGCAGCTAACCATTGATCCCGAGAAGCCATATACCATCACCGGTGCGCCGAGATTAGCGGGCAATCAAGTCGTGATCGGCAACGGCGGCGCGGAATATGGTGTCCGAGGTTATATATCCGCCTTCGATCCGCAAACAGGCGAAATGAATTGGCGGTTTTATACGGTGCCCAGTGATGATGAACAATCGATGGCCCCTGAACTTGCATGGATCAAGGAGACCTGGCGAGGTACGGACTTTGCGGAGGTCGGTGGCGGGGGTACCGTTTGGGATTCGATGGTTTATGACCCCGAGACAGACCTTCTTTATATCGGCGTTGGCAACGGATCACCTTGGAACCGCACGATTCGCAGTCCAGGGGGCGGCGATAACTTATTTCTATCATCAATTGTTGCCCTAGAGGCTCGCACTGGTCGGTATCGCTGGCATTACCAAACGACCCCTGCCGATAATTGGGATTACACCGCGACTCAACATTTAATGTTGGCTACCCTGGAAATAGACGGGCAGCCGCGACAAGTGATTATGCAAGCCCCTAAGAATGGCTTTTTCTATGTCTTAGACCGCATATCTGGCGAGCTTTTGTCGGCCGAACCCTATGTTGATGTGAACTGGGCCAGCCATGTCGATCTGGCGACCGGCCGTCCAGTTGAAACCGACGTTGCTGATTATCAGTTCAAGGAACAAATTGTGCGGCCAGCACCCTTTGGGGCTCATAACTGGCAACCGATGGCATTTAATCAAGCGGCAGGGTTAGTTTATATCCCGGCAATGCGTAACCTCTCTGTCTACAATCATCCAAAAACCTATGAGCACGTGCCAGGACCGCATTGGAATACCGGCCAAGATGACGAAGCTGCTGCAGAAAACCCGCTCGCGAGCCTTGATCCTAATTATCTAGCGCCCGTTCTTAAGCACTTGATGCGGGGCGAGCTTATAGCTTGGGATCCCGTAGCAGGCAGGCCGGCATGGACGGTAGCTCTGCCAACAATGTGGAACGGCGGTGTGCTAACGACGGAATCTGGACTTGTTTTTCAAGGCGATGGGTCGGGCAAATTTTCTGCCTACAACGCGCTTACCGGCGCGCGAGTCTGGGCATTTGAATCGGGTCAGGGCATCATTGCGCCGCCGATCAGTTATGAAGTAGACGGCGAACAATACATAAGTTTAATGGCGGGTTGGGGCGGCGCGGTCGGTTTGGTGCTTGCGCAACCGGCGGTGCGTTCTGGCGCTCCTGGAAAGGTGCTGACTTTTAAAATTGGTGGACAGGCAACGTTACCGTCGATACCTGAACCGACCCTGGTCATTGATCCACCACCAGACCTTGCCAGCGAAGCGGACATCACTGCTGGGCTGGCTTTGTATAATCAGCACTGCCTACGCTGTCATGGACTTGGCGCTGTGAGTCAGGGTTTGGTGCCAGATCTCCGGGCGATGTCTTCTACCACGCACGATATATTTGACGCTATTGTCAGCGAGGGTGTGTTAGCGCCGGCGGGCATGATCGGTTTTAAGGAAGTGCTCTCAACTGATGAGGTAGAGCAAATCAGGGGTTATCTCATCCGAACCGCGCATGATCAAAAAGATTTAGAAGCTGAATCAGCGACTTGGCAGCGTCTACGTAACTGGTGCTTGGATCAGCTGGGGTGGCTGGCCAGTGCGCTGTTGTAGAGATAAACAAGCGTTGGGCTGCGCTTATTTGAAAGGCCTTTCCTGTCGTGCTAAAAGTCAGGAGAAGTTTTAGAGAACCAAGCTTATGTATCCTGGCGCCTACGCTGATCAATATCCCAATCGTCCGGCTGTCATTATGGCAGCAACTGGTGAAACCAAGACATATGCACAACTAGAGGCACGTGCAAATCAGTTGGCGCATGCACTGCGTGATGCCGGCTTGAATCGGCTGGATCACTATGCCATTTTCATGGAAAACAATTTTGACTATATCGAAAGCTGTGCTGCCGGCGAACGTGCGGGTCTTTATTACACCTGCATAAACTCTTTTCTGACGGCGGATGAACTGGCTTATATCCTCAATAATTCTTGTTCTACGGTCGTTATCACTTCTCGTTTAAAACTACCGATCGTCGAAGCGGCATTGCAGCATTGTCCGAAGGTCGAGCAGGTTTGGGTAGTCGGACATAGAGATACCGGAGAAACACGGATTCAGCAGGCTCGGTTGCTGGACTTTGAGGGTGTTTTAGGTCGCTTTCCATCTTCGTCGATTGCTGATGAATCTTTGGGTACCTCGATGCTCTACTCGTCAGGGACCACCGGCAGACCCAAAGGGATTATCAGACCGCTGCCGGAGCAACCCCCGGGTGAGCCACTACCTTTGTATCAATTTCTTTCGTCCCTTTGGATGTACCGTGAAGAGATGATTTATCTGTCCCCGGCCCCCTTGTATCACTCAGCACCGCAGGCCGCAGTCAATCTGACGCTACGTATTGGGGGAACGGTGATCGTTATGGAAAAATTTGACCCGGCGTCTTATCTAAAACACATCGAGCAGTATCAGGTCAGTCATTCCCAATTGGTTCCGACGATGTTCAGTCGAATGCTCAAGCTCGATGAATCGGTTCGTACCAGTTTTGATTTATCCTCTCTTGAGGTTGCGATTCACGCAGCAGCGCCGTGTCCGAAGATGGTTAAGGAGCAGATGATTGCTTGGTGGGGCCCTATCATTCATGAGTATTATGGCGCCACCGAAGGGCTTGGTTTTGCCGCTTGCAATACCGCAGAGTGGCTCGCCCATCCTGGTACAGTCGGTAAAGTTGTGCTCGGGGATCTCGTGGTGCTCGATGATGAAGGCAATCCTGTGCCAACGGGTGAGTCGGGTACTCTTTGGTTTAAAACGGCGACGGAATTTTCCTATCACGATGATGTTGAAAAAACAGCTGAATCTAAGTCCCCCGATGGATCGATGACAACGGTTGGAGACGTCGGTTATGTAGACGAGGATGGGTTTTTGTATTTAACCGATCGGGCGACGTTTATGATCATTTCCGGCGGCGTGAATATCTATCCCCAAGAGTGTGAAGATCTCTTGATTAGTCATCCACGGGTAGCCGATGCCGCTGTATTTGGGGTTCCTAACGAGGATTTAGGTGAGGAAGTTAAGGCCGTTGTTCAACTCAATGAAGGCGAGGTCGGAGATGGTGCCATGACAGAGGCATTGCTAGCCTATCTGGCTGAACACCTGGCACGCCAGAAAATACCTCGGTCGATTGATTACGAGGCAAGTTTGCCGCGGTTGCCGACAGGTAAGCTTTATAAGCGTTTGCTGAGAGATCGTTACTGGGGCGAAGGCAGATCAAAAATAGTGTGACGGTAGTTGGCGACATGCTAGCAGTGGGCGCAGAAAAGCAAAAATGAAAGTTGAATCAAAGCTAAAGCGAGGAAAGTATGTTTGATACGGTGATTCGAGGGGTTCAAATAGTTGATGGAACTGGGCAGGCGCCTTATGCAGGCGATATCGCTATCAAAGATGGTGAAATTCAGGCGGTAGGCCAAGTTGATGGTCGAGGACGAGAAGAAATTTCGGCCAATGGCGCCTTCGCGACACCAGGCTGGATAGATGTTCATACCCATTATGACGGTCAGGTCAGTTGGGATGACACATTGGATCCTTCATTCAGCCACGGGGTGACGAGCGTTGTGATGGGTAATTGTGGTGTAGGGTTTGCGCCTGCACCGCCGGGTGGGGAGCAGCGTTTGATCGAATTGATGGAGGGGGTAGAAGACATTCCCGGCACTGCCCTGTACGAGGGCATAGAGTGGGGACGCTGGGAAACATTCCCAGAGTATTTAGATTATTTAGCAGGCCGCCAGTACAGTTTGGATATAGGGACGCAAGTGCCCCATAGCGCGCTTCGAAATTATGTTATGGGCGATAGAGCACTTCGTCATGAAGATGCGACGGCAGAAGATTTAACTGCCATGGCAAGCATTGTTGAGCAGGCTGTTAGAGCGGGTGCGCTTGGTTTTTCAACCTCTAGAACCGTTGGACATCGCAGCGTTTTAGGTGAAACGATCCCGGGCACGTTCGCCGAACGAGCGGAACTCATGGCCATGGCAGCTGCCATGGAAGCTGCTGGTCGAGGCGTTTTTCAAGCGGTTCCCGCCGGTGTCGTTGGCGACCTGGCTGGCCCCGAACCGCAAACCTCTGAGCAAGAGGTGGCGCTGTTTATAGAAATTGCCGAAGCAACCGGTTGCCCTGTGACCTTTACGCTTGCCCAGAATTTTAGCCGTCCCGATCAATGGCAGGCCTGTCTGGATTTGGTCGCCGATGCCTGTACTCGCGGGCACCGGATTATGCCGCAAATCGCCACTCGGCCAATTGGTTTTGTTACCAGTTTGCGCTCCTATCATATGTTCCAACGACGAAAAAGTTACCTTGCGCTATCGCATCTTCCGATAGATCAATTACTCGAACAGATGAGACGGCCTGAAATAAAGGCTCAGATACTCAGCGATGAGGATGTAAAACCGGATCTCCCTGGTTCTATGGAGAACATCTACGGTCTGCTCGGTATGGCAGCTGCCAGTATGTTTCCGCTATCGGTTCCAATGAACTATGAGCCAGAGGCGAGCGGTAACTTGGGCGCCTTGGCGGCTCAAGCAGGTCAACCTATCGACAGTTTCATGTACGACTTTTTGGTCGCTAACGAGGGCCGAAACTTTGCGATTTCTCTGGGGGCAAATTTTGTCGAGGGCAACTTTGAGGTGATTCGACAAATGATCGAGCATCCCAATACCACCATTGGCTTGTCTGATGCTGGAGCTCACGTCAATCTTATTTTTGATGCGGTTGGGCCCACTTATCAGTTGATGCATTGGGTGCGAGACAGAACCCGGGGCCCGAGATTCCCGATCGAAACGATCGTGCATAAACAGACCGCACGCAATGCCGACCTGTTTGGGCTGCATGATCGTGGACGCATTTTGCCGGGCCAGCGGGCGGATCTTAATCTAATTGACCTGCCGCGTTTAGGGTTGGGGGAGTTAGAGGTTGCCCATGATCTCCCAGCTGGTGGAGGCCGCATCTTACAATCGGCGACGGGTTATCTAAACACTTTTGTCGCAGGGATTAAGACGAGAGAGCGCGATCAAGACACTGGTGCAAGGCCGGGACGCTTGATCAGGGGCTAATGAAGAGCAACAGCCACTAGCGCTCGCAACACCTTGGGACGTTCCAGCGCCGGAGATCTGGCCATGTCAGGACCACTGTTGTCGAACCCTGTGATTTGCTTCGGGAGCGATAGTTTTGGGGGATGGAATAGCTTAACGCCCAGGTCGGGCACGATTACCACTGATCCAAGGGTGACGTCGGTTGGTTAATGTGATTCATTGGCAGTTGGTTTCAGACGATCGCATGGCTGTACCTTGGGGTGGGTAGTCGGCCGGAATGATTCCAGAACAATGCCTAATTGTGGTGCTGTTCCAGTATCTGGTAATCGTCCGGTTCAGCCTCAATTTTGGCCGATACTCGATGAGGTAGTAGGACAACGCCCGTGAATGCTGAGTGGGTTGGGGCTACTGCTTGGATCAGAATTGGCGACGTAAGCGCCTTGGAGCGGCGTAGAATATAGCGAATTCAGTTTGTAACAAAACGAGCGAGTCTCATCGATCAAAGATCACGCTATTCGTTAGGCGGCAGCAAGGCTTTCGGTGTTTCAAGCTCGCCTCGGGCTCAATCGAGCCACTGATATAACTTTGGATCGGGGTTTCGGCCTTGGATAATGTCCTCTGCCCGAGTCTGAATTCGGTCGTTAAAGTGCTCGTGGGTTTGGATATAGAGTTGTTGATCACGAATACCGTTGAAAACAATATTAGCAACCTGACCCGGCAGCATGCCTTTTGCCATCACCGCATCAAACTGAGCCCGCATAGCGAGTTGGGCATCGGTCGGTGCGGGGTTGTCCTCATTGATGAGATGCTGAGGCCGATTGCGGGCGCTTGAACCAATATTGGTGTTAATAATCCCAGGGCAAAGCACTGAACAACCCAGCTTTGAGCCGGCCAGGAGAAGGTCTCGATGTAGGTGTTCAGTCAAAGCGACGACACCATGTTTTGTCACCGAGTAAGGGGCATTGGTGACGCCTCCTATTAAACCTGCGACTGAAGCCGTATTAACGATATGCCCGGGCGTATTTTGTTCTAACATAACGGGGAGAAATAGTCGTTGACCATGCACCACGCTCATTAGATTAACGCCAATGACCCAATCCCAGTCTTTTTCAGTTCCTGTCCATGCTCCGCCTGCGCCGCCGACCCCGGCATTGTTAAAGAGCAAATGAATCGCCCCAAACTCCGTCAACGCTCGATCTCTGAGCGCCTCGAGCGAGCTCGAGACGCTTACGTCGGTGATGTGACCCACGATTGGATTATTATAATTCGTCCGAAAAGCATCGACGGTTACTTGTAGCGCCTCTCCTTCTATATCCGCCAATATCACTTTCATACCCTCTTGCAGGCACTTTTCAGCGAGTCCCTTGCCAATGCCGCTAGCGCCGCCGGTGATTACAGCCACCTGATCTTGAAAATAGTCCATCGATTGAGCTCCTTAGGCACTAACAGAGTTGGGTGTCATGGCTGCCGCTCAGAGTGGCAGGCAGGCCCGATGACTATAACCTGCGCACGTCCATGGGGCTAGGGAGCGGGTTTCGCGATCGGTGCCAACTCAGCGACAGCGATCGGCAGAGGGCGTTGGCGAGCATTAATTTTTGGCGGAGAAACGCTCTGATCGTGCCAAGGCAACGCACGCCAATGCTATTCACATCCAAGCAACTCCCCTGCGGCAACCTGAGGCTAGTAAGGCCGGGCTTCAGCTGCCAGCGGCCTACTATTCTGAGTTTGAAATCTGCTTCTCAAGCTCGGTCAATAAGTTTACTCATTTGCGAGATGACATCCCTGAAAGCCGTGTGCTGTAGGAGATCTCGACAACCCGATAAAACAGTCAGCCGTGCTTGGAATTGAAATCAAAAACCGCTACCTTAACGGCTAACGGTAATTGCTAGTTTGTTAGGAAAGGAAGGCCTTATGAGTCAGAACGCGCCCGACGTGTTGACAGCTGTTGAAACATGTCCCTTACATGAGCTCAATCCCATGCATCCGGAGTTGCTCAAGCAGCCCTGGGGCTTAAATAGACGCTTGCGAAATGATGCTCCAATCTTTCAGGATCCAGGGTCCGGAATTTTCTTTGTTTCTCGTTACGAAGATGTAGTTAAAATGGCGATGGATCCAGCGACATTCTCCAGCAAAATGTTGGCTCCGACGCGAGCAATGTCTGCATCTGAAGACCCTGAGCTCAAGGCGATATTAGCTAAGGGCTACCCCCAGGTCGCAACTATGCTGACCCAAGATCCGCCGCTACAACGTCGTTATCGAAAATTTGTTGACGGTGCCTTCTCGCCGGCGAGTTTGAGAGCCCTTGAACCCTTTATCGAATCTACTGCGAACGCGTTGATTGATGATTTTATAGTGGCTGGTCGCTGTGAGTTTTTATCAGCGTTTGGCGTGCCGTTGCCGCTTCGGGTCATTGTGTCTCAGTTAGGTGCGCCGATGGAGGATCTCGCGCTTTTTAGGAAGTGGACGGAAGCTTTCATAGGCAATCTAAGTCAGCAATTAGATGCTGAGGGCATTAGAGCGGCAGCGCGAGATATGGTGGAATTCCAGCACTATTTTGCGGATCGAATAGCAGAGCGCCGCGCCGAGCCCCAAGACGACATCCTATCTAAGATAGTCAATGCCAGCTTTGACGGTGAGCAGCCGCTCAGTATCGAAGAGTGTTTGTCTATGATCAGTCAGATACTAGTCGCAGGTAACGAGACGACGTCGGCCTCGATCACCGAAGGCATTATGCTTTTAATCGAAAACCCGGATCAATATGCACTGTTAAAGGCTGACCCATCGCCAGATATGATCTCGAATTTTGTAGAGGAAGTATTGAGAATTTCAAGCCCCTCTTCAAACATGTTCCGCCGTGTTGTTAAAGATGTTGAATGGCACGGTGTTACGATCCCGAAAGACTCGATTTTATTTGCGCGCTTTGCCTCTGCAAATCAGGATGAGCGGCGATTCCCAGATCCTGAGCGATTTGATATCACCCGCCCTAATCTGAAAGAACAAATTGCTTTCGGCAAAGGCGTTCATCATTGTCTAGGGGCCGCTCTGTCTCGTCGAGAGATGAATATTGGTTTTAAGGTGGTTTTTGATCGATTGGAAAATTTCCGTTTATCCAGTGATGCCGACCGACCAGAGTTTGCGGCCAACGCTTTGTTGCACGGGCTCAGTGGGCTTGAAATCGAATTTGATGCAATTAGTTAATCGGTTGTCGGTGTTAGCTTGGCTAGCTGCGTTGCCGATAATAGGACTAACGGGTGAAATACAGGCAAACGAGGGGGAACAAGGCATGTGTCAACAGAATGTCATTGAAGCGGTGGCAAGACAGGAAATAGAGTACCTGAGGCGAGCCTACGCTGTCGCGACGGATAAAATTGGTGAAGATACCTTGGCGGCAGTCGCTGAGGGCGAGGCCATTTACCAACAGATTTTTACCCCAGACGTGACCTTTGCAGTGACCGGTCCAGAAACACAGCCGCTGTCTGCTAATGGCCCGAAGGGGTGGGTTGAAGTGGTTCGTGGTGCATTGGGGCCAATAGGAGCAACACAGCATCTGATCGGCAGTCAAATCGTCACCTTTGAGTCGCTAGAATGGAACGACCAGTGCGAAATCACTTCGGGGACGGCCAAAATGCAGAGCTATGTACAAGCATGGCACGACCAAACGCCAAAAGAAGTTTGGTTATTTATCGGTACCTACTTTGACGATGTCGTTTATCGGCAAGGACAGGGTTGGCAAATCGAGCACATGGAACTTCGGCGAGTCACTGGAGAATTACGCCCCTCTGGTGCCGCGGTCGCCGCCACGCCGTTGTAGTCTCTAATAATCAGCACCCTAGGAACTTGTTATCCGTCAAAGCATAAGGGTTTGACCAAAACAGGAGCGTTTAGGCGCGGCCGGATGCTAATTCTCAACGTCAAGAGCTTCAAAGTTTGGGGCACGTCTTTCGACAAAAGAGGCGACACCTTCTTTAAAGTCAGGTCGACCAAGGCTGTCATCCATCCATTTTGAAGATTCAATCATGGCGTCGCCCAGTTCGCGGTTTAAGTGCTTGTAAACTTGGCGTTTCATCATCATCAACGAGCTGGGAGCAGAAGTTTCTTGCAGGCTTTGTAGATAGGCCGCAGCGGTCTGAACGCTATCGCCGTTGTCACACAGTCTATTAGCCCAGCCCATCCGATAAGCCTCCTCGCCCTCAATTTTGCGAGAGCTCCAGAAGATATCCAACGCGTTGGCCGGGCCTACAAGCCTCGGTAGCATCCAACTGGTGCCGTGCTCTGCGATGAGTCCTCTAGGGCCAAAAGAGGACACGATTTTCGCGCTGCGCTCCATAAAGCGCATGTCGCAAAAGGTTGCAAAACTAAATCCTAAGCCAGCACATGGGCCGTTAACGGCCGCAATCAGGGGCTTCCTGAGCCCCAAAAAATAGGTAGGAGAACCCAAATAGTTCGGATCATTGTCTGGATTTCCAGGGTCGGCTTGTAAATGACTGAATCGCTCGGTTAGGGTTTTACCTGCATCACTCATAGCGCCGAGTGCGTTCATATCGACTCCCGCACAAAAACCTCGACCGGCGCCGGTTAGAATGGTCCCGATGACGGTGGTCATCTTTTCTGATTGCCCGAGCGCATGACGAATTTCCGCCTGGGTGAGATCGGTAAGGGCATTTAACTGTTCAGGGCGATCGATTGTGATGGTAGCAACCGCGCCCTCGACCTCGTAAATGATTTCTTGATATTTCTGCATGGATAGCTCCTACGTGGTGGTTAGACGGATACGACTGGGCGCTTGCGAAAGATAGGGTCTGAGCAAGTCGCTATCATTACGAATCATGATTTTTATCCCTATCTGAATCTGAATCAGAGTCTGAATCTATATCTGAATTCGGATCAGGACTAGGATTTTGCCGCTGGCGCCAGATTTTGTACTTCTCAATTTCGGTTTGTATTTGACTTAGGACAAAGGTAATCACAGTCACATCGTCAAGATAGCCGAGACCGAGTATAAAATCAGGAATGCTGTCTAAGGGCATCAAGAAATACAAAATAGCCGCTGTCACCATCACCGACGTCTTAAGGTCTATGCCTTTATAGGTACCTCGGGCTACATCCTGGGCAAAATCAATTAAGACGATGAGATCGCTCTTAATGGTGTCTAATTCACGCCGTCTGGATCGGCCCGCTTTCCCTCGAGCCTCACTCAACTTTTTGATGAGCACTCTAGGTTGTCCAATAAGGCGTTCTGCTCGCGCTGACAACTTTTTAATGCGTAATTTGGCTTTCGGATTTGCCATATAACTCCCAATTATCGGTGCCGCTAGGCCGCGCTATAACCCTTTGTACTAACCTCAGCTTTTATCGGCTGGCTTATGTTGAAGTCTGCGCACCTCGGTAGCGGATTGATCGAATCAATGGCAGTTTGGTTTGCCCATTTGGCGCTCAGATTGCTCGTGCCTAAAACCCCAATGATCTAACAAACGTCGCTCTAACGTTACGCTGGTTTGATAACGAGTGAAAGGTTTAGCCGATCATATGAACCCTGCATGGCATTAGAAACTACCATGCGGCAAACGGCGGGCCTTTGGAAAGGATGACACGCGAGGCATGACGGGAACGATTGGGTTCGTGATAGCATGCCGGGCATGAATGCAGCCATTACTTTGCAAAATATTTCGATTGCCTTTGGCCATGAACCTGTGCTGCGAGGTGCCAATATTGTCATAGAACGGGGGGCTCGATGTTGTATTACGGGTTATAACGGTAGTGGTAAGTCGACCTTGCTAGGTTTAATCGCGGGGAGACTTAACCCCGATGAGGGCGTGGTCAAGGTTGCGGCAGGCTTGTCATTGGGGCTGTTGGATCAAAACGCAGTTTTCCCTGAGGAAGCAAGCGTATTTGATGTGGTGGCTGGCGGCTTGGGCGAGATTGGGCTCGTCCTAGGTGAATATTCGTCAGGTCTAGCCAAAGGTTTGAACGAGAAGGCGCTTTTGCCACTGCGGCAACGCTTAGATGATGCTGAGGCCTGGGAGCTAGAACCTAAAGTACGTGCTCTATTGCAACAGCTCATGCTGTCTCCAGATCAACGGATGGGCGGGCTTTCAGGAGGTTGGCTAAAACGCGTCGCGGTGGCCCGCAGTTTAGCCGCTGGTCCTGATATTTGGTTGCTAGATGAACCAACTAATCATTTAGATATTCCAACGATTGATTGGCTGACCGAGGCGATAACACGTTTTGCAGGAACGGTCGTTTTTATTTCCCATGACCGTAGACTGATGCAGCAGGTCGCCGATCAAGTAATCGACATAGACCGAGGGCAGGTTAAAGCTTTCCGATGTGGTTATGACGAATTTGTAGCGCGGCGAGAAGCTGATCAAAAAAATCAACTCGAAGCCGAAAAACAATTCGATGCAAAACTTGCCGAAGAAGAAATATGGATTCGTCAAGGTATAAAAGCTCGGCGAACCAGAAATGAGGGCCGGGTTAGGGCCCTTGAAGCATTGCGAAAAACTCGAGCCGAGCGGTTGACGAGGGGTAGCCTGACGCTAGAAGTTGATGCCGGTCATCGCTCGGGTAAAGTCGTTTGTGAGTTCACCGATGTTGACTTCGGCCATAACCACGAACGGTTGGTCCAGGGTTTTTCTTGGGTCGTGCAGCGGGGTGACCGAATAGGATTGGTTGGTCCAAACGGTGTCGGTAAATCAACGTTGATTAAGCTGATGCTGGGTCAGCTAACGCCGGATCGTGGTTCGATTAAGCAGGGGACAAAGCTTGATGTGGCCTACTTTGATCAGGGTCGAGCGGTACTTCAGCCAGAGATGAGCGTTGTTGAGTATATTGGTAAAGGTCGAGATTTTATTGAGATCAATGGTCGGTCGGTGCATGTGGTCTCTTACCTCAAGCGATTCATGTTTGACTCGGTAGAATCGCGAGGAAAAATTAAAACGCTTTCTGGGGGCCAGCAAAATCGATTGCTGCTGGCAAAGCTGTTTACCCAGCCAGCGAATTTTCTGGTGCTTGATGAACCAACCAATGACCTCGATGTAGAAACACTTGAGTTGCTCGAAGAGTTGTTAATGGAGTACGAAGGAACGGTTATGCTGGTGAGTCATGACAGAGCGTTTCTCGATCAAGTCGTCACGTCGCTGCTGGTTTTCAAGGGCGAGGGTAAGATCGAGGAGCATGTTGGTGGCTTCTCGGATTGGATCGATAGAGGGGGCGCTTTGTTGCCGAATCAGCATGCTGTATCAGATATAAAAACCGAGCAAGCTGCTGCACCATCCGATAATGCTCAGGGTGAGCAGGGACGACGCGAGCTTCGAGCCGAGCAACGACGGCTGAAACGAGAAGTCGCTCGCCTCGAAAAAGCGCTCGAGGCGTCTGAAGCGGAGCTGAGGGCCCGTATGACAGCGCTCTCTGACCCCAATTTCTTTCAACAATCCGAAGCAGATCAAAAGTTAAGCTATGAGCGGGTGGCTGATTTGGAAAAAGCTGTCAGCACTTTGTTCGATCAATGGGCAGAGGCTGAGGCTGCCGCTGATGCGATCAAGATCGGCTAAGTCGCCATTGATTAACAGCATCCGTGCTAGCTAAGACAAGAAGGCCCGCGAAGATCGCTAGGTTTTTCACAAAATTTTGCGTCTCGTGGCCAGCATCTACCCCTGGATAACTGTTCCAGAAGTCGTGCATCCCGACATTGATTAAAATGGTCAAGCCTGCAAGCACGAGTGCGACAAGTTTTATTCGAATACCGGCAATGAGGAGTAACCCGCCACCGACTTGTAAAATAATGGTCACCGGCAGCAAAAGCCAAACCATCGGTACCTCGTGCAGCGTCATGTAATTCGCTGTATCGGTATAACCCGGGATCTTCGTGAGGCCCGGAATCAGAAAGTAAAGGCCTAATAAGCATCTGCCCAGAGTGAGGCTGAGTCGTTCGATCATGGGTAAGCGCTCCAAAAAGACAACTTCATATTAACGGGGTATTGGATTTAGAACCACAGGATCCATAGCTCTAATATCAGGGCGTCACAGCGCCGCTCGCCAGGGCGACAAATCCCAGCTGGGCCAGCGCGCTTGAGTCAAGGCCAGAGTTCTCTCGGTCCAATAGGCTGAGCCCGGCTCTGGGATTCCTAGGCATGCGAGTTGAGTGGGACTGGCGGCGCTGAAAATTTTTTCCCAGGGCCTCTCTGGCCGGGATTGCCAAGTATGAAAACCAATCAAGTCGTTGCCGGCGGCTTTGTAACCGACAGTCATAGTAAATCGGCGACCGGCAGTCCGCGTGAGATTGGTCCCTCTGTGAAAGGTATCGATGCTGTGAGCGACCAGCGTGCCCGCCGGGCCAGCCGCCGATTGCTCAACGGCCTTGAGAGCGGTCTGATCTGCTTCGCTCGCCGTCACAGCGCCTTTCGATAAGATTTGGTCGCTGTGAGGCTTGGTCACGTAATGCAGGGCGCCGAGATCATCGGTGACGTCGCTAATGTAGACAATGAAGTCAACGGATCGCTGCTCGGGGCAATCAGCTGGCACGGTTAATGTATGGTTGCCGAAGTCGCAATGATGGGCCTGGTCGTAATCGGCTTCTCCCGTAAATTTAGCCCAGGTATGAGACTGATAAAGATGTACTGAGTCGACGCCCAATAGGGCGCTGGCGAACTCAATCAGAGCCGGATGCAACGACAGCAAATTCATCTCGGTGCTGGCGTCGTAGGGAAGTGAGTCGATGTTTTGGAATTGCTTATGGTGAATTTTGCCAACTGATCCGAGGGGTTTTTTGTCGAGTTCGTAGGCAGCCTCTGGATCCGGTGCGAGATGACCGTAAAGGTTTTCGAAATCTTTAAAAATCGGCTCAAGTTCTGCGGCAGAAAAAAACTTTGGGATAATCGTAAAACCTTCTTGCCGCCACTGTTGAATATGATCTGTCCGATGTCTTGATTGCATGGCTTGCTCTGACAAAAGTTGCAGTAGCGATTCTAGCGTCGGCTCGGACTCGTCGTCTACCGCTTCAGCGCCAATGACCCATAGACGTAGTTGAAATGTTGCAAAGCATGAATAGTCCATGTTTTTTAAGTGGTGCATGGGTTGGCAGGACTCCCTAAATCACATTCAATGGTTGCACCAGCAGTACAGGATGCGGTTATATGCGTGCAAGGGTCGCGCTCCTCAGCCAGTGAATGCTGGGCGTAGGATGGCGAAAGAGCGGGGGGAGACGCCAGGCTCAAGGAGCTTGATAGCTGTTAGCAAAGAGGTTTTATGTCTACACAGATTTTAGAAAAAAATCCGACCTTTTGGTTCTATGGATCGGCTTCAATCGCCTACGGGATCAAAAACAATGCCTTTAGCTATCTGCTGCTCATTTATGCAAACCAAGTGCTTGGCTTGCCTGGATATCTCGCTTCACTGGCTCTAGCCATTGCAATGCTTTGGGATGCGGTATCGGATCTGTTGCTTGGACATTGGTCTGATAAAACCACTAGTCGGCTTGGTCGCCGTCATCCTTTCATGTACTCAGCTTTTTTCCTCTTGCCGGTGACGTTTTACGCGTTGTTTAACCCGGTTGTCGCGTTAGATGACAGCAATACGTTCTGGTACGTCCTGACCATGGCGTTACTCATTCGAACAGGTACAACGTTATTTGAAGTGCCATCGACAGCGCTTTTGCCCGATCTGGAAACGGACTATGACCGACGAAATAAGTGGTTGGCGCTTAGGCATTTCTTTGGATGGACTGGTGGCAACGGTATCCATATGATTAATTTTATGTTCTGGGTTGGCGCTTACGGCGTCGCCTCCCAGGCTGGATACAGCATCTATGGTATCGTCGGTGCATTGGTGATCGCTGCGGCGATTATGGTCTCCTCGCTAGGCACTCAGCGGGTGGCGGCATCCCTGCCAAAACCGGTGGAACCGTTTCGATTTCTTGCGATCAAGCGAGAGATCCAGCAGATATTTCAATCCGTCAAAAATAAAAACTTCGCGGCTTTGTTTTTCTATGGTTTAACGGTCGGGATCGCCGGCGGTTTGGGTACAGCACTTTATTTGTATAACACGACCTATTTTTTTGGTTTTTCAGGTGCCCAGATCAGCGTGACAGCGATTGGTGTTTTAGCCTCGCCGGTGATTGCCTATTGGGCGGCGCCTTATCTGGGTGGCGTCTTCGGTAAAAAGGGCGCCGCAATCATCGCGATCTTAGTGAATATTGCCCTTTACCCAATACCCTACATTCTGCTGTTGACTGGCTGGTGGCCGGAATTGGGGTCTTGGTTGTCGCTCTATATTTATAGCGGCTTTATCGTCATGGAAGTGATCTGTGGGATTATTGGGGGGGTTTTATTAGACTCCATGATGGCTGATGTGGTGGAAGACAGTGAGCTAAAGACCCAGCGTCGATCAGAAGGTCTGTTTTATGCCGCAAGAGGGTTTGCTGCTAAAGCAATTTCTGCAGGTGGTATTGTCGGTGCAGGGTCTATCGTGTCTTTGGTGGGGCTAGATGGTGTTACCTCTGTCGAGGCTGTGACTTATGAGATTCGCCTCGACTTGGCGACTTTATTTTTGCCGATTTACTGTGGGTTGTATCTCGTCGGCCTAGCAATAGTGTCGCGCTACCGGATTACGCGCGATGATCATAATGCGCACCTTCAGGCACTGGGTGCCCGACGCAGTGCCGACGCTTCGGCATCAAGCGCCGGTTAAGAGGTCGACTGACTCAGATTGATCTTAATGGGTTGCTAGGAACCCAGAAGATTACGAAAGGCACTTACGAAAGGTATTTAGGAAGGACATTCATGAAGGGCCTTAGGGCTTGCTTTGAGACTATGTCGAAGACTGCGAGCCTCTAAGAATTCGACTGGCTCAGATTGATCTTAATGGGTTGCTACAAACACTGAAGATTACGAAAGGCATTTATGAAAAGACATTTATGAAAGGCATTTATGAAAGGCATTTAGAAGGGCATTAGAGCTTGCAGCGAGACTATGTTGGAGGCTGCGAGCCTCGAGGACGACGCTGCCAATGCAAGGTGACCCATATTGAATACAGCAAGAGCGAGAACGGATGATATTGCAAGACATTGATGCAGCGATGCAGCGATATATTGATGAGTCGATTCTTCCAGGGATCAGTTTTATGGTGCTAAAGGGCACGGATGTCCTTTATGAGCGTCACCTAGGATTCGCTGATATCGAATCAAAAAAACCTTTAACTGCGGATGCTATTTTTCGCATTGCCTCGAATACAAAAATCATTACCTCAGTGGTACTGATGATGTTGTACGAGGACGGCTCCTTCGAACTTGATGATTCAATTGAGAATTATCTTCCCGAAATGGGCAACATGATGGTGCTCAAGCCAAATGCTGTTTCCATCGAGGATGTTGAGCCTGCAGTCTCATCTATAACCATCCGGCAATTGCTCAGCCATAGTGCTGGATTGTCATACGGCTTTGTCGAGCCCGAATCCATTATCGATCAAGCGTACAATGCGGCTGGCTTAGGTGGCCTTTCGCGAGCCGACCTTGTTCTGTCTGAATATGTAAAGCGTGTTGCCGAGCTACCCTTGGCATTCCAACCAGGAACTAACTGGCGATATAGTGTTGCCACGGATATTTGCGGCAGATTGATTGAAGTGCTGACCGGTCAGACTTTAGATCAAGTCGTATCCGAACGACTGCTTGATCCTTTAGGTATGACTGACTCAGGTTTTTATGTACCAGCAGAAAAAATCGACCGATTGAGTACGCTTTACCTACCGCTCGAGCCTTTTCAGCCGATGTCAGGCGGTTTGCAGGCTATGCCTTCCGGCAATGATTTTTCTGGATCAACCCGCCCCAAAATGTTGAGCGGTGGCGGCGGTATGGTGTCCACCTTGCACGACTACGCCAAATTTATTCAGATGATTGTGAATGATGGTCAGTGGCAGGGGCAATCGTATCTTAAGCCAGAGACCTTAAAGCTGATGCGGAATAATCAGTTGGGGGAGGGTATTGCTGTGAACTTCCCGTTTTGGGCCATGCCAGGCACAGTATTTGGTTTGGGGTTCGCCCTAAAGCAGGTGCCCGATGCTGAGGAGTCTGAGCTTGCCGTCGGCGAATACCATTGGGGCGGTCTGTTTGGTACTCATAGCTGGATGGCGCCATCGGCAGGGGTCGCGGCATTGTGCTTTACCCAACGATTGCCTGGGTTTTGGCATCCCTTTAGCCATGAATTTAAACAGTTGGTTTACCAGGCAGCAGAATCTGGTTTTAAGGTACAGAACTAGGCGTGCGGCGACTTCGGCACCGTAGTGGACATTCGATTGAGGATGGGCGCTGCAATTAATCTCTTGTTGGGATCCTGAGATTGCCGCCATAGATGCCCAATGATGAATGTTGACGCTTAAATTCAAGCCTTGAACTGGCAAAAGGGGCTAGTATGGCAACAACTATCGTCAAAACAGCTGTTGGTGAGTTTGAAGGTTACTTTTCAGATCAAACCAAGAGCATAGGCATTTTTAAGGGTATTCCCTACGCCGAGCCACCCGAAGGTGAACGTCGATTTAGGCCGCCGGTACCGAAAGCGCCTTTGAAAGCACGGTACCTTGCCCAGCAACCAGGATCCCCATGTTGGCAACCTCAAGGTAAAAACGCCTTTGTTTGGTCTTTAGGGGATTTTCCGCGAAGCGAAGACTGTTTGTATCTCAATATCTGGACGCCGGGCGTCTCTGAAGCTGCATGGTCCGATTTACCGGTCATGGTTTGGTTTCATGGCGGTAGTCATACTCAAAGTTGGGCACACCACCCGCTGTTTGATGGCGAAAAATTTGCTCGTCAAGGTATTGTGGTTGTGACTGTGAATTATCGTTTGGGCCCATGGGGTTTTCTCGCCCTGCCTATGTTATCTGCGGAATCTCCGCATCAGGCTTCGGGTAATTATGGGTTACTCGATAAAATTTTAGCGCTGCATTGGGTGCAGCAACACATCATGGCGTTCGGCGGTGACCCAAATCGGGTAACGGTGTTTGGTCAATCCGCTGGTGCCCAAAGCATTTGTGCTCTGATGGCATCGCCACTTGCCGAAGGCCTATTTCATCAAGCGATCGGTCAGTCGGCGAGTTGTTTGCAAGGGTTTGAACAAGATCCAAACGGCTATGAAACCGGGGCTCGCTTATTGGCAGAAATTGGTGGACCCAAGTCCGTCGAGGCATTGCGCGAAGTGCCCAACTCGGTGCTACTGTCGGCAGTAGAAAAAAGCGGTTGGGCAGCGCGCAGCCGCATCACGATCGATGGTTGGGTGCTTCCTGAGCCGCCCTTGGCTCGATTTCAATCGGGATTAGCAATCAGTGTGCCTTTGCTTGTGGGTTCTCTGGCGAACGAAGGATTGCATTTAATACCCCTTAGGGATGATACCGATGAAAAGACCTTCAACGACTTTCTTGCTCATAATTTTAAATCTCAACCCGACGTCGCTGCGAACATAAAGGCGGCCTATCAGGAAGAAATCAAGCAAGGCTATCCAGTGGCGCGACATGCCATCGAAACCGATCGCTTCATGGCCTTTGGCATGCGTCACTGGGCTGCTCTAAATGCAAGGAGCGGCGCGAAGAGCTTTGTTTACTTTATGCAGCATGTCCCGCCCGCTTGTCGGATTTACCAACCAGACTCGCCTCAGCTATCTCTACCGGAAGGCCCGCGGAGCGCGGGTGCGTATCACTCTGGCGAACTTGCGTACGTCTTCGATAATCAGGATCTAACGGGCTGCGGGTGGGAGCCAGATGATCGAGCGCTGGCTAGGGAAGTCAACGCGCTATGGGCCGGGTTCGTAAAATATGGTCAACCTGGGAGTGACGATACCCTGCTTTGGCCCCCATGGTCAGAAGCAGGCGAGGTCATGGTGTTGGACTGCCCGCTAACATTGTCCGTGGATGTCAAAGGTCGTAAGCTCGCCGCACTAGCGGTAGGTCTTGGCGTATCGCTCGACCCCAGCCCTTAAGCGCCCAGCTTAAACGCTGAGGCGGTTGCATCGAGGGCTTGCCAAAGGCCTTTGATTAATTGATCGATCTCTGAGGGTTGAATAATTAAAGGCGGTGAAAGGATGATGCTGTCACCCACTTGTCTCACCATGAAACCATGGCCTATGGCAAAATTTCGACAATACACGGCTGCTGCTGCATCCGGGGCGATGCGTTCGTTAGTGCCCTGGCTCCTTACCAATTCGAGGGCACCCAGCATACCTTGGGATCTGACTTCGCCAATGATCGGATGGGCCGAGAGCTTTTGCAGCGCTTCTGCCCAGTAGGGCGCGATATGATCGTATACCTCGTCGAGTAGATTCGAGGATTGATAAATCTCGAGCGTTGCAAGTCCTGCCGCACAAGCGACAGGATGCCCTGAATAGGTAAAACCATGGGCAAATTCTCCGCCCCCGGCCGTCAACACGTCGGCAATCTTATTGCTGACCGCAGCGCCGCCCAGCGGTTGATAGCCGTTAGTAACCGCTTTTGCAAAAGTTATGAGGTCAGGCTCAAAACCAAAGGTCTGACAACCCCACCATTGTCCAGTTCGGCCAAAACCGCAGATGACTTCATCGCTGATGATCAAAACGTTTCTTGATCGGCAAATGTCTGCAATCAATGGCCAGTAATTCGCCGGTGGGATAATGACGCCGCCAGCACCTTGGATTGGTTCAGCGATAAATGCAGCCACCTGATCGGCGCCAAGGGCATCGATCTTGTCTGCCAGTGATTGGGCCGCCATTTGGCCCACTTGCTCTGGTGTGTGCGCGTTAAGTTGCGCAAAGGTATAAGGTTGGTCGACATGATGGACGTAAGGTAGGCCTTGCATTTGCTCGTGCATGCCCTTCATACCGCCCAAGCTCGCGCCTGCAATGGTGCTGCCATGGTAACCGTTGGTACGAGCAATAATTAATTTCTTTTCAGGCTGGTCGATAAGGTCAAAATAGCGATGTACCAATCGTATATTGGTGTCGTTGGCCTCGGAGCCGGAATTGGTAAAAAAAACGTGCTCAAAACCGTCTGGCAGGGCGCTACAAAGTTGGTCTGCGAGCCGCAGGGTAACGTCAGTCGTGCAATTGAAAAAGCTATTGTAAAACGGAAGCCGTTCTAATTGGGCGGTGATGGCGGTTTTTATGCTAGCTTGGCTATAACCCAAATTAGTGCACCATAGCCCAGACATACCATCGAGTAGGCGATTACCCTGATGATCGATAATAAAAATACCTTCGCCTCCGACATAGGTCCGGCCACCGGTTTGTTTATATTCGGCAAAGTCAGTAAAGGGATGTAAAAAACGGCCGGATTCCAACGTGTTTTGGGCGTTCGCAGGATGGGGGGTATTCAAGTGGCAACTCCTCTAGTAATCCGGTCCATCAGTTTATTGCAAGATCCTGGCGCTGGAACCAAATTCGCAAGAACCCAGTCGGTAGGAGTGCCACATTAGCGCTCTCGCCGAAACCGGGTCAAGGGTCTAGTATTTTAGTCTTGACACAAGCATTGGCAGCGTCATAATTTGAGGATTAAAGGACTATCTCATGAAATCGTCGCGCCGAGTGTTAACTTGGCCTGAAAAAGCGTCAACATTACCAGGGGGGGAGCGCTAAACCTGCTCTAAGCTTCCATGGTGCCTCAGTTCAAAAACTTCGCGTTTTGCTGTGTCTGTTTCTTGCTTGTAGGGTGTGAGCAGCCGCAGCCTGCCGATCTTATCCTCGTAAATGCCAGCATTTATACCGTTGATGATCAAAACCCGTGGGCGGAGGCTTTAGCAATTCGTGCTGGAGACATTGTTGGCGTAGGCACGAATGCCGATGTTCTAGCCAAGTTTGAAGGCCCTCAAAGAGACTTAGACGGGAAAATGGTGCTACCCGGATTTCATGACAGTCATAGTCATCTGATCTACGGCGGCTTGCAAATGTCGCAATGTGACCTCTCAGAACTGGGTAGTCCGGCTGCGATCTTGGCGGCGATTGAGGTCTGTGATCAAAGTTTGGATCCTTCGGATTGGTTGGTCGGTGGTGGTTGGGATCTATCACTATTTGTCGACGCAAATCCCTCTAAAACCTTATTAGACCAAGTAAACCCCGATCGACGAACTTTTCTAAGAGCGGCTGACGGCCACTCGGCATGGGTGTCCTCTGCGGCGCTGCGTTATGCCGGTATAGAAAGTGAGACCCCCGATCCAGCAGATGGGATCATAGAGCGCGATTCAGGATCTCAGCCGTCAGGGGTTCTGCGAGAATCCGCGATGCTATTGGTTGAGAACGTGCTGCCCGCGATCGACGCGACAGTGCGAGAAAGCGCTGCACGACAAGCGATTGCGCTAGCGCATCAAAATGGCATCACTTCGGTGATTGATGCTGCGGCCACGACCGCTGATGCTGAGACCTATGAGGCGCTCGCGGCAAGCGATGTCTTGAATATGCGTGTGGTGCTGGCGATGTCTGTCATTGCCCCATTTTTTGATCCTGCACCCGTCGAAAGCATCGAACCCGAGCACCGGCAAACTCAAAAGTTAGTTAGAAGACAATCGGCGAAGATTTTTGTTGACGGCGTGCTTGAAGGCGAAACAGCAGCTCTAATTGCACCCTACTTCAGTGACAAGGGTGGCCACGGGATGTTAATAACGCCTGCCGAGGAGTTGCAATCAAAAGTCATCAGACTCGACGCCATGGGCGTCCAATTGATGTTTCATGCCATTGGTGACTTCGGCGTGCGAGTAGCGCTGGACGCCATTGAAGCTGCTCAAACGTCTAATGGAGATCAAGATCTGCGACATCATATTTCGCACCTACAACTGATTGACCCTGTGGACCGTCCACGTTTTAAGGCCCTCAATGTAGCGGCTAATGTTCAGGCGCTTTGGGCATTACCCGATAGCTATATCATGGATGTAAATCTCCCAGCAGTCGGTCCTGACCGGGTGCAAGCTATGTATCCGATCGGCTCTTTAGATGCAGTAGAGACTGCGATCGTCGGTGGCAGTGATTGGCCTGTATCGTCGATGAATCCGCTACTTGCCATCGAAACCGCGCTGACTCGGCAAGACCCAACGGGCGTGATTGCTGGAGTCCTTAATGAGCAGGAAACGGTCTCTTTGGCCACGATGATTGCCGCTTATACGAAAAATGGCGCCCACCTAATGCATCAGGAGCAACTCACCGGACAATTGCAAGTCGGTAAACGCGCCGATCTGGTGGTGCTCTCTGATAATTTGTTTACCCTTGCGCCACACGAAATCAGCGAGGTGTCGGTGGTAGCCACCTATTTTGAGGGCCGTCAAGTTTTCCCCTATGAATCATGACAGCAAGCAACAGATTCCAGTTACCGATTGGGAGGTTGTGTGTTAATCGCACTTACCCGTTGGCCGCATTGGTTTAATACTTTTAAGTTAACAGTTTATTTACTGCTCACTGCGAATATCGGATTCTTTTTTATAGAAGAGCTCGAGGGTGCGAGGGATTTGTTGCAAAGCACCTTTGATCTCGCACTCTTACTTGAACTTTTTCCAGCAACCATCGATACCGCCGCTTGGGTGTTGCTTTTGCTCATGTTTGAGCTTGAAACCTATCAGTTAGATGATGCTGCTCTGACGCCCAAGGTCGAAAAATTGCTAATGCTGATACGGATCATCTGTGTCAGTTTTATCGTCACTGCATTCGTGGGTTATCTACTCACTTTGTTGACACTTTTCGAGGCTGAATCGATAGCGATCGGACAATTGTGCGAGATGAGTGCTTCGGGCTATTCGCAGATGGTCGACCAAGATGCATTTATGTCGTTGACGGCACAAGACTGTCAATCTCTGATGACCAGCGCCTCTGGTCCCTTGATAGCGCATGATGAACTCCGCTGGTTTGCCCTTATGAAAGATTTTGAGGCAGTTCAATGGCTTGCTTGGGTTGATGTGGGTAATGCAGCGGTCTGGATTTTAGTGGTGGCGCTTTTAGAACTCGACTTGCAGCTCTCGGGTAGTCCTTATGACTCGGAGCAATGGCGCGCAATCTCGAGAGTGTTCAAAGTGTTAGCCTATACAGCGCTCGTCCTATTTGCAGTCTATTGGGGGTTTGCAGGATCGTTTTTAGATTTTGAAGACGCTTTTTTATGGATTGTGGCATTTGTATTTATTGAACGAAATGTAGTGATTTGGGATAAAGAACGAGAGAAGACGCAGTCTTCGGGAGTGATAGAGTGACAATACCAAAAGGGCTAGCCGATCGCATAGACCTGTTAATTACCGACGCTAATGGCGTACCCAGAGGCAAGACGATTGATAGCGTCGCGATTCAAGCGGGGGGAAACTTACCCAGAATGGCGGAGGCAGTGCTGTTTCAATGCATACATGGAACTTACGCTGAAGAAACCATGGATGCCTTTAATCCAAAAGATGAAGACCTGATTTTGTCTCCCGATTGGTCTACCTATCGAAGGACGCCCTGGAAAGAGGATTCCGTGGGTCAAGTCATTTGCGAAGCCTTGGATAAAGAGGGAGAGCCGCTACCTTATGATTGCCGCAATGTACTAAAGCAAGTCCTGGCGCGTTACGAAGCGAAGGGTTTGGTGCCGATTGTAGCGCCCGAAATTGAGTTTTATTTGATGAGCGCGCCAAAGCGGGGCGATCAGGAACTCGAGCCGGGAGCTGGGTTTGATGGTCGGGATGAATTCGGCGGCGAGGCCTTTAGTTTTGACGCCCTAGACCGTTATGGTCCCTTTGTCAGCTACGTCCAGGAAATGAGTGCTGCCGCTGATTTAGCGCTTGCCGCTGTGGTGCATGAGGTCGGCGCGGGTCAAATTGAGCTGAACGTGCGACATGGTCCCGCGTTATCGATCGCTGATCAGATGGTTTTGCTGAAACGATTGGTTAAAGGTTGTGCGCTGGAACATGGTTATCTGGCCAGTTTTATGTCCAAACCCTCAGCAGATTTACCCGGATCAGGCTTACATTTGCACTGCAGCTTGGAGAACCAATCCGGGGAAAACCTGTTCTCGCTGGTCGACGAAAAAGCGCCGCCTGCTTTGAGACAATTTATTGCAGGCCTCCAGACCTACCTACCAGAAGTCTTTGCGCTATTGGCGCCGAATATCAACAGTTACAAGCGTTTCGCTGGCGATCTATCGATGCCAATTAACCTTGAATGGGGTTACGACAATCGCACAACCGGATTAAGAGTCCCTTATGGACCCTCTGAGGAAGGGCGGGTTGAGACTCGAGTCATTGGTGCCGATGCCAATCCATATCTGTTGATTGCTGCCATTCTGGCGGCGGGGCTGCTTGGCATCGAGGAGGCTCTGGACCCAACTGTGGCGAGTGAGGAAGACTGTTGGGAGGTGACCACAAACTTGCCCGATAACTTAGATCACGCCTTATCAAATCTTGCTGAGAGTAAAAAAATGGCGGAGCTTTTGGGACGTGAGTTTCTCGATGTGTTTGCGTCTATTAAGCGTAGCGAACTGCAAGATTATAATGTTCGCATTTCGTCTTGGGAGGTGAGCTACCTCGGAAGCATGTTGTAGATGGCAAGGACACAGAGACCATGAATCTTGAGCGTCGGGCGGGCGGCCGCCCTGATATTGGTTTCGAAGCCTCCTTGTATTTTGCTACACGTCATCACGGTGAGCATCGCCCGACCCTAGCAGCAGATTTAGATTGCGATGTTTGCATCGTCGGCGGGGGTTATACCGGGTTATCGGCTGCTTTAACCCTGGCCGAGGCGGGTATGCGAGTGGTTCTCTTAGAGCAATATCGCGTAGGCGCTGGTGCCTCCGGTCGAAATGGTGGCGTGCTAGGGATTGGTCAGCGTCAGGATCAGGAGGCCCTTGAAGCAACGCTCGGCGACGAGTGGGCTGGCGCATTGTGGCGCATGTCTTTAGCGGCCAATGATCTTGTCAGGCGCCGAATTAAAGATTATGGCATTGAGTGTAACTTACAAGATGGCGAGCTTACGGTGGCCCATCGTGAGCGCTATCAAGCTGAACTTTGGGCCCACGCGGCGCACCTCAAATCCCATTACGGCTATCAAGACTGCCATCCGTTAACTGCGGCAGAAGTTGCTAATGAGCTCGGCAGTGAGGCTTATTTTGGTGGGTATTTAGATACCCGTGCCGGGCATATTCACCCTTTGAATCTCGCCGATGGCTTAGCCAAGGCAGCAATTTCTGAGGGCGCAGACATCTTTGAAATGACGTCTGTCACGGGTTTTAATACTTCTGCAAAAGACCATGTTGTCGTTGAGACGGCAACCCATACGGTGACTGCTGGGAAAGTGGTGGTTGCCTGCAACGGCTATTTAAACGGTTTACTGCCGGCTGCAGATATTTTTCAAATGCCGATTAATAATTTCATGGTGGCGACGGAACCCTTAGGTGAATCTGCAGCAAAATCTTTGATTCAACACAACTATGCGGTCGTTGATACACGATTTGTGGTGAATTACTTTCATCTCTCCAGTGATTTTCGGATGATTTTTGGTGGCGGTGAAAATTACACGCGCTTTTTCCCAAAAGACATTCGTAAAGTCGTCAGTAATCGGTTGATCGATATTTATCCTCAGTTAAAGGGCGTCGAATTGCCCTACGCATGGGGTGGCACGCTGTCGGTCACAATGAATCGGATGCCAAAATTTGGTCGAGTCGGCGAGAACCTATATTATGGGCAAGGGTACTCAGGCCATGGCATTGCGATGGCAAATATGGGCGGACACCTGATTGCTGAAGCCATCAAAGGCGATGCCGATGGGTTTGATTTATTGGCAAATTTAAAACACCACGCGTTTCCAGGTGGTAGATTGCTGCGGTGGCCGGGGCTCGTGGCGGGCATGCTGTTTTACGCCGCGCTTGACCGCATTTAAAACTCAGTCAGGCTGACTAAACCTCAATAGGAAAACCTTATGATTGATCGTGTAGCCCGAAACCACCCTCGATTAGATTTAATGCGGCCCAGCAGTACGTCACAAACGTTCAGCGGGCAACTATCGTTTCTTCGGCGCAAATACACCCAAGACATACAGGGCGCAGATTTGGTGGTGTCTGGGCTGCCGTTTGATCTGGCCACAACCTTCAGGCCGGGCGCGCGGTTTGGCCCTCAGGCCATACGGGCTGCTAGCGTTCAACTTGCTGAAATCGCAAGTCATGCCTTTCCTTTTAATGACAACCCCTTTGATTATCTAGCGGTCGCTGACTATGGCGACGTCGAATTTGTCTCAGGTTATCCTGATCAAGCCGTTGCCGTCATCGAGGCCCATGCGGATAAATTACTGGCTGAGGATGTCACGATGCTGACGTTTGGCGGCGACCATTTTGTGAGTTACCCCTTGCTTAAAGCTCATGCTAAAAAGTACGGACCTTTGTCACTCATTCATTTTGATGCTCATGTCGATACCTGGGAAGACGACGGCCAACGATTGGATCATGGCTCGATGTTTTTAAGAGCTTTACGGGAAGGTCTGATCGACCCCAATACCTCTGTTCAAATAGGTATCCGAAGTTTCAGCGAAGATGACTACGGATTTACCGTGATGTCCAGTCCTTGGGTTGCTGAAAATGGCGTGCGAGCGACTGTTCTAGAAATCCAGAAAGTGGTCGGTAGAAGAAAAGCTTACCTTACCTTTGATATCGACTGCCTCGACCCTGCCTTTGCGCCGGGAACGGGCACACCCGTCGCAGGTGGACTGTCTACCCTGGATGCCTTGACGATACTCCGAGGCTTAGGGCAAATCGATATAGTTGGAATGGATGTTGTAGAGGTTGCCCCTGCTTACGATCACAGTGAAATCACTGCGATCGCGGCAGCAACTTTAGCGCACGATTTCATTTGTCTGAAAGCCTGGCAAAAGAAACGATTGAAGTAACCGCCGTAGTCGGAGCCTTGAGGGCTTGACTTGATAATTCTTGAAGGCTCGGTCCGCACCACCACATAAGCGGCTTAGTAGACACTGAGTTTTGTCGGGATGGGTTGCCGGGCTGGCAACGGCAGGCTCGGGACTAAGGCGCACTAGCTATGACCCTTTTTTGGCATGGCGCTAGGCTCTAGATCAAGGGCTTGTGCCCATAAAGTCTGCTCTAGGGCGAAACTTACTCATGATCTTCTGGATGAGTCAGTCGGCTCTGCGTTGACGCCTGGCCCGCGAATCCCTCGGATAACCCCGTAAACGAACGGCGTATCGACGAGTGCGATGACAAGCTTTAACAGATAGCCGAGCACCATGAGCTGCAACAAGGTCGCAATAGGTACCGTCCCTAAAAAAGCCAAACTATAAAAAATGACGGTATCAACTCCTTGGCTCAGCAATGTAGAACCATTGTTGCGCAACCAAAGGTGGCGACCACCAGTGGCTGCTTTAATGCGATGAAAGACCCAGACGTCAAGGGACTGACTGACGAGATAACTTACCAGGGAGGCGAGCGTTACTCTCCCGGCAAAACTCATGACAGAGTCAAAGGCGACTTGGTTATTGTAGAAACTGCTAGGTGCCCAATGAACGCCGAGTTGAGTGGTCAACAAGACTAGGGGGTAACACAGGGCAGTGCCGAGCACAGCGCGTTGCGCAGCCGCTCGGCCCTCTAACTCTGAAATGACATCGGTGATTAAGAAGGTGCTACTGTAGATCAAAATACTTACCGTGATGGCATATTCGCCAAGGCCCGGTATTGCAATCGTACCCAGTTTTTCGGCGATAAAGATTGAGGTGACCACGCTGCCAGCGAGCAAAGGTCCGAGGATTTGATTGCCGAACCATCGGGCACACATGCATGCCAAAGCGGTTGCAGAAATTGTGAGCAGTAGTGCGATAAATAAATAGGTCATGGGTGCATGTTGAATTTACGCGATTTGAGGGTTTTTATGACGACTCATAGTAAAAACTGCTCGGAAGCGCTAGCGCATTTTGCTCAGTGATAGTCAGAAAAGCCGGTTTATGGGTTTTGAGTTCAGCAAGGGACAAATCCTGAAGTTCGTAGGGTAATGTTACCCAGCTGCTGATGGTTTTGCCGACATAATCTGGCGGTGCAACGCTTGCACTCGACGATTGCCGCTGAAATAAGCATGCGGTTTTGATTTCTTGGGGCAGATTTCGCTTTAAACGCATGGTTAGTTTTTCGAGGACAGCCGCAAGGGTTCGTCCCGAACCAAAAACATCATCGACCAGCAATAATCGGTCTTCACGATTGAGAGTATCGAGTAGATATTGGGTGCCATGGACTGATATGGGCTTATTTGGCGTCTTAAGTGCTGCTTCATAATCTCGACGGCCGTTGTAAGACGTCCGCAGCGCAATATGGTTGGTTGTGATGTTTAGCGTCTGTAAGCATTCCTGCAAATAAATGCCGACGGTACTGCCGCCTCGCCAGAGTCCGACGATGAAGGTCGGCCGAAAGCCTGAGTTAAAAATCTTCACACCCAGCTCAAAGCTGTCTTCAATGACTTGCTGTTCTTCAACAAAGATTTTTGAGGTCATGATAAGCTCGCCATGGTTGCGTTAGGATACTGTGCATGTCGGAGAAGTGCTATCTCGATGCCCAAGCCTTACTAGAAGATAGTTGGCGCTTAGGCGCAATGGTCGAAACCAGTGGGTTTAGACCAGACTTTATTGTGGCGATTTGGCGGGGCGGTGTACCTGTAGGAATTGCGCTGCAAGAATTTCTAGCGTGTTTTGGGCACAAGCCCGATCATATAGCGATTAGAACCACCAGCTATGAAGGCATCGACCAGCAACATTCGGCGGTTCGAGTCTATGGCCTGAATTACCTCATCAAGCATGTTAGTTTTGAGCAGTCGCTTTTGATCGTTGATGATGTTTTTGACACTGGACGGAGCATCGAGGCGGTGATTAAAGGTGTTCAGCGCCAGGCGCGACGAAATATGCCGGCCGATATTCGGGTTGCGGTGCCTTACTATAAACCAAACCGTAACCAGACGAATCGTGTCCCTGATTATTATGTGCATGAAACCGATCTATGGCTGAAATTTCCTCATTCGTTGGAGGGGCTGACCCCAGAGGAGATCGCCCGCCACCGCCCAAATCTCGCGCGGATTCTGGCAGGGGCGAAGGGGGAGTTGTGAGCGCTAATGTCAGTCGAGGCAGCTTATGCTTAACCAGGATTGCATTGCATGGCTTGGGCAGGCTACTCGTCATATCGAATAATCATCATGAATAACCAAAAGTGAGTGCTTTATGAATGCAATTGGCGACCACGTTGTACTGGATAATCCTGGCTTCATCCATGAAACAGCGCGACTCCATGGCAAAGTATATGTTGGTCCAGAGGTGTCAGTTTGGACCTATGCTGTCACCAGAAGCGAGCAATTTGAAATTCGTATTGGGGCTCGGAGTAATATCCAAGATTTTGTGATGATCCACGAAGGGGTAGAGACAGGCACTCGGATTGGTGAGGATTGTTCAATTACGCATCACGTGACGTTGCACGGATGTGAAATAGGCGATGGGTGCCTAATTGGCATCCACGCGGTGGTGATGGATGGTGCGAAAATTGGGCGAGGTTCCATCGTTGCAGGGCAGGCGATTGTTCGTGAAAATGCTGTCTTCCCCGAAAATTCGGTGATCGCTGGCGTGCCGGCGAAATTGGTTGCAACCCGAGATCAGTATGACGCAAACGTCGCCAACGCGCGGTACTATCAGAAGCTGTCTTCACAATACAGCAAGGGACTCGACAGAGTTTAGGCTTGGCAAGTTCACATTGGCTCATAACAGTTGTTTCTTCACAACGAATGAATGAGCAAGGTGCGAGGGCGTAATTTCCAAGGACCTTGAGCGCGCTTTTATCTGTTGCAACGGCGATAGGCAGGTGTTCATTGGGCGCCGGTCTCTGGCCGAAATTGCGTATTTTGGTTGGCATTTGCCGAGGTTCAGCAAGCGTCTCATGACGCCCGGTTGGGAAACCTATAACCTTTGGCGCCCTGACGCCTGGGGCGAGTCTATGTTTTCTAACAAATAGAACGCCGCGAACGAAGGTTAAGATAAGTTACGGGTTCTCGTCCCCAGTGACGGCCTAGCGTTAATGCGCTTTTAAGGGTCGAGATATTTGGTCAGTTGCCGACCGATTGCCGGCGCTGCTCAGATAAGTTCATCAAGGGCAGGTTGCTGGCGGTTCGAGTTACAGCTTAGTGGTGCGTGGTATCCCAAATATCTGATCGAGTGAGGGGCAGATCAATATTTGCCGCTTGCAGAGTCCCGCCCAAAAAAACTCAAGCAAATAATCGACGCCTTGGTATAACCACCAGCGCGACCGAATAGCTCTGCTCGCCCTCTAGGTTTGGATCTTAACTAATTCTTTTACGGATTCATGGCGAGGTGGTGCCGATTTGACTCTAGTTCTAGGCCGCATTTTTTGTCTTTTGAGCGCCTGGGTGGGACCATCAGCAGATTCGGTTGTGGGGTATACTGCTGGCAAATTTAGCGTGAAAAGCTTATGGAAATTCAACCGGTTATCCTATGCGGCGGTGCTGGCTCTCGGCTTTGGCCACTTTCTAGGCGATCTCATCCTAAGCAATTGCTATCGCTTCAGAATGACCGCAGTCTGCTGCAAAATACCTTGGCGCGGCTTCATGGGTTGCCTGCTTTAAGGTCTCCTATTGTTGTGTGCAATGAAGCGTATCGGTTTTTGGTGAGGCAACAACTGCGTGACATCGGTGTCGAAGACGTTTGTTTAATCCTTGAGCCGGAGGGTAAAAATACCGCACCGGCCATTGCCCTGGCGGCTCAGGCAGTCTCAGAATCGGCTGAGCCGCCATCATTGTTGGTACTCCCTTCAGATCATGTCATCGAAGATCAATCGGAATTTCATAACGCTGTTTTAAAAGCAGTGGACTTAGCGGCTATAGGTAACCTTGTGACCTTCGGGATCACAGCCGCTTCGCCGGAGACGGGATATGGATACATAGAGCGAGGCGGGGAGGTAGGCGGCGGTTATCGAATTAATCGGTTTGTTGAAAAACCCATTTTGAAAGACGCTGAAGCCTACTTGGCCTCAGGGCAGTACTTTTGGAACAGCGGCATGTTTGTGTTCGATGCCAAGACTTACCTATCGAAGTTGGCAGTCCATGCACCTGCGATCGAGGCATGTACCAAAAACGCCTGGCGAGGGCGAGAAGTTGATGAGGTCTTTGTGAGGCCCGATGCAAGTGCATTTTCTCCTTGTCCTAATGTGTCAATCGATTATGCCGTGATGGAAGTAGAGCCCAAAGCAGCAGTGGTTCCCTTGGACGCCGGTTGGAGTGACATTGGATCATGGCAGGCGCTGTGGACTATTGCTGAGAAAGATCGGCAAGGTAATGCGGTCCGTGGAGATGTGCTTATTCAAGAATCCCAAGATTGTTATGCTTTTGCAGATAATCGACTAGTTACCCTGATTGGCCTTGAGGGAGTCGTTGTCGTTGAGACCGCAGACTCGGTATTGGTTGCGCAAGCCAGTGCAAGCCAACGGGTGAAAGATATTGTTGACCAGCTTGAGACGTCAGGGCGTGAAGAACACATCCAACATCGTCGTGTCTATCGGCCGTGGGGCTGGTACGAGAGTGTTGACCGTGGCCCTAAGCACCACACCAAACGGATCTTTGTTGCCCCTGGCGAGCGGTTGTCGCTGCAGCGGCACGAGCATCGAGCAGAACATTGGGTGGTGGTTGCGGGCACTGCGCGCGTAACCTGTGAGTCTAAGGTGTTTGAATTGATTGAAAACGAATCGACTTTCATTCCCAAGGGCGCAAAACATCGGCTCGAAAATGTGGGCACTGATGCGCTCGAGATCGTCGAGGTGCAGTCTGGGGATTACCTAGGAGAGGATGACATCACTCGATTCGAAGATGCCTATGGTCGCTCGGAGTCCTAGTAGGTTCGAAGCGCCGATTTTGATTAGGCCCTGTCTTCTTGTGGTTGGCGCGGGTCAAAGCATTGGGGCTGAAATTCGTTTCTGGGATGTACCTGTCAATTCCCTGCCTATTGTAATGTTGATGATGGCCTCAAAAAGTCGTCGCAACGCTCATTGAATGTTTCAGAGCTTTTGAGGCACTTCGCCTGCGCCGGTAGCTTAAAATGTTGCTGAACGCTTTGCAGCGTCAGGTGCAGGGAAATTATTCAGGGTTTTATGCGTGGTATTTGCTGTGCTGAAGTGTCTTGTTGATGCGCTTAAAGGCAGGCAGATCAAAAATCGCAGAAAGTCGTATAATCTCCAGTATAAAAGTTTTTGCAGCCAACAAACGATGTCAACCAATCAATGGAGCCTGTTTTGATTCGAAAATGTTTATTCCCGGCGGCAGGATATGGCACTCGGTTTTTGCCTGCGACCAAAGCCATGCCTAAAGAAATGTTGCCTATCGTGAACAAGCCTCTCATCCAATATGGGGTCGAAGAAGCGGTCAGTGCCGGGCTCAGCCAAATAGGGTTTGTCACGGGTCGCGGCAAGCGCGCTTTGGAGGATCACTTCGACACCAATTTTGAGCTTGAACACCAGATCGCTGGAACCAATAAAGAGGCGCTGCTAGCAGACGTTCGGTCTTTGATCGCGCAATGCAGCTTTTCTTATACACGTCAGGTCGAGATGAAGGGCTTGGGCCATGCGATTCTGACCGGTGAGCCCTTGGTTGGAGCGGAACCCTTCGCGGTCGTGCTTGCAGACGACTTTTGCGTTAACGAGGGCGATTCAGTGCTTG
>JADHNJ010000057.1 GCA_016779565.1 Pseudomonadales bacterium
TAAGCACCGTTTTGAGACGCTCCTCAAACTCCCCACGAAATTTTGCGCCTGCCACCAAAGCTCCGAGGTCCAAGGAAAGAATAGATTTATGTCTCAGCCCTTCCGGGACCTCTCCGTCGGTAATACGTAGCGCAAGCCCCTCTACGATGGCAGTTTTACCCACACCTGGCGCTCCAATTAACACTGGATTATTCTTTGTCCTACGTTGCAGTACCTGTATTGCTCTTCGAATCTCCGCATCGCGACCGATAACCGGGTCTAACTTGCCACTTCGAGCAAGTTCCGTGAGATCCACTGTATACAAGGCGAGCGCTTGTTGAAGGCCATCATCATTATCGTCGCCTTGGGCATCATCAGCTTGTCTTACAGCTCGCAATAACGCCTCTGGAACAAGGCCTACTGCCTCTAACTGACGCGCAAGCATCGCATCGCCTTCACTAGCAGACAACAGCAGGCATTCAACGGAGATGACTGACTCCCCCTCGTCATGTCGACGTTTTTCGGCGATGTTCAGCCATCGCATCAAATCAGGGCTCGCCTGAACATCGCCAGAAAAGGGTTTGGCTTCTGGTAGGCGACTAACTTCAGCTCGGATGTTATTCGTTAGAGTGCCAACGTCTAGCCCCATCTGACGCAACAGTGACCCGACTCGCCCGCCTTTTTCCTCTAGCAGCGCCAAAAAAACGTGAGCGGGCATCATAAGGTTATGACTACGCTGAGCTGCTATCGATTGCCCTTCTGCTAACGCTCGTTGCGCCGAGGGCGATAATTTTTCGAGTCTCATATAACCACCTCATTTCGGTTTACTTCAGACAAGTGAAGTTTTTCTTTGCTAGCCTCTGTATAATTCCCGTTTGCAGAAGTTCAAGTGCTGTTTACTAATTATTGTGGTTGCACAAAGGTAACTGTCATGGAACCCCAGTTCGATAAAACACAAAATGTTGGTCTTAAGCATTTTGTTAACTCAGCTCGCTTTTCGTTCGCAGGGCTGAGGCACGCGTATAAACATGAGGCTGCTTTCCGTCAGGAGCTGTTCGCATTCGCCCTCCTATTACCCTGCGCTTTTTGGGTGACCCAAGACAGGTTTATTTCAGCAGTGCTGATCGCTGCGAACCTCATTGTAATCGCTATCGAACTATTGAACTCGTCGTTAGAGGCGGTGGTAGACCGGACAGGACTCGAGCATCACCCCCTAGCCAGAGCCGCTAAGGACTGCGGATCTGCAGCGGTTTTTGTAACTTTGCTCGCAGCAGGTCTTTTGTGGAGCGCAGCGCTTGCGCAATTTTTCCTTGAGCAAGTGTAGAGCTTAAGGTCATGTCAACCAAGGTTTACATTACGCCCGCCGGGGCCAGCCAGCTCAGGCGAGAGCTTCAATTTTTATGGCGAGACAAAAGGCCCAAAGTCACTCAGCAGGTCTCAGACGCTGCCGCTCTAGGCGATCGATCGGAAAATGCGGATTACATTTATGGCAAACGCCAGCTCCGAGAGATCGACCGTCGGATCCGCTATTTAGAAAAACGATTAGACGTTCTCGAAATTGTCGATAGAGCCCCGAAAGATGTTTCCAAGATTTTTTTTGGTGCCTGGGTGCAGGTCTTGCCGATGAATGAACCCATGATCACGCTTAGAATTGTCGGTGAGGATGAGTTCGATTTAAAACGCGGCTGGATTAGCCTTAATAGTCCGGTCGCTCGCTCCCTACTTGGAAAATATATCGGTGACGAGGTTGTTTTGACACGTCCAGCAGGACCGGTCATTGCGGAAATAGTAGATGTTAGCTACGAGGGATTTGCTGCAGATGGGTAAGGGTTTTGAAAGATCAAACATTGCATCTATGGCCGGGTATGTACCCGGCGAACAACTGGCCGGCACCGGCATCATTAAGCTTAATACCAATGAAAGCCCCTATCCGCCCTCCCCTAAGGTCCAAGCTGCTCTCGCACAAATTACTGCTAAAGAGTTGCGGCGGTATCCCCAGCCTACAGCCGACGACTTTCGAGCTGCCGCTGCAAGCGTTCACGGCGTAAAGTCTGATCAGATTATTGCAACCCGGGGTGGTGACGAACTGCTGAGGCTTCTGTTGACAACCTTCGTCGAGCCAGGACAACGAGTAGGTATGACCGACCCAACCTATTCGCTTTATCCGGTGCTAACGGCGATTCAAGATGCGTCATCTGTGAGTATTCCGCTGGAGGACGATTGGTCTCTACCCGCCGATTTTGCTCAACGCATCAATGCGGAGGGATGTGTCCTGACGTTTATTGTCAACCCTCATGCGCCGACTGGCGCTCTGCTGAGCCAAGACACGCTCGAACAGATCGCAAAATCCTTAAACGGTATGCTCGTTGTCGATGAGGCTTACGTGGATTTTGTTGACAACTCAGAGCACGATCTCACCGAATGGGCAGTCAATACAGAGAATGTCGTGCTGCTGCGTACGTTGAGTAAGGGCTACGGTTTAGCTGGATTAAGGTTCGGCTATGGGATAGGTCCGGCCGATTTAATCAGTCCAATGCTTTACAAGACGAGAGATAGCTATAATCTCGATATGATTAGTCAGGCACTTGCCGAAGCCGCAATCGCAGACCAAGCCTACGCGAAATACACCTGGCAAAAGGTTATCAAGCAGCGTGCCCGCTTATCGCTAGCGCTCAATGCGCTTGGTTTAGCAACACCGCACTCTGAAGCGAATTTTCTATTAGTGACGCTACCGCAGCAAAGCAAGATAACAGCAGAATCTTTGTACCTCGCCTTAAAGCAAGAAGGGATTCTAGTTCGCTATTTTGATCATGAGCGAATGCACGACAAACTTCGTATCACGGTTGGGACAGATGCTGAGAATACCGTCTTGCTGGAACACTTAACCAAGCTACTAGCGTAGAGGAACTTAGGGCCTAGGAGCCTTTTTTTGCCATGATTGAATTAGACATCAATGATGAGACGCAAACCGGCCAAATCATACTAAGGCCAAACCACTCTTGGACTTGGCGATACAATCTTTACCTACTTTACACGCTTACCGCTGTATCAGGTGTCGTTAGTCTCGGTTTTTTGCTCGCGGGCGCCTGGCTGATATTACCGTTTAGTATCCTTGAGCTAACTGTGCTTGCCGGGTGTATGTATTACTGTACCCGTCAGTGCAACCAGCAAGAGGTTATTACGGTTTCGGAGGACGCCGTTCAGATAGAACAGGGCAGAAAGCAAGCAGATGTTGTCATTCATTATCAAAGGCTCTGGGCAAAATATCTCGTGTCTCCTCCACACCATCCATGGGGTAGCCCTAGAATAGCCATTAGAAGTCACAATCGAGAATCTGAACTTGGCGCCTTTCTCAATCAAGAAGACAAACAAAAACTCATAGCCGCTCTTAAAAGAGTCACGCCGTTACCCTAAACACGTGTCCTAAGATTCAATTTCTCGCATTAGCCCTTCCTGCGCAACAGAAGCAATCAGTAGGCCCTCTTCCGTGTACATAGCACCTCGATTAAAGCCTCTCGCACCTCTAGCAACGGGAGATTCCTGCTCGAACAATATCCACTCGTCAAAGCGAAATGGCCTGTGAAACCACATGGCATGATCCAAACTTGCCGTCATAAGCCCGCTCATAAATGACTTTCCATGAGGCAACGTCGAAGTGCTTAAGATTCCCATATCAGACGCATAGGCCAATAGGCACTGATGCATAGCAATATCACCGCCAAGGGGAAACCGGGCTCGAAACCAAGTGTGTTGCTTTGGTGGGCGTTTCTTCGGATGAATGAAGTCAACGGCTTCTACTCGCTTTAGCTCAATCGGCCGTTCTCGCATCATCATCTCTCGCATTGCTTGAGGCAAGTCGTCGAGCCGCGCTGCTAGTGTCTCTTCGTCGCTGGGCAATTCATCGGGTTTGGGTACACGCGGCATCTCTGCCTGATGGCTCAACCCCTCTTCCAGAACCTGGAACGAACAGGACATATTAAAAATAGCCTGCCCATTCTGAATGGCAACGACTCGACGGGTGGTAAAACTTTTGCCATCTCGAATCCGATCGACCTCATAAATAATCGCGCCCTCGGGGTTACCAGGCCGCAAAAAGTAGCCGTGTAATGAGTGGCAGTGTCGGGCGTCAACGGTGCGCAAGGCGGCAATTAAGGCTTGCCCGATTACTTGACCACCAAACACCCTTGGCGTACCCAAATTTTCGCTATAGCCTCGAAACAGATTATGCTCAATTTGCTCCAAGTCCAACTGTTGGACTAATGATGACTTGCCGGCCGTGCTCATAGCGATCCCTAAAACATTAAGCGCGCTAGGATCCATACTTACCCAATAAAATGCAACCTTAACCTCCTATGGACCCCAAAAGGTTTTGTATCTTTTCCGGGCAGACATCAATAACTGGACGCCGGCCCTATCCGCTCGAAAAAATAGCGCGCCGTGCTCTATCGTGGTTACAACCGCACTACCACGATTTTGATAGCGCGCTGTAATAATTGGGTGTGGATGATCATAACTGTTGGCAAAACCTGCAGAGGCAACCACCGTGGAAGCCATTACATGATTGAGAAATCCCGGTGTCGATGATGTTTTTGCGCCGTGATGCGGCATCAGCAACCAATCTATATGTCTATCAAGACTCGGCAATAGTGCCAGTTCTGCACCAGACTCGATATCGCCGGGCAATAACACTTTAAAGCCCAGCCCCTTAATTTGAAGCACGCAGGATTGATCATTGGTATTTTTACCTTGCTGCCAGGTGAACATCTGAAACTTGACCCCGTCAACGACCCAAGCAGGCTGTGCAATACAATTTTTTTTCGAGGGTTCAATCGTGCTTACCACTTTCAGCTTGCGCTTGATAATCGGAGCGCCGCCAGCATGATCTGCATCATTATGAGAAACGATCAACTTATCCAAGGTTGCGATTCCCATAGCTCGCAGCTCAGGAATAACAATACGCTCACCAGCATTAAAGCCAAAGCGGGTCAACCCGCCCGCATCATACAACCAATCTTCATTTGCTGACTGGATCAAAACGCTGGTTCCTTGACCAACATCCATGACCAGCAGATTAAGGCTGCCCCAGGGCGGCCGCGCTAACTTTGGGTGAATAAAGGGCATCAATACAACACATAGCAGACCAGGACTGATGATCCTCGCACCTGACAGCATCAGCAGCACCATCAGCAGCGATAGACCAGCGTAACCTACGGGTAATTTTGCTGCTTGAAAGGTAGGTAGAAATTCCGAGACGCACTCTAGCCACCACCAAAGCCCTTTTAGACCCACTACCGCTAATTTTAAAGTTATGTCCGCCATTTCGATCAGAGCAGAATGACCGAGCGCCAAATTCAGCAAAAAGCTCAGTTCAGCAAGCAGCGTTGCGGGCAAGATCAGGAAACTCATAATCGGAATCGCCACCAGATTTGCAATAGGCGCAGCAAGGGCTGACGAATTTAATAACATACTTGAAACAGGCAGCAGACCGAGTAGCAAGGCAATCTGAACCCGCAATGACAACAGAACTCTAGGAAAATCCTTCCAAACACTCTGCTGGAATCCTCGATGACTCAACAGCAGCACAAGTACGGCACCAAAAGAATACCAGAAACCTGGCAAAGCACTCGCGAAAGGCGTCAGCGTCAGGCTGACGATCCATGCAATCCAGTAGCCGGAGAATCTACCTAAATTGAATCGCCCCGCCTGCCCGAGCAGTAAAACAAGAAACATAAGCGTTGCTCGCTGGGCTGATAACGCTTGACCAGAAATAAGAAAATACGCGCACGCAGCTAGACATGCCAAAACCGTGCAAACCCCTAGTCGACAACCTATCAACCTCAGCAGCTTGAAGACACCCCAACCAATCAAAGACAAATGCAAACCTGATATCACAAGTAAATGCTGTGTACCTGTCGCGCTTAGCAAACGATATTTGTCTTGCTCTAATCGAAGTGTTGAGCCAATCGTAACTGCACTGAGAACCTGAGCAAATTCCTGAGGGACCGCTGACGCAACAAAAATTGCAATTTGATGCCGAATTTGGAGCGGTAGCCAGCCTCTAGTCTCAGGATCCTCATGAACAAGGTGTTTAATCTTGGCCCGGCCGTCGAAACCCTCAAAGACCGCAACCCTATCACTGTACCCTGCAGCAAGGTTTGTCGTGCCATGTAGAGGCTGGGGGATCAGCAACCCATAAATGGTGCTACCGGGCGAAGGAATTTCATCGGCCCTCTCTGTCGCTTGATAGGCTTTAAATCGCACGCCGACAAGCTCTGATTTTTCAGCTTTGCGAATACTAATGTCATAGGCGGCACCCTCATCGGTTTGCTCAACTAACGAGATGACTTTTGCCTCGACGCGCGCAGGCGAATGTAGCGAATGCGTAAGGGCAATAGGCGACACTAAGCTGGAGGCCGATGACAGCTCCATAATGAGCACCAGAACAAAGACACCTAGGACACGCAGCGACTTGTACCCCAAACATGCCAGAGCAAAAGGCATTGCTAGCCAAAGCAACCAGGGCTCGGGCAGCACGGGAAGCTTTAAAACAGCTTGTTGTACAATGAGCAGCAACAATGCAATTCTGGCCATGCCGTAGTATCTCTGACGGGCATGCTATATATTCTGCGTTCATGCGGATAGGAACCGTGCGAATTTGCCGGCTTTCAAGCCGACATACCGCGGTGATTTGCCGCAGAGCGTTTAAAAAGTCTTCTGGAGTCATCTACTGAGATGCAAAAAAAGACCTGGCTGCCCGATAAAAGCGACCTCCAAAAAAATTTTATTTTCCGGAAATTGGGCAATTTCCTGAGTGATGAAGATCTCTGGCACATGAACCGTCACAGCGTATCAGAGGCGTTGCTCTGGGGCAGTGTCTGTTGCTTTCTGCCTATTCCTTTTCAAATGTTACCTTGCTTATTATTTTGCATATGGCGCCGAACAAACATCCCCATCGCCATTGCGGTCGTCTGGATTAGCAACCCAATCACAATGGGACCTATGATGTATTTCGCTTTTGAAGTCGGTGCGGCGCTAACCGGTACAGACATTTCGTTAACCGACTTCGAACTTTCTTGGGATTGGTTAGTAAGTGGTTTAGGGGAAATATGGCGGCCCCTTATTATCGGATGTCTTATTTGCGGGTTCAGCTTCGGTGGACTCGCTTTTCTCACAGCGCAATTTTACTACTTGAGTCGCAAATAGTTCGCCTTACTGGCCTGCGTTGAAATCCAAATCTGATTTGATGATTGAGGTAATCAGTCGCAGCAGCACCAAAAGGCTCATCAGCAACGCACCTAAACTTACCAGAGCCGTATCGAACACTCTAATATCGACGGGTAACTGCGCGAAATAGCTGCCAGTGACAATTGAAAAACCTGTTAGGGATTCGAGGATGCCCATTAAGTTCGGTAAGTAAGTTGCGCCGACCAAACCGAGAAACGTTCCTAGGGTAATTCCAGAAATCGCCAACAATGTGCCCTGCTGAAAAAATATCATCTGACAAGCCGTGCGGGACAACCCGAGTGCTCGCAGCATCCGAGTTGTTTTTAATTTTTCCAGCATCACGATTCTCATGCCCGACACAAGACTTACCAATGACAACAACACAAGCATAGAAAGCATCAGGCTCATCAGCATTTTTTCTAACCAGACCGCTTGAAAAAAGGAGCCATAGCGCGTCTTCCACGAATTGATAGTGTTAACGCCGGCGTTTGCCATGTCCCCTGCGACCGACTCAACATCCATAGGATCTGTTAAGTGCACCCGATAAACCGGCGATGCTTGGGCTGCTAGCGCGATGCGATCTAATGGTGCGACCACCATGACTTGATCTGTTTCTGCGCCCAAGGCATAGGTACCTATCAAGGTGAAAGTCACAAGTTTCGGCTCTATCTGCCCTTGACCGACATTGACCAAAGCAATCGAGACAGGATCGCCCAATGCTAAACCGAACCGTCGCGCTAAAGCTGACCCCATGAGCATTGGCATCTCGTCGCTGGAGGTCCAAAGTCGACCTGTAACCATTGCGTCTTTATGAACGCGCAATTGGGGACTGGAATCCGCAAGACCCTGAATTTCAATCAACTGTCCGCCATTATCGCTCAGTAACAGCCCTTGAATGGACTGATAGGATTGCACCGACGCCACGCCATTTATAAACAAATCGGATTGTCGATGCTTATACGCTACCGTTAAATGTGGCGTTACGGCTAAGAGTCGATCTTTAAGGGTGCGATCAAAACCGTTCATGACAGCCACGACCATAATTAAGGCTGCTGTACCTAGGGCAAGCCCGATCACAGAGGCTCGGTTAACAAATCGAACGTAACGCAAGCCAGAGGAACCCCACAAGCCAGCTCGAAAATATCTAAACCCAAGACCTGCAATAAGTGCCAGTTGCAAGCCTTTCACGATAATCTGCCCTCGTGAAGATTCAAGACCCGGTCGGCTTTGGCCGCAAGACTCATATTGTGAGTGACTAACACAACGGTTGCGCCACGATCCTTAGACAGAGCGATCAACAGCGATGACGCTTGCTCAGCCGCAACATGATCTAAATTGCCAGTAGGTTCATCCGCAAATAACATTGCGGGCTGATTAATCAACGCACGGGCAATTGCACATCTTTGACGTTCACCGCCTGAAAGCTGCCATGGAAAATGCTGCAGCCGATGATTTAATCCAACCTCTTTTAAAAGCGTTTTAGCTTGATGGTTTGCCTCGGTTTTTTTTAAGCCTTTTATCAACGCTGGTAACGCAACATTTTCAAGCACCGAGAGTTCAGCCATTAAATGATGAAATTGATAGACAAACCCCAGCTTCTGATTACGAAAGACCGCAAGATCACGCGCACTAAGATCAGTCAGGGACTGCCCTAACAGCTGAATACGCCCCTCATCAGCCTGATCTAAGCCTGCGAGAACATGTAGCAGGGTGCTTTTGCCGCTTCCTGAGGCGCCGGTTATTGCAACAATTTCCCCTGATTCAATCGTGAGATTTAAGTCTCTAAGCACTCGAACCGGTTCTTGACCTGGGATTTCAAAATCTTTTATTAAGTTTTCGGCTATGAGACTGCCGTGTGCGGAAAGTCTGTCAGGCGCCATCTTTTATCCCCTCTCTAATGATCATTGCGCCAGCTTGTCTTGCAGGTATCCAACTCGCCAGTACACACATCACCAAACTGATCAGTCCAACACTGATAAAATCTACGACAAGTCGTTCATAGGGTAGGTATTGAACAAAATACTCATCGAGCAGTTGAACACCAAACCATTGATTCAACCCGGCGATTAGTGCAACCAAAACATCGCAAGCTAAAAACCCAAGCAACAAACCTAAACTGGTACCAATAAGCCCTAAAAAAAATCCTTGGAGCACAAAGATAAAGCGAATATCACCCTCCCCAGCCCCGACAGTCTTTAAAATTGCGATATCCGGGCGATGTTCCTCAACAAAAATGACCAACTGTGATGTCACGTTAAACGCGGCAATAGCAATTAAAAGTGACAGCAACACAAACATAATTTGCTTTTGAAGACCAATGGCGGCGTACAGGCTGCCCTGACGGCTCATCCAAGTCGAACCCACAAGCGACATGGCTGGCTCTTCAAAATACAAACGCTCTAGCAGACTTTCGGCATTGAATAGGTCCCCAAGCTTAAGCCTAAGACCCTGCCTGTAATCGGCACGTCCCAGAGCTTCGCCGGCTTGGAGTGAAATATAAACGGTCGTTTCATCGAGTTCAGTACGAGAGTCGAACAGACCGACGATCTTGAAACGTTTTGAGCGCGTTGAAAAGCCCGCCAAGCTCCAATCAACACTGGGCAGCATCAGCTCCACCCGATCGCCAACCCTTACCTGCAGACGTTCCGCCAGTCGCCCACCCAACAAAACACCAAATTTTTGATCGTTAAAATCAGACCAAGATCCCGCTATCATGAACTCAGGAACTCGATTAACCTCTGGCTCAAGGAGCGGGTCAACGGCTGTGATCAGCACGCCGCGTTGCATTGTTTCACCAATAATTAAGCCGCCCATCTCAATCACTGGTGCGACACTTTCGACTTCGGCTTGAGAAGTAATCAGCTCGATCTGATCTTGGGATAAGGCACCTAGACCCGCGTCATAAACCATTGCTTGGGGAAAGACAGACAGCACCCGTTCCCGCATTGCCACTTCAAAGCCGTTCACAATCGACAATGCAAGAATGAGCACCGCAATCGCAATACTTAGGCCCAAGACAGGTAGTCGATGATGGCTACGACTGAGCGTGGTGGTCCGCAACTTTTGGGCCAAACGCAAGGACACCAAAAATGTCCATTTGGATCTCATCGCTGACCCTTTTGCGTGTAATCCAAGATCCACCTACTATAAGCATGTCGGGGTACATCACGAAAAGTGCAATAGGCTTCGAAAAGTGTGTGAGGATAGCGGCACAAAACAATTAAACCCCAGAAAGTTAAGGACATTATGAAGGATATCGATGTCAGAGATTATTATCGACTATCAGATGCATTGCCATGTGAATATCAATTCGTGTCAAAAGAACAAATGGAAAATTCTGAACCCAATAGTCTTTTTAAGTACTCCGAGGAAATTCAGTTATTAGCGGAATTCAGGCAGCTAGAACGCCAGAGCGAACGTTTAATTGGGGAGATGAACCGAACGGAGCCAGTGCTTGCCGAGTATCTTGCGAATTTAAACCAAAAAATGGCCATCATTGGCCAGCGGGTTTTGTTAAATGAGATCAAAAAGCCTGAGGATTTCGCTCATAATCTTGTTGACCTGAGCATGGGTGGCGCCGCGCTCCTCTCAGAGTCCTTGCTGCCTTTGAACCAAGTGCTCGCCCTACGAGTGCTGTTCCACGAAGGCGCCTGGGTTCTGACCTGTTATGCCCAAGTCTGCTATAGCCGAATGCTTGAAAGCGGCACCGGGTTTCGATCTGGTATAGAATTCCTAGGCTTGCCATTCGAAACCGAAAAGACCTTACAGCGCCATCTCTCCTCTAGACAAACTGAAGCGCGTCGACGACAAATCAGAGAAGAAGCGGTCGGAATGAAAGCCAGCTAACTAAAATACGTTCTTACCGACGGGATGACGCTATCAAGCGCTTAGGCCTCTAAGGCATTCTTAATTTTCGGTGCTTTGACGCTGGTTGGTCCCTGATTCTCATTTTCACAGGCATTGGGATTACCCCCGCAAATCTCGCAGGCACCATCGACACCCAGGGCATTGAGACCACCACAAGAACCAGAGATCGGCGGCCGACCCCTTAGGACCCCGACAGCCATAATGACGACAACCGCTAAAAACACGAAAAATGTCAGCAGAAACTCAACCATAATAAACCGCTCTTTAGCTTACAGAATCGATATCAATTCTAAAAAATGTTAGCCGCACACTAAATCTGCTTGGCGTTATGTGAAACTCGCGTTGATTCTAACGCGCTTCTTCGAGATAGGCTTTCATTGTATCACTTTCATAACTTTGCCGCCGCTCGCTAGTGTCGGTGCGGCTGATGAATAACGCGGCGAGACCTCGCTCGTTAGCTAATTTTAATCCCTCATCAAGACCCAACACATTAAGTGCTGTCGCCCAACCATCTGCGACCATCGCTGTATCTGCAAGCACCGTTACAGAGACGGTTGTATGGTCAACCGGAGAGCCGGTTCGTGGATCAAGGGTATGCGAGTAGCGCTGACCATTAGACTCAAAAAAATTTCGATAGTCGCCCGAGGTCGCCACCGCTTTGTCGCGCAAGGAAAGTGCTTTGAAAATGCCTCGGTTGACGGGGTCAGGCGACTCTATCGCGACTCGCCATGGAACATCCTCAAATTTAGTACCTTTTGCCACTAATTCGCCACCTACTTCGACAAGAAAATGGGACAAGCCTGCCTCAATCAATATTGCTGCTAAACGATCGACTGCATATCCCTTAGCAACGGCGGAAAGATCTAGCTGGCGGGGCAGCTGGCTACGCAAAGTGTTATCGGTGGCGTCTAGCGCCAAAGCGTCGAATCCAATTTCGGCCCTAACCCGTGAAATCGCGTCTGCCGGTGGGATCTTAGCGTCTGACCGGACCGGCCCAAATCCCCAAAGGTTGACTAAAGGCGATACTGTAGGGTCAAAAGCGCCTTGTGTCTGGCGTGCCAGTTGCAGGCTGAAAGCAAGTACCTCGGTGGTTTCGGAGGATAATTTAAAGGGCGTGATTTGTGCAGACCGATTGAAGCGAGAGATCTCAGAATTTACATCATACGTTGACATTAATTTATTGATATATATTAACTCTTGATCGATCATTTTGTGCAATTTTGCCGCATCGAAGCCTGCAGACTCAGATCGTACTAACACCCGATAAGTAGTACCCATAGTGCGACCTTCAAGCGTGGTTAGGTCAACCTCGCTTGAGCAACTTAGGACAAACGCTAGCAGCACTAAAGAAAAATATCGCATAGCAGAGCATCAGATTAGATGCGTGTATTATATAGGAACAATTGCTAGATAAGGGATTCCTCGGTGCCAGAAGCCATCATTCATGTGAAAACAGCTGCAACGTTGGAGGCTGCCCTGCACAGCCATATTCCATTGAGTAAAGCTATGGGTATTGTCGTGAGCCAATTTGATGGTCAAAGGCTTGAACTTCAAGCTCCGCTAGCACCCAATATCAATCATCAGGGCAGCGCCTTTGGTGGCAGTCTTACCGCTATCTCGGCGTTAACAGGTTGGGGCATGGTTCAGCTTCAACTCGGTCTAATGGGCGTGACCGGCAACACCGTTGTTGGCCAAGCAGATAGCATCTTTTTACAACCGGTTTTTCAACACTTAATCTGCCGGGCGCAGCTGCCAGAAGGTTTCGCAGATTTTCAAGCACGACTCACTCAAAATGGCAAAGCCAGCATTCAACTTGTGTCAGAGGTGGTCGAAAATAATGCAGTGGCTATGCGCGCATCCAGCAAGTTTTTTGTTCGGCTGACCACATGAAGCTACCGCCAAAAATACCGCTAGCGAGACTACCCACGCCCTTGCAGCCCCTAGATCGATTGTCTAAGCACCTAGGCGGGCCTAGGATTTGGTTGAAGCGCGACGACCTGACCGAAAACATTGGTGGCGGAAACAAGTTACGCAAGCTCGAATACGTGCTTGCGGATGCAAAGCAACACGGCGCCACCGCAGTCATTACCAGTGGGGGGATTCAATCCAATCACTGTCGCGCGACTGCATTTGCAGCAGCAAAGCTAGGACTGCACTGCCATCTGATTTTACGTGGTAAACCCCAAACCCTGGCCGATGGCAATTTATTACTGGATCAATTGCTTGGCGCGAGCATCGATTATGTCAATGCTAAAGATTTTGCAGACTTAAATGCCTGCTACTATCGAGCAGGCGAGCGTTTACGTGAAAAAGGGTTTCAACCCTACGATATCCCAATTGGCGCGAGTAACGACATCGGGATCTGGGGCTATGTAGAAGCTGCTGAAGAAATGATTTGCGATTTCGCTGATGCCGCGATTGATCCTGTTGCTCTTGTACTGGCGGTCGGATCTGGCGGCACTTACGCGGGATTGCAAGCTGGGTTCAGTATGAAGGCGCATCAAAGCCAACTCATTGGTATTTGTGTGGGTGACAACAATGCGTTTTTTGAGCACAAAGTGAACCAAGACTTGTCGGCATGGCAGACACGATACGATGTGACATTAAACCTCCGACCGAACAAGTTTTACGATCAGTTTATAGGTCAGGGCTATGGTGTTGCATCAGCTGAAATTTATGCGCTCATTCAGAAGGTGGCAGAATTGGAAGGGGTAATTTTAGACCCGGTTTATACTGGAAAAGCCATGTTCGGCCTAACCCAACTGATTACGAGCAAAGCCCTCGAGGGCGACGATATTGTGTTTTTACATAGCGGCGGTACCTTTGGTTTATTTCCAAAAATGAATCGACAACCACTATCGGAATTGACGCAATAATATTCTATGATGCTTGAAAATTAGGCGTGTGATGACCATGAAATACAGATCCACGGTTGCCCTATCGGTTCTAACTTTAGGATTCACCGTTTCCGGCTGTAGCTGGATGAGCAAGGTCGATTGTGACAGCCCCGACGCCGACTTATCGAATCCGATGTGCGTTGCTCAGACCGAAACAAAATATCGAGATAATGATAACAACCGTTGGTACTGTCTTGCCGATGAGGAAGCCAAAAGTTGGGCCTGTGCCAATAGTTTGCAAGATGCCCAACGTAAGCTAGCCCCTGCCTCAGAGCGCCTCGCAAAACCAGCATCTGTCATCTCGCAGACAATCGCTCAAGCTGAAGGGGGAGCTCAAATTCCCGCCTTGATGCCCGCGCTGGATACCATCGGCGCAAGGATAAATAACGACATAAATCAGTCTTCTGCTGACCCATCCCAGAAAATGACTTCACATTTGAACGACTCCCCTAGTGCTGTGGTTGACGTTATTGCGAAGGTTGATGAGATTCACAAGGAAGTTTCTGATGCAAAGCGAGCCTCTGGTTTAAAGAAAACCTTCGATTCAAAGAAAGCTGGTGGGCGTTCTAATGCTGCGACGTTTGCTGAACCACCCC
>JADHNJ010000058.1 GCA_016779565.1 Pseudomonadales bacterium
TATTGCCAGCGCGACTCGGTCGCTGGCGGTTGGTGCCCGCGTGACACCTGCTCTTCCCAATAAAGGTGTCGTTGCCGTCATGGCTATAGCTGACAAGCGTCTGGGGATGACGGCATTAAGACTTCTGGATGCCGGTCACTAGGCTCATGGGGTCATTGACGGATTGGTGGCGGTTGATCTTGATCACGAATATAGGGTTTGGTTTGATCAAGAAGCTAAAATCTATAAGTGACGTGTGTTGATGGCTTTGAGCGTTCTGCGGGTATTCACAGCGGTATTTTTGGGCTCGCACGCCGGCATGTTAATGGCTGGACATCATGAGGCATCAGAAAATCAAGATCACACTAGCGCGGCTTGGCAGATCGAAGCGTACAGCACAGCAGCGTCTGACTTCATTGGTGACTTTGCCTCGGTGATCGGCAGCGACGGCGCTGTGCTTCGGGAAGGCACCAACGGTTGGATTTGTCAGTCAGCAAATCCTCGCCCAGTTCCAGAAACAGGCTGGGAGTCTGCTCATCACGCCATGCCTGTCTGTCATGATGGTGAAGGTATGAAGTGGATGATGGGTTACATGGCAGGTGAGGCGCCGGAGATGGAGCGGGATTCCTATATGTGGATGCTTCACGGTGATATGGGCGAGGACAACACGAGAGCCGGTGTGCTAGAAAAGGATGATGCGGCCCCAGATCAATGGATCGAGTCAGGGCCACATTTGATGCTAATGCCTAAAGACCCAGCGAGTCTTGCCAATTACCCAACGAGCTTTAAGACTGGGGCGCCTTATGTCATGTTCGCCAATACGCGCTATGCGCATTTGATGATCCCGCTTGCCGGTTACTATCAGTATCAACCGGAATCAGCGCCCCAATAAGCCTTGTGAAATAGAGTTCGGCTGGACCCTTTAGGTCTAAGTGGCACGTCTTCTTAATTGACACGTATTCTTGATTGCCTAGAAGATGCGAGCTTGTCTTTAAAATTGGGTTGATGCGGGCCCGGGGCCAAGACACCGAAATCATCTGGCTACACGGCTGGACCTGTCTCAGGCGATATAGGTCTATCTGATGTCTAGGTGTATAGGTTGCCTAGGTGCACAGGTTGGACAGGTGTATAGTCAGAGGTTTTTTATTTGGTAAGTCCGTGATCGAGCCCTCAATTTTATCTTTTCCTGAATGGCGCCAATCGGCAGTATTTAACGCAGAACTACTTCGCGGTAGAGGGCTCGCGCGGGATCGTGAGTTGCAGCGCCTTGCGCAGGTAGTGGCCCGCTGGGGGTTTTTTGAGCTTCGAGGGCATGGTATTGAACATCACGCCAGGCAAGCCCTGTTTGCGGCACAACGCGCTTTTTTTACTTTACCCAAAGCAGAAAAACTGAGCTTGCAGCGCTCAGCGACGAATGCACGTGGTTATAACCCAGCCGAGTTGACCAAAAATCGCGTAGACGCCAAGGAAATTTTTGACTTTGGTCATAAGCCTGATCCCAATCTCGCCGATGATGCCTTGGCCAATCGGGTAGCAGATGGCTGGAATCAGATGCCCAAAGATCCAGCCATTTCAGAGCCTTTCCGGCGCTGGTTTAGTCTATGCGAGCCGTTAGCCATCGAGGTTTATGATTGGTTGCTGACGGCGCTCGGCATCAAAGATGAATCGCACCTAGCCGCTGTTGCCGGCGGCCACTCAAGCTTTTTGCGCCTTAATGCTTACCCGGATGAGCATCCAATGCTTGGGCAGGCAGATGAAATTAGCGATGCAAGCGGGCCATTTGGCATTCATCGGCATACCGATGCTGGGCTGCTTACCCTGTTAGTTGAGAATGGTCATCATGCGCTCCAAGTCTTGTACGAGGGGCAATGGCGGCTGATTGAGCCTGCCCCCAATGCCTTCATTGTCAATACAGGCGATATGCTCCAGGTGTTGTCTAACGATAGATTTGTCGCGCCTGAGCATCGTGTGCTTGGATCAAGCGACGGGCAATATCGCTTGAGCGCAGCCTATTTTCTGAACCCACCCTACGAGCAGATGATCCAGTCGCTGATGAGTAATGAGGAAGATTCAGTCTCCGAAGTCGCTCGATACCGAAGTTTTACCTGGGAGGAGTTTCGCCGACGCCGGGGTGCAGGAGACTATGAGGATCTCGGCGAGGAAGTACAGATCAGCCAGTACCGCCTATAGACAACGCCTGATCGGGAACTAGCTCCCTGAGCTTAAAACCCCATGACCGCCAAATCTGCGACTGAGTTGCCTTAGGCTTGACGAGTTAAATTTGCACAATGCTCGCTCGAATGGCGTCAGTTCTAGTTTTATGTGCGATCAATGTGTCGTCACCATCGGTCGCACAAGCAAGATAGCCTCCACCATCATTGATAGAGCGAGCAATTTCTGGCCACATCAAGTCTGGAGACTTGGCTTCATCCCAAGGTTTTGAAATAGATGGATCCATATGCTTGGCGCCACCATAACGTTCTGGCCTGGCTCGGGCGCCATCCCAAATTTTCGTGTTCAACAAGCCAGGACATAAAATAGTAGAAGCGATGTCTTTGGTTTTAAGCTCAGCGCTGAGGGCTTCAGCAAAAGCAAAGGTTGCATGTTTGCTGGTCGAGTAAAGTGGAAACTGACCTTGCGGTGCGCGCAACGCTGCGGTCGATGCGGTAAAACCGACATGAGTCGGTCCGGTTGCTGCCGCCATAAGAGGCGTGAAAGCTTGAGCGGTCCAGATAACACCATAAAGGTTGACGCCGAGAGCCCATTCTATGGTTTTGGGTTTGCCTGTCAGAATAGGAGAACCCACACCTACGCCGGCATTAATCCACAACAAGTTGAGGGGGCCCCGCGATCTAAGCGCATCTGCAGCTTGAAAACAGGCTTCACGGTCAGACACATCAAACGCGATAGGAAAGGCGCTCTCGCCAATGTCTGCCGCCACTCGGGCCGCAGCATCGGCGCGAATATCTTGTACTGCAACCTTGAGTCCGGAATCGGCTAACTGTCGAGCAAGCATTTCACCGATACCATCTCCGGCCCCGGTGACGAGGGCAAGTTTGCCTTGATAGTCGCGTAGATCTGACATGTCTGGCGCCTCTGGGTCCTAAAAAATGTGAAGGTTATTGTAATCGAACAACTTGAACCCCGCAGCTCTAATGGCACCAGAGGGCTTGGCCCAAGGCTCGGTTGGATAATCGCAGATAGGGAAGATCACGTGATCTTGTCGAATTAAGGCTGTGTATGTGGAGCAAAAAATTAGGCCAGCATTGATACTGAGGTGGATTGCAGACCGTTGATTTCGTGCTTGAGCGTAAGGACTATTTCAAGGCATAGTTCGGTTGGCGCCTATCGGGTTGGGTGTGTCGAAGAGAGCGATACGAATTATTGAAAAGTCTTAAGGAGTTTGGCGATATGGGTACGCAACAGTCAGAAGCCGTGCAGGCAACGTTTTATTACCGAAACCCGTTGCGGGCAGGCGAAGCCAAGCCGGTGTTTGGCCTCAGTCCCGCGACTGAAGATCGACCAGACCATAAGCCCTATATAAAAGCAGTTAAAAATGCTCGACTACAGGAACACAAACTATCCGAGGCGGGTTTTATGCTGCTCCAGCATAAAACTGCCGTCCAAGATTTCTACGATGAAACGCATGTGGCCGAAAGTTATTACCCAGAAATGAAGGCGGTCGCACAGCAAGCAAGTGGGGCAGATCATGTATTTATACAATCGCACATTACCCGTAATGAGGCGGAAGCAGCGCTGGGAAAACGGCTTGGGGCACATCGACTGGTGCACAACGACTTTACACCAAACTTTCAGGACACAATTGCACCGCTACTTGAAACCGTAGAGAAGCCGCCTGCTAGAGTCGCGGTGTATAACCTTTGGCGCCGATTCGACGCCGATGGTCTGGACGCGCCCTTCGCGGTTTGTGACGCCCGAACGGTGTCCGAAACCGAATTGATACCAACAGATTTATATAATTATGGCGGTAGCGAAGGCTTTGCGGTTGAAATCTATCAATCGGCCCACACCAGCAAGCATCAATGGTATTTTTATCCAGAGATGACTGTCGATGAGGTTTTGATGTTTAAAACCTACGATTCGGCGGAGCAACCTTTTTTACCGACGCTGCACAGTGCCTTCGATGATCCTGCTTATCCTTCTGGGACGACCTCAGCAAGACAAAGCATTGAAGCTCGGGCTATCTGTTTGTTTTACTGAGGCCTGATAGCTGCTTTTGGTTGCGGCTTGCGAGGGCAGTCTGACGTGGTGTGCAGGGTAGGCCACGCCAAAGCGTTTTAATACACCCGATAGAAGCGTTCCAAAAGGTGCCCTATTGCCAGACGATCGCCCAGATAGCGGCGATAGAGCCAACGATAAAGCAATAGTATGAAAAGTATCGCAGCTGGGCGCGCTGTACTAGACTGATCATCCATTGGCAGGCGAGAAGGCCGGTGACAAAAGCAGCCGCAAATCCAACCGCTAAGACACTGAGTTCATCACTGCTGATTGCAACGTCACCATCCAGCAGGTCCTTAGCAACTTTGCCCAGAATCAAGGGTACTACCATCAAAAAAGAAAATCGGGCAGCTCGAGTGCGGTCTACGCCTAGGAGCACCGAGGTCGAAATGGTAGCGCCTGAGCGCGATATGCCAGGTAATATGGCGATAGCTTGAGCAAGGCCAATAATCAGCGCGCTACCGAACGTGACGTCTTTATCGGTGTGTTTAGCCCGATCAGCAACAAATAGCAGTAGACCCGTGAGCCACAGCATGGCACCTACCAGTAAAATTTGTTGATCAAAAAGCGTTTCTAGCTCTTCGGAAAACAAAACACCAATCAGAGCCGCTGGGATCATACTGACAACGATTTTCAGGCTGAATTGCCACTCTGGGCTGAAAAGGCTCGAAAACAAACCGCGCAGGATCTCGGTGACATCGCGTCTAAATACAACCAAGGTGCTAAGCGCAGTCGCCAGATGCAGCACTATGGTAAACATCATGCTCTCTTGTGGCAGACTGGTGTCGCCTAGCAACACTTTACCTAACTCCAAATGGCCGCTACTACTGACGGGTAAAAATTCCGTTAACCCCTGGACAATCCCGAGTAACAAAGCCTCTAAGTAGCTCAATGCATGTCTCCCTGTGTGCAACAGTATTGTAGGGGATTTTGCCGTGAAGATGGGTTTTTGGTGCTGGCAGTGTTTTGGGTTAATTGTGTCCTAGCCTGAATCAATGACCGGTGACTTCAAGCCAAAGTGGAAGCAAGCTAGCTAAAAGCGCCAATAGATCAGCTAAACAACCCAGTGATATAACCTAGCTATACAACCTAGGTATTAGATTATCACGTCTGCTAATGAGATCGCTGACGTTAACGCTAATCTGGCTGCGTCACTGTGGCTTTTACCAATTGTGGTTGACTGACCAGCACTACAACGACCACAACCAGAGTGAGATAAGCAAGCGCTGGGAAGACCAGCCCCAGCCCAAGCCATTGTCCCAGCAGGGCAACTGGCATGGTCATGAGCTGCGCGAAGGCCATGTTGAGCTGAAAAATACTCATGATTCTGCCTCTGATCTCATTGGGTACGATGTGCTGGATGAGCACGGTGCTCGATACCATCAGTGTTGTCATACCAGCCCCAAGCCCAAAGTTGCCGATCATGACGTTGAGCTCGTGTTTCCCTAGCACAAAGACCAAAAAAGATAGGGAAAACAATAACGCGCCAAACCCAATTAGCGCGCCACGGTGAACCATATTTGAAAAGCGGGCTAGGATAATAGCCGCCACTAATGAGCCAATACCCCAAAACATTACAACGAAACCCATTCTTGGAATGGGCACACCCACCTCGGTGGTTACCCAAGTAGGCCCTAGGCTGGCGGTCGCTGGATAACCAAAGCCCATCATTAAGATGAGCAAAATAATGGTCCATAAAATCACCGGCTGATGCCTGGCATATTGTAGACCGACCCGAATATCAATCTTGATTTGCTGAAATCCATAAGGCTCGTCTGCCCTATCAGCGCGGTTTAGACTCGGTTTGTAGTGCATAAGGCTGATAAAAATAAGCGCGATCAAATGGCCAAAAAGACTGGCGCTGTATGCGCCACTAAATCCTAGTTGATCGATCATTAATCCGGTGGTCATCATCGCCAGTGGCATCGCGATTTGACCAGAGACTTGATTCAAAGAAATACCAGCGGGTGTCAATTTTTGTCCCAATACGTCTGGCACGATAGCCAGTCTTGTCGGGGCGTCGATGCTCTGCAAACCGGAAGTTAAAAAAGTTAGCGCAAAAAAAAGCCCGAACCCAAGCATGCCGCTAATGTTGATATACATCAGTGCTGCAATGGCTAAGGTCATGACGATTTGTAACGCTTGAATGATTAAGAGTAAATGCTGACGATTAAAACGGTCAGCAAGGGCGCCGCCATAGAGCCCAAAGGCTAGCGCCCCTAAGCCCCGAGAGGTCGCGATGAAAGCCACAAGGATGAGCCAAATATCTCTTGGCGCAGTAGCTTGGACCCAGAGAATTTGGGTGATGAATTGCAAGGGCATCAGCATTTGCCCAATCGCAAATCCAGCCAAAAGCAAGCGAAAATCTCGATTATAAAGCGGTGCAAAGGCGCCGAAGGTCGCAGTGCTCATGGTTCATAAGGATGCAGGTTTTCAGCAGGCTACCATGAATTAGGCCTTGGCGTTGGGTTACTGATGCGGCTGAAAGCCCTCACGCGTCCAGAAGTTTAATGATTCGCGCTGGGTCAGGACCTCCGGGTAAGAACATCACTACCGCTTCTTCAAACCCAATCTCTTCGAAGCGCTGCAAACGGTCTTTCAGCTCTGAGAGATCCGTTTGTTGGCTCAATTGAATCGTCGACACAATTGCGTGTTTTCCACCTGCGCGATGGTAACGCTCAGCAGCCAAAGCAATGTCTTCCACGGATCTATAATGGGCCGAGGCGATCCAACCATCAAATCGCTCGGCAGCGGTGATAACCTGGTTACCCCAGCTCCCAAGGTAGAGCGGCGGTCCGCCAATGACCGCTTGCCAGGGCGTAAGATTGGCGTCTCCCTGCGAACCTGACGCTAGAATGTGCTTAAGGGTACTGGCTGATCGATTAAATCTACCAAATCGATCATCATAATCTTGACCGAAAACCTGAAAATCAGCGGCAGTTGAGCCCGCGCCTACGCCCAAAATGAGTCGGTCACCGCACAGCTGTTGAAGAGAAAAAACGCTATGCGCAAGCGCGAGGGGACTATACAGGGGCAATTGCAGTACTGCCGTGCCCAGGCGGATGGTTTCGGTGACTGCAGCAGCGGTTGCAAGGGCTAATAGCGGATCGGTCATCATGAAACCTCGACCGGTTGCTTGGGCCGACCAAATCCCAGAATAACCTAGCGATTCAAATTCTCGGGCTTGATCTCTCAACGCATGCGCGTGGTCGGGTTGTGCCAGAGGCGATAGCAAGACACCAAGTTTCATCGTGGTTCACCTTCTTTAGGAGTGAGCTTACTCTCATTTTGCCGCGTTGAAAATTTCGGCCAGCAAGGTTGCTTGACCTCAGAATTGCTGCACCAGAGTACGCTTTAGAGAGACCTTGATATGACGCTTCGAATAGATTTTATCAATGTTAGCAAGTCGGGTCATTTAGAGGATGGTTGAATTTACAGCCACCAACGGGTATCAATGGAGTTTGAGGTTATCGATTAGGTTATCAGGAGCATGTAATGAGTGAAGTCAGACAAGAGAAAGCCCCCTTTTGGCTCAGAGATAATTTTGCCCCAGTCTATGAAGAACGCACAGAAGCGAAGTTGAATGTGATTGGGCATATTCCAGAGGTGCTAAATGGCACACTCCTTCGCAATGGTGCTAATCCGCAAACAGGTGAATCTGCCCATTGGTTTTTAGGTAATGGCATGCTTCATGGGGTGAAACTTGAGGGCGGAGGTGCCAGTTGGTATCGCAATCGTTATGTCAAAACGCCGCTGTATTTGAAGCCAGATGGCAATGTGATGGATGGTCTCGGAGACATGACCATGTCTGCTGCCAATACCAATGTCATCCGTCATGCAGGAAAAATTATGGCGTTAGAGGAAGGCCATTGGCCTTTCGAGGTTTCGCCAGAACTCGAAACGATTGGACCGAACAATTACGAGGGCAAACTCGCTGGGCCCATGACCGCGCACCCCAAGATTTGTGCCGAGACGGGCGAGTTGTTGGCCTTCTCCTATGGCATGGCGCCGCCTTACCTGACGTATCTGCGCGTGTCTCCGGAAGGCGCGCTGCTGCAGGCTGAAGAAATCACTGTCCCGGGTGCGACCATGATTCACGATTTTAACATCACCAGGAATCACGTGATATTTATGGATTTGCCAGCGGTCTGGAACTTTGAGGGAATGGGCGACAATGGCCTCCCCATTGTCTGGGATGAATCCTATGGCGCCCGTTTAGGCGTCATGCCGCGAGACGGCAGTGATGCTGACGTGGTTTGGTACGAGATCGACCCTTGTTATGTTTTTCACCCGCTCAATGCGTATGAGTCGGCTGGTAACATTGTGATCGACGTATGCCGAATGGACGATACCATGAAGCCTGGGTCGAGTTCGCCGCCTCGGCTGTATCGATGGGTCATTGATCAAGCCGCAGGTCGGGTAACCGAAACTCAGATAGATGATCGGGTTGTGGACTTCCCAAGGGTCTGTGATTCTGTGGTTGGGTTGAAGCATCAATATGGTTATTGCGCTGCTTTTGCAGGCAACGCGCCCTACGGTGAAGGGCTGATTAAGTATGATCTTAATGCGGGTACATCCGAGTATCGACACTTAGATGGTGGTCAGGCGAGTGAGGCAGTCTTTGTTAAGAACCCAGATGCAAAGGCCGAAGACGATGGGTTTTTGTTGAGTTATGTTTATCAACCCGAAATCGATCAGAGTGAGGTGCTCATCCTCAACGCCCAAGATATGCAAGGCGAGCCGGTTGCTCGGGTGCAATTACCGGTGCGTGTGCCAGCGGGATTTCATGGTAATTGGATCGCTGACTAAAGAGCATTGCGAGTAAAGCGCAGAGGTTGAAATCAAAGCGCTTGAAATCAAAGCGCTTGTGTTGAAGTGCCAATTGAGGTGTAGCAACATCAAAAAGCTCGGATTTTCCCGTCCTTGATATTGCAGGTGGTCTCTCGATCTCGGGTTGGTCCTGGGTCGATGTTCATTGTAACACCCAGATGGTACCACCTAGATTGTGCCTCTTAGCGTATGACCGAATAACGGAGCTTGCTCAAGCTCAGAAGACCTCAATTTGAGGATTGGCTGGGCCTGATTGTTGGTCCGGTGGTCCTTAAAAAATGCTCGGCTAAACATCCTTATGCAGCCTTTGATAAAAAGCCTAGGTCGTGGCTTTTGTTCGGGAACCGTGCTCAAGTGAGCTTATTCGAGTCTAAGGATGGGCCCGCCATAGTGTAAAACGTGCATTTACGTGTTCGCAGCGATGGGAAATGCATGCAATGCCATGTAAATGCTCTGGTTGGTTTGGGCGTTGTCAGAATACAAAGGACTTAGATCTACCGCTCGCGCTTTCAACCCCTCGTCGGTGCTGGTAGCAAATACCGTTTTAGGAGAAGACTATGATTCGATTTCTGTTTTTAGCAATTAGTATTGGGCTTGCAGCCTGTTCGGGGTCTGAGAACGAGGTGGCGGGCGATGGGGCTAATCTTGCCCCTGCGTTAGGTCGCTTTGGCGTCGATTTCGATCCGAGCACAGCCACCGTCCAAGCCGGGGATGACTTTCATGGATTTGTAAACGCCAGTTGGCTCGCAGACAACCCGATCCCCGAGGACCGGTCTTCCTGGGGCTCATTTGCCGTGATTTCGGAACGAGCCGAGCACCGAGTGCAAGCAATTATTGAGCAGCTTGCTGCGGTAGAACCTCCGGATGGCTCACCTGGTCAGAAAGTCAGTGATTACATGAAGAGCTGGATGGATACGGACGGGATCAATGCTCGAGGGCTGACGCCGATTCAAGGAGACCTTGATCGCATTGCTGGCATAGTGACGCATCTTGAGTTGGTTCGTGAGTTTGGTCTTGAGCCACTTGTGGGTGGTAATGCGCCTTTTTATGCTTATGTTGGCGTGGATCCTGTAAACCCCGATGCGCATAACCTCAGTATCGGCCTGTCAGGTCTAGGCTTGCCAGACCGAGACTATTATTTTGACGACAGCGATCGATTTGCGGAAATTCGAGGCGACTATCTATCTTATATTGAGCAATTGCTGGTCGAAGTGAATTATCCAGAGCCGGGCACTGCCGCACGCCAGGTCATGAATCTCGAGGCAGAAATCGCAGCGCTTCAATGGACCAGGGCAGATCGTCGCGATCGAGATAAAACCTATAATCCGATGACGTTTGCGGCCTTTGTTGACACCTATCCAGCGTTTCCCTGGGAAACTTTTTTTCAAGCAAGGGGCATCACTGACGCGCCAGCGGTCAATGTCTCCCACCCGAACACGATAGCGCCGTTAATTGCACTGACCTTTGATGTGCCCCTTGAAGCTTGGCGGGCGTATTTGACTTTTCATATGCTGAACAATCATGCCAGTGTCTTAACGACCGAGTTAGATGATTTGGCATTTGCTTTTTGGGGCAAGAAACTGTCGGGTCAAACTGCGGCCCTGAGTCGTTGGCAGCGGGGCGTCGCTCGGGTGGGATCTAAACGGGGGCTTGGTGAATTGATGGGACAAATTTATGTTGACCAGCATTTTCCGGCATCGTCGAAAGCCAGTATGGAAGCGTTGGTCGAAAATCTACGCGAAGCCTTCGGTCAACGAATCGAAAATCTGGCTTGGATGAGCGATGAAACTAAGGTTGAGGCTCTAAAAAAGCTTGCTGCCTTTGAAGCTAAAATAGGATATCCGGAGTCTTGGTTACCCCTTGAGAAGATCAGCATCGATGCCGGCCAGTTATTTGAAAACGCTAGGGGTATCCGGCAATTTTTTTGGCAAGACAGCGTTCAGGATCTTAATGAACCCACCGATCGCAGCGAATGGTACATGATGCCGCAAACGGTGAATGCCTATTATATGGCCAGCTTCAATCAAATCGTATTCCCAGCTGCAATCTTAGAGCCGCCGTTCTTCGACCCCAACGCTGATCCAGCGGTTAACTATGGTGCGATCGGCGCCGTTATCGGTCATGAAATGGGCCACGGTTTTGATGATCAAGGGTCAAAGTATGACGCTAATGGCGTGAAGCGTAATTGGTGGACAGCTGACGACCTTGCACAATTTAAAGAACGCACTGCTGAACTGGTCGAGCAGTTTAGTAGGTATGAGTCGATCCCGGGCTATTTTATAGATGGTGAATATACCTTGGGGGAGAACATAGGCGACTTAGGGGGCGTGGAAGTGGCCTTTCAAGCTTATAAGCTGTCTCTAGGTGGAAAGCCTGCGCCTGTGATCGACGGGCTCACTGGGGAGCAACGGTTCTTCCTAGCCTACGCGCAGGCGTGGCGAGTAGAGCGCCGGGAGGATCTAGCTTTGCGGTTGCTGAAGTCGGATAGCCACTCACCACCAAAGTATCGAGTAAACGGCACATTGCGCAATATCGATGCTTGGTACGAGGCCTTTTCGGTCGGGCCAGAGCATGCCCTTTGGTTACCGCCCGAAGCGCGTGTGCAAATTTGGTAGTGATGCGATTCTCAAATCAGTTTAAGGCGAGAAAAGCCTAGCCACGTCGCACCAATGATGATAAACGTGGTTGAGGACAGCCGTGACAAAACGTGGAACAATGTGGGTTGAGAAAAAACTGGTAGGGGATGCAGCTGGACTTGTGCTTTCGCCAGGACACTGAAGTCGTCAAGTTGAGAGCTTGCGGCAGCAAAGGCCGAGCGCTCAAGCACCAATACCAAGTGCATTTGGTATGAAAAAAATAAACGATTGAAGAACCTAAACGATTGAAGAACTTAAAAGATTAAAGAACTTAAAAGATTGAGGAAGACACCATGACCGATGCCTATATTATTGACGCGGCTAGAACCCCAAGAGGGATTGGTAAAGCAGGACGGGGTGCGCTAGCACACTTTCACTCAGGAAGATTATTAGCAAAAGTACTTGAGGCGATAAAAGATCGCAATAATCTCAACACCGATGATATCGATGATGTGGTGGTGGGTTGTAGCTCCCAGGTCGGTAACCAAGGGTCTTGCGTCGGACGTATGGCTGCACTTGACGCAGGTTGGAGCACTAAATCAAGTGCGGTGACTCTGGACCGATTCTGCGGTTCGGGCATTACGTCGGTCAATCTTGCGGCTGCGAATATCATGAGCGGAATGGATGATCTTTGTGTCGCTGGAGGCGTTGAAATGATGTCCTATACCGCGACCCTCACGAACAAAACCAATAACAGAACCGTTGATGGTGGCAATTTGCATCTAAGGGATCTTCATCCCCAGCCACACCAAGGAATCTGCGCGGATATGATTGCGACCCTTGAGGGATTTTCCCGCCAAGAATTGGATGCGCTTGCGGTTGAGAGTCAAAAGCGAGCTAAACATGCCATTGACGAAGGGTACTTTGATAAGAGCTTAGTGCCTGTCTATAACGATGACGGTTCTTTGGCTCTAGACAAAGAAGAATTCCCGAGACCCGGCACGACAATTGAGTCGTTGGCTGAGTTAAAAACCGTGTTCGATCAGTTTATGCCAGCCCCAATAGATGATAGCGGCGAAACTTTTGATCAGCTGGTAAAGCGGGCATACCCAGATTTAGCAATTAATCATGTTCACCATGCTGGCAATAGCTCAGGCGTTGTCGATGGCGCTGCGGCGTTGATTTTATCTAATAAAGCTTATGCAGACCGTGTGGGTTGGAAGCCAAGAGCAAGGATTAGGGCGATGGCAACCGTTGGTGGTGATCCGACATTGATGCTGAACGAGCCGGTTCCCGCGGCGCAAAAAGTTTTAGCGCGAGCAGGGATGACCGTTGATGATATTGACCTATTTGAAGTTAACGAAGCCTTTGCAGTCGTAGCGGCAAAATTCATCCGGGATCTCAAACTGGACCCCAGCAAAGTTAACGTCAATGGCGGTGCGATGGCTTTAGGGCATCCAATTGCCGCAACTGGATCGATCCTTATAGGTACGGTGCTTGACGAGCTAGAGAGGCGAGATCTGTCAACTGGCTTGATCACCATGTGCACTGGTGGCGGCATGGCGCCAGCGATCATTATTGAGCGTGTTTAGTCGCTAGGGCCGAGGGCGGCTTGGCGTATTGCCGGGGTGAGCTCCGGGCGCTTCTCTGGTGTTAGGCGGAGGCGCCGGCCACACACATATCCCAAGCATTCGCTCTGTGTCGGTTTGGCGACGAAGGTAGTGCCTTGAAATGCTGGGAAAAGGTTATCACTGCTGCTGGTGGTTTTTTTGCGATTTGCCGCGGGTCAAGGTCGTTAAGGTCGAATAGCCCCTCGGAAGTCTTAAAGCCAAAATAAAAAATAGGCAGGCGTCAAGGCGCTCGACAGGGGTAACCAAGGGAGCGCGGTGATCGGCTTCGACACGATCAATACGGTTTAAATTTTAGCTGCATGCACCCTTGGGTGCTCGGCTAAAACCGATGACACTGTCTTTGATAGAGCCTCATCGTTAACAAGGATTCTGGGAGTAGCTCCAGATTTTTGAGGTACCTTAAAAAGATAGGTTAACTGAGTCTAATGTTAAAAGATGAAGATCTGAGCCATCTGAAATTAAGAGTCTTTGAAGGGTTTTGGAGGGCTAAGCTCAAACATCTTAATCACTGGATGGCATCGGGCTCTGCTGACATCGCTGGATAAGGCTTTGATGGTAGACCCGCTGAATCGATTAGTTAGAAGAGTAGCTAGGCAGAGAAAGAAGGCGACAGGGGTAATGTCGCTAACCGAAGATTGCGAGTTAGAGCAGGTCAAAATCGATAATTGTGTCTATGACGCGTCGGATGTTCTTAACCGCAAATCAGGACAATTGGATTGCGCAACGCAATTCTCGCAGTGGTGAGAGCGTCTTGGCGCCCTAAATCAGGCGTTCGGTAGGTTGAA
>JADHNJ010000059.1 GCA_016779565.1 Pseudomonadales bacterium
AGGGAGAACGACGGGCCAACGAAATGACACCTCTTCGACGTCTTGGCGAGCCAGAGGATTTTAAGGGCATTGCGGTCTTTTTAGGTTCATCAGCTTCTAGCTGGATTACCGGGCAGGCGCTCACGGTTTGCGGCGGCACCAATATGTGGTCCTAAATCGCTGAGACCAACAACCCTGCAAAGCTAAGGTGTAACAGCGCAACCCATCCGGTAACCCGCCGGCGCATCAGTAGATAATAAGCAGGTGCCCGGCGAAAGCGGGACAACTTGGTCTCGACCCACCAAATCACGACAAAGAATACTCCCTGAAAGGTAACCAATAGCGCATCTGACAAAAACCCTTGGACCCCGATCAATAGCAGTAACAACCCGTTGCTGATGAGAAGCTCTGTCATCGGCAATGTGGGTTTTGGTGTCTTAGCCAGCGCGATTCCCCACCAACTACCCAACAAAAAACACGAGATGGCTAAGCCATAGCATTGAAATACTTCGAGCATCCAACCTGCGTTTGTGGCTTGATAACCCGTCATGAGCGCCAAAAAGGGTAAACTGCCCAAGTACGCCAGACCAGGAACCACTCGTTCCCGGCTGACGAGCACTCCTCTAGACTTCAAAGCATTGCTCGACGTTTCATTTCAGCAAAGGCTTGCAGCGCGTGCTCTCGAGAAGATTTGACGTCGACAATGGGCGCGGGGTAATCCTTGCCCAAAACGATACCCGACGCGCTGAGCACGTCATGGGGTGCGTTCCAAGGGTCAAACAAATATTGTTTTGGCAGCGCCTCGAGCTCCGGTAAGAAGCGTTTGGTGTACGTGCCATCAGGATCAAATCGTTGACCTTGGGTGATTGGATTGAAGATACGAAAATAAGGCGCCGCATCTGCGCCGCTGCCCGCACACCACTGCCAACTGGCACTATTGCTCGCTAAATCAGCATCCACCAAGCAGTCCCAAAACCACTGCAGACCATGGTGCCAATGCTGGGTTAAATTCTTAACTAAAAAGGATGCCACGATCATTCGCACCCGGTTGTGCATTGAACCTGTCTGCCACAGCTCGCGCATACCCGCATCGACGATTGGATATCCAGTTTGGCCTGATTGCCAGGCCTTAAGTCGAACCGGATCTTCAACCCAAGGAAACCAGTCGAATTTCTCCTGCAGGTTCTTACTCGGCAGTTCCGGAAAATGATAGAGCAAATGATGAGCGAACTCTCGCCAAACGAGCTCCTTGACGAAGTGCTCGAGGTTGTCGTCTATCGGTGCATCTGCCAGCCGGGCAAGAATCAGATGCGGTGATATCTCTCCAAAATGTAAGTGAGGCGACAGCCTAGAGACCGACTGTTGCGCTGGGTAATCACGGCCCAAACGGTAAGACCCAATACCTGATGCCAAAAAAGCCTCTAACCGGGCCAGCGCGCCGGCTTCTCCTGGCGCCCAGTCTGAAAGCATGGTTTCATCCCATGGCACTGACGGCGTCAAGTGTAGTGCGTCTACATTGCTTGGGCCCTCCAAGGGGACAAGGCGTAGGCGCTTTGTCTTTAGGTTAATCGGTGCGCGAGTAGCAAGGTTCGCTCGGCAGTGTTTATAAAACGGCGTAAAAACCCGATAAGGCGTACCATCTTTTTTTACCGACTCCCAAGGTTCATACAAAAGCGCGCCATTACTACTCGTTACGGTTAACCCATCGGCTTTTAGCGATTGTTTAATACGGGTATCCCGCGCGATGGCAAAAGGTTCGTAACTGCGATTCCAAGTCACCGCATCAATACTGTATCGATGGCAGAGATCTGGCAAAAGACCTTCAGCAGAGCCCTTCAGTACTAGCAACCCGCCACCCAATGACGAGCTAAGCGCGCGCAAAGAGCGATCAAGCCAAGCCCTAGAGGCCGCGCCTGGTACTGACTCAGCAGGTTCATCGGTGTCGAAGATAAACACAGGGAGCACTTCACCTTGCTCACAGGCGAGCGCGAGGCCAGGATTATCCTGAAGCCTTAGGTCATTTCGAAACCAATGTAATGTGCGCACGCTTGCTCCTATCTTTGTTTACAGGCAGTGACGATCAATCTTTATCTTTCCTTGCCCTAACGCAACGTCATTGCGCGATGACCAAAGGAACTTCTAAAACGCCCTGAGTAGCTGCTGGATTCCCGATCATCTCGTCATAACTGCTTTGATGCCTGAGTTTGGCCTTGTCATGCGGAACCACCTCTAAAGCGCGCTTCATGGCAGCAAGGCTGCGAGTGGTTAACCTTGTCGATGGGGTCTGAAACACACCATAGCATTGACCGCCAAGATGCGCTTCCGCCAGATAAATCTCGTTGTCGAAGCTGAGCACAATCAGTTCGACCGGTTCGGTTGCACCACGGCGGATAAGGGTTGCCACATCAATTTTGGTCGCGTTCACACCTCGGTTTTCTGTCACAAAATTTCTCTTTTTTCCGGCTATTTTTGTATTTTCGATCGTGGCCCGAACCTTGGCTTGAAGCTGAATTGCTTGGCCATTGATGCGTCCGTCTTTGACTCTTTTTAACGCGTGACTGGAACAGACAGATCAACCTTCCCTGGGTAAGAATATTGCTATCGTTTGGTTATGACCCAATAAATATCAGGGTAGCCAAATGAACGCTCACAAAGCGATGCTGTTAGCGTTTACTGGACCCTCACATATGATCAGCACGTTGAGCCAAGACTATCCCCGCTTTGCTTTCGTCTACGGCGTTGTCCGAGGCAACGACGCGAGCAGTTTCATTTGTCCTACGATCTCGAGCGCGCTTGAAGCTATTCAAATCCATTCGCGAGCACCGTCAGGCAAAACCAATGGGTTGGATCATTGCCAACGCTCTAGAACCTCCGTCAGGGCCTTTTGATCTGATTACGAAATTACCTCGTAACCTTCCCTACCCCTAAATAAGAATAAGGCTCTGCTATGACTTCTCTCGCTGCAACGTCTATCCGATACTCCTCGAACCTATCCGAACCCGCAGAAGCGGTAAAGCAAGCGCTCATCGAGCGGGGTCTAGAAACGCCCATGATTGAAACCGGGCTCACGCGCGACGAAAAGTACCTCAGAATTAAGCAAGCAATGCGCGACGTGGTCACAACCCTTGGGTTAGATCTAAGCGACGATAGCCTAACCGAGACGCCGCACAGGATCGCAAAAATGTATGTCGACGAAATTTTCGCGGGCCTGGATTATTCCCAATTCCCTAAAATTGCTGTCATCGACAATAAAATGGGCGTCGACGAGATGGTTAAGATCTCTGACATCAGCCTCACCAGTACTTGCGAACACCACTTCGTTACCATTGATGGCGCAGCCGACGTTGCCTATATCCCGCATCAAAAGATCATCGGCCTGTCAAAAATTAATCGAATTGTGCGCTTCTTTGCACAACGCCCCCAAGTCCAAGAACGCATGACCCAACAAATTTTAGTAGCTCTGCAAACTCTACTTGAGACTAATAACGTTGCTGTCCGGGTCAACGCGACCCATTACTGCGTCAAATCACGAGGCGTCATGGATACCAGCAGCCGCACGGAAACGACCGCCCTAGGTGGGGTTTTCAAAGCTAGTGCCACTACTCGAACTGAGTTTCTCAAGAAGGGCCAGTGATTTTGCGTTTTGATCTATGCGGATGGGAACGTCGTAAACCTCGACGCCAGCTGCGAAGCGCCCTACTGATCACGCTTATGATCGGCCTTTTCGGTTGCAGTTACCAAACGGGGAAGCCTATGAAAGTCATCGATCAACTAGATCTGCCGCGATTTATGGGTGATTGGCATGTACTTGCCGATATTGCAACGCCCTTCGATCGCAATGCTGTTCTGCCGCTAGAGCGTTACAAACTTGTTGATGACAACATCGTCGAAACGATTTACCAGTATCACGATGGCAGTCCTGAAGGCCCAATCAGAGAGCGGCACTTAAAGGGCTTCGTATCCACCGACTCTAATGCCATCTGGGGCATGCAGATCATCTGGCCCATTAAAGCCGATTATCGGGTTGTCTACTTAGATGATGCTTACCAAACAACCATCATCGGCCGCGTCAAGCGAGACTTCGTGTGGGTTATGGCGCGAACGCCAACCATTGCATCAGAAGACTTCGAAGCACTGTTAAACGAGGTGCAAGCTTTGGGCTACGACCTTGATCGGCTTCGCATCCACGAGCCTATGCGCAGCCAGTGGTCGCCAAACCAGACCTCGGTTCAAGATAGCCCCCCTCGAAACTAATCCAAACCCATCTACTCGCCGTAAACCCTTGGAAATGCACTAGGTCTATGCAAATAATGACGCCAAGCAAAACAGTTAAGGGAAGTATGAGCGATCAGAATGGGCCTAATTGGAACGACCTTCTCGTGCGCGTTGGCTCCCATCAAGATAAAGCAGCCTTTGGCGCGCTCTTCTCTCACTTCGCGCCGCTACTCAAAGGCTTTCTACTCAAAGGTGGTGGATTAGATCCTGAGCACGCTGAGGAGCTAGTGCAGGAGACCATGATCAAAGTCTGGCGAAAAGCGCCCACCTACGCGCCTGCCCAAGCGGCCGCGAGTACATGGATGTACACGATTGCCAGAAACACTCGCATCGACTGGCTGCGTAAGCACAGTAAACGCGACCAGCAGACCGATGAATTGGTTGCTGAGGAACTGTTCGATGAGAATGAAACCTCATCGCCCTTCACGGCACTGATTCAAACCCGCAATGCCGGGCATATCAAAACTCATCTTAGGGAACTCCCGCAAGAACAGCTTCAGGTCCTAACCCTCATGTACTTCCAGGGTAAATCTGGACAAGAGGTTGCCGATGAGCTGAACATACCACTTGGTACGGTGAAGTCTCGAGTTCGCCTAGCCTTACAAAAACTAAAACTAAAACTGAGTCCAAATGGGGAAGACAGTAATGTGGTGTTTGCACAATGATTAATAACCATCCAACAGCAGATATGCTCACCGAATACTCAACCGGGGCGCTGTCGCTTGCTCCCGTCATTTCAATCACGACGCATCTACAGTTCTGTGATCGTTGCAGAGAGTCGGTCGCAAGCCTTAATGCACTGGGTGGAGCACTACTCGGCGAATGCGAGGCTGCACCGATCTCGCAGCAATTACTTGCCGATACTTTAGATCGGCTAGATGCAGAGCCCGCCAATGTTTTTGAGGTAGAAGAACCTGAGCAGCCGTTTTTAGACCCGAAGCTAGAAGACCAGTTACCTGCTTACCTTCATAAATTTGTCGGTCGTAAGCCACTGCATTGGCAGTCCTTATCGTCTTCGGTGTCAGTTGCGCCGATTAGCGTCGGAGAGTCAAATTACGAACTGGCTTTGCATCGACTCAACGCCGGGGGTCGAACGCCCGCTCATGATCACAAGGGCATGGAGCTCACCGTGGTCTTGAAAGGCAGCTTTTCTGACGAAAATGGCATGTATCATGAGGGTGATTTTTTAATTCGACAACCTGGCGATGTTCATCGCCCAGCGGCCACTCAGAACCAAGCTTGCATTTGCCTGTCTGTGCTTGAAGCCCCTATTAAGTTAACAGGGCTCAAAAGCGTGCTTAATCCTTTCATGAAATTCAATCCTAGTTAAACCGGCCTTACGTGTAAGCTTTGCCGCCAGCGTGGCAAAGCTTAACGCCACTGCTACAACCTAGCTGTTCAACGCAGCTTCGTAGGGTCCCGGATCGAAACCAAAACCACCATATCGCGCCGTCACTGCGGCGACCGTTTCTTTGGTCCAGTAGGCAGACCCAGGCAAGGGAAATCCCAATGCGCCTCTTTGATCCACCGATGCTCGCGCCAGCCACTTTTCGAAAAACTGGGTGGGCCGATAGGCTGACCAAGCCCAGCCGGGGTGCAACGTGCTGACCCATTCGGCTCCGGCCAATCTGAATGTGACATTTTGGGCCAGCCGACGGGAGCCGACCTTAAGCGGTGTACCTCGGTGCCAAGTGTCGTGTCGGTAGAATAAGATATCAAAGGGCCGATAGTCGACGATCGCTTCTCTCGCGTAAAGTTTCTGGCGGAACCTCGCGGATTCAGGCGCTACCTTGGCAAGGTAGGACTCTGCAGAAACGCGGTCATTGACAAACAGAAGCTCGCCGATCCCCGGGGAATCCACAATTGGGTATCGATAGAGATCATCATCGGCAGATAACTTGGGTACAACCCTTGTTTCACCGCCGCAGTCTCGTGCATCCGAGTAGTAAATCATTAATTCAACCGCTTCCGGGCTATCCCAAGCGGGTGGATGCAGCATCGAGTGATTTGGATAATCTACATGAATCCGTTGATCTCGATTATCACCTCGAGACTGGGATGAGGCCCGACCGTACTTGGGCCACATATCTGATTGCGACAGCCGAATATCTGACATCGGCACCCTCAGTAAATCTGCAACTGCCTGAAGCAGTGCAGCATCTAACGTCACATCATTGAAGATATTGTATTGAGAGGGAAATACCAGCGCACCATCGCTGCCGAAATCTGTAATCGCATCGGCTTTTGGGTCGCCTGCCTCAGGGAAAACGGTATCGGCAAGTGCAGCAAGCTTTTGCAGACGGTCGGCATCGATCAGGCCATTTACAATGAGATATCCAGACTTACGCCACTGATCGACCTGTTCTGACCTGAGGCGACCCTCTACAACGGATTCAGCACTTAAGCGCATAACCATTCGCAATATCTCTTTTTATGTGACGCAACACCTTTGCAGATAATGAGCAAGGGCTTTCTAGGCCACTCAGCTAAAGCAAGTGGTTTTGGCGACACAGGTCGCGAGATGACCACGTAGACCAAGATACCCGGCCGTGGCTACCCGCAACGGCATCGACCAAAGCGGCCTTTGACGGTACCCGCCAATGATAGGCAGTATTCAGACGTCTGACTAGCGTCCCGGCGTAACTACAGGCACAGCCATCATCACCTTTGATCAGCTGAGACTAGGGCTAGTCTTTTTTTGTGCTGATGCGAATGTGACGGGAGCCGTTTTGGGCGTTTTGCCCACTCAAACCCGTTGGAATCTCTTGAATCTTTTTGCCCGATGCTAAAAACGCTTCGGTTTCGGCAACAATCTTTTCCCGGAGGGAATTTTGCACCACTGCATCGGAGTTGTTCTTTTTAGCCATATTGTTTTCGAGCGCCTTCAACGGCGCACCGATCCTCTTTTGGACGAGCTTCATTAACGGTCAGTCTGTGACCATCAACCTCTGTGCCATTGAGTGCAGCAATGGCCGCATTACCGACTTCTACTGAGCTTCATTAAACCGAAGCGCTGGGAACGACTGCTTCCCGATCGCTAATCATCCTCAGCTCAGGTGACGATGTCTTTGTTCCGCAAATCCCTGCTAGATCATTGCAGCGAACTTTACATAGTTAATTTCAGGCGAATATTCTCAAGCCATTCCTCAAACTTCAGGATCCCCGCTGACCGCATGACCGATCTACAGATGATCGGTTTTAATCGTGCACATGCCCATGATTAACTTCTGTTTCCGTAGCTGGTCGAACACTGACAATTTGGACATCAAAATGCAGCGTCTCTCCTGCCAGAGGGTGATTGCCATCCACTGTGATCTCATCTTCTTCGACTGCTGCGATGCCAACAGATTGTTGCTGGCCTTCGCCATCAGACGCCGTAAATCGCATACCGACTTCAATTACCTCAATTCCTGCAAAGGCGGAACGCGGGACGACTTGGATTAGTTGCGGATCGTGAGCACCGTACGCCTCTTCTGGGGCAATGACCGCTTGCAAGCTATCACCAGCAACTTTGCCTTCAAGGGCTGCCTCCAGCCCTGGAATCACCCCGCCAGTGCCATGCAAATACACCAACGGATCTTGATTCTCGGAGGAATCTAAGACCTCGCCAGCATCATTGGTCAGGGTATAGTGGAAGGCAACCACAGCATGTTTAACAATATTCATTAGGCGTTCACTTGTGTTTTTGTCCGGAATCAACGCCGTTATCTCGCGTCATAACGGTGTGATTCAATTCATCAAGCATTAACTGAGCTTTCTACACGGAACAAAAACAAACAGTGAATAAAACAGGCAGTCAACGATTCGCGAGACCTTGATAATACCTGAATTCAGTAGAAAAGCCTAACCAGCACCCTAGTGGCAGCATGTTCAGGCATTGGACTCTAGGAAATTAGCGCCCTACACTAACGATAACATTCCTACCTGCACTAGATTCAAGGGCTCATCACTCACACCCATCGGGGGCGCAAATCGCCTGGGTCACTAGGCATCAGAAAAAGCATTATGAAACCCATTACCCAATCAACCGCTTGGATCTACGGCTCGGTAAGCCTGCCTCTAGCAATCATTAGTTATCCCCTAGCGGTATGGATCCCGAGATTATATTCAACCGAGATTGGCATAGAGCTGGGTCTTATTGGTCTGGTTATTTTTTGTGCGGCCATTTTTGACGCCATATCAGACCCAGCGATGGGCTTTATGTCGGACCGTTTTCAGACCCGATGGGGACGCCGCAAACCTTGGATTGCTATCGGCGTACCGATCTATGCCATGGCAGTATGGATGCTGCTCAACCCGACCGAGGGTAGTACAGTGCTGTATCTTGCGTTGTTTTTTATCTTGCTTCGCTTGGCAACTACTATTCTTGGTCTACCCTATGCTGCTTGGGGTATGGAGTTATCAGGGGAGTACCATACGCGCACCATGATTCAATCGGCTCGCGAAAAATACGTTCTAGCCGGGTTGATCGTCGCCTCCGCGATCGTGCTTATCTCAGAGGAGGTCTTCGATAACCGTACCGCTAGCTTTGTGCTCAGTAATTTTTCTTGGGTAATCGTTACGCTGCTTCCCATCACTGCCTTACTGGTTTTATGGAAAGTTCCGGAAATACCGGTTGCTCGTGCACCCCGAGTCTCACTGCTGGGCTCTCTTAAACATATGGCTCGCAACAAACTCTTTTTTAGGCTACTCGCCATAGAGCTTTTGATCGCCGGGGGCGAAAATTTTCGAAACACCTTGTCGCTATTTTTTGTGCAAGACTACATTGGTGCTGATCGGGTCGGCAGGCTCTATGTTTTGTACTTTGGTATTGGGCTTTTGGCCATTCCAATTTGGGATTGGATTGCCCGCAAGTTTGGTAAACATCAATCTCTCGCGGCGGCGATGGTTTTGGTCAGCGCGATATCGATTGCCTGTTTTGCGCTAGATTATGGCCAAATTACTGAATTCTATGTCCTGTTTGCCCTTAAGGGATTTTGTTTTGGCGCTTTCGCTTATCTTCCTCGAGCAATGCTCGCTGATGTAGTGGATTTTGATACCGTGCGAACGGGCAATAGCAGGCCTGCAAGTTATTTCGCGATTTTAGGGTTTATGACCAAGTGCGCAGCGTCTTTCGGGGGGTTGTCGTTACCGATCCTTGGGTTTGTTGGTTACTCCGTCGCTAAAGGTTCGGTTAACGGCCCTGAAGAATTGATGTGGTTGGGTATTCTCTATGCCATCGTACCCACCGTTTTATTCATCTGGGCCCTTTATCTTTGCGTTACTTGGCCGTTAACTGCACGACTGCATCAGCGTTTGCAACGACTCGTAGAGCGCAAACAATCCCGGTATCAAACCTAATCAATGCACCGGACCACCCTCTAGCAAGCCTTCGATCATCTGCAAACGAGATTCAATAGAGCAGCACTCTAGGAGCTGCTGCATGATATCGGCATCGAAACGCAGGAATTGAAAAATTTTGAACGAAAATCGCTCAGAGGATTGATTGATCCATTCCGTCGCCATCAACTTATCTCGAAGCGGCTGATATTCGCTCCCTATGAGCCCTAGTAACCGTTCGTTGATTTCGGCCTGCAGCTCAGGGTACTCAGAGTCTGTATCTTCATCTGGTAACGCTTCTGCTTGAACAATCTTGTAAGGCAACGTTTGCACCTCGGAAACCACACGATAACGCGCTGACATTTCTATTGCTGCGTGAAGACGACCATCCTCTAGGGTTTCAAGAATTCGGCAAGGCCCCGCTGAGAAAACCTCATAGGGTTGATACGTTGCTTGATTGACCTGCAGGGCCTCTTGCGTCGTTGTTAACTGAGGCGCGGGCCGGATTTGTTTTTTGGTGTGGCAGACACCAATGGGACGATCCACTCTGACACAGTCCGCAACCATCCGCCGATACCTTGGTTCAAATACGTGCAAAGGTATTTCATGACCAGGAAATGCGACTAATTCAGGAATGGGGAACAGGGCTACTTCCTGCATGATGACAACCTCCTGTCCGATGGCTTATCTGAGGGTATTGCTCAGTGCGTTTAAGCCAGACGATCTATTGTTGATGCATGCTCACTGTTTCGAAACACGCCTTCTAAGGCCAACTCAAATCCACCAAGCTCATGCTACTACGATCAACAGGAGGATAAAGATTGTTTAAAAACGTGAGCGGATAAGACTAACCCTAGACTTCTTTCAAGCGTCTGTCATCTGGCATACTTACCCCTTCATCAGATCGGGTGGCCTATGGCGAATTATTCAATTTTAGATCTCGTACCAATTACTGCCGGCAGCGATGCGGCGACGGCGCTTGAGCGCAGCAAGGACCTTGCTGTTAAAGCAGAATCTTGGGGCTATACGCGCTATTGGGTTGCTGAACACCACAATATGCCCGGTATTGCCAGTTCTGCCACCGCTGTGGTGATAGGGCATCTAGCAGCCGCTACCAATCACATTCGAATTGGCTCTGGCGGCATTATGTTACCCAATCATGCGCCACTGATGGTCGCCGAGCAATTTGGGACGCTGGCGACGTTATTTCCAAACCGGATAGATCTTGGACTTGGTCGAGCACCTGGTACCGACGGTTTAACCATGCAAGCGCTACGGAGAAATCTAACGGCCAATATTGAAGATTTCCCTAAGGATGTGGTCGAGCTCCAGCATTACTTAAAAGAGGCTCAGCCGGGACAGCGAGTAAGTGCCACCCCCGGTGCCGGCACCAACGTCCCGATTTGGATTCTGGGCTCGAGTCTGTTCGGAGCCCAATTGGCCGCCATGCTCGGGCTGCCCTTCGCCTTTGCCTCGCACTTCGCGCCGACCTACCTGATGGCAGCCTTAGAAACCTATCGAACGAACTTTAAACCGTCGGCAACCCTCGATGCGCCCTACGTGATGCTCGGGTGCAACCTATGCGCTGCTGATACTGACGAAGAAGCGCAGTACCTGAGGTCGTCTTCGCTGCAATCTTTTGTCAATCTAAGACGTGGCCAGCCGGGTCCGCTACCACCACCGGTAAAAGATTTTGAATCCGTTCTGAATTCTGCTGAACAGCAGATGGTTCAAGCCATCGGTCAATGCTCAGCGGTGGGCAACCTACCTCGCGTAACCGAACAGCTAGAGGCCTTTCTCGCGCAAACTGATGCTGATGAATTGATGTTGGTATCATCGATCTACAGCCCAGAGGCGAGACTACGAAGCTATGCCCTTGGCGCAGAAGCCATGCAGTCAATAAGTACCACCGCATTGCCCAAAGTCACGACGGGTTGAGGCGCCGATGCGCTTTGCCTTAGCAAAGCGACAAGCCCCGAGAACCTTCTTCGAACAACCCAAAGACCGGGATAACATCATGTATAAGCGCAGCTGCACCCCGGCCATGCTGTTTTGAATAGGCCCGACCAACAGGATCACTTACCTATAAGCTTTGGATGGCTAATGGTCGCTTTGGTTGCCCTTGCGGCTGCCGTTGGCCAGGCTTTTGGCCGCTTTAGCTATGGGATTTTACTACCGGCTGTCCGCGATAATCTGGATATTACCAATACCATTGCCGGCTTGATAGGCGCAACGAACATGGGCGCTTATCTTTTTGGCACGCTCTTGGTGGCTTGGGCAACCGGTCACTTTCGTTTAGCAACAGTCTTGCGCTTTGGACTTGTACTGACCACCGCTGGCTTAGGGTTTGCGAGCCTTGCCACCAGCCCCCTGACATTGAGTTTTGCGCTGCTTATTACAGGTCTCGGCGGAGCTTGTCTTTGGATCCCAGCACCGGCAATCGCAGCCTCTGCTCTGCCTGAGCGTTACCGCGGGCTTGCGGTGGGCCTAATGGGCTCAGGAATTGGGCTCGGCGTTGTCTTAGTAAGCGTAATTAGTGGCGCCCTAAGGGCATCAAAAGGTGACGCCGCATGGTCTGAGATCTATGGCATTCAATTTGCCGTTGGCTTGGTCCTTCTGATATCGGTGTTAGCGTTTGTACGGCACCAACAATCTACCCCCATGGGTGGCGCGGGCATTGGCGGCTTTAATGCGCTTCGCCGGATGCCCGGTTGGCAGCCGCTTATATTGGCTTATGCGACTTTTGGATTTATGTATCTCTTGGTGCTGGGTTTTCTCACCAGTCGACTTGAAGATGATAGCGGTTGGTTGACCCAAAGTGCGGCAACCGCGTTTACCCTAACAGGCACCGCTATGATTTTCGGTGGACCTATATTTACCACCCTTGCCAGCAGACTTGGTCTACGGCTTACGCTGGCCACAGCGTTTAGTTTATGGCCGGTCTTGGTCTTCGCAGTTTTAAGTGGGGATGTACTTATCGTCTATGGTGCTTGTATCGGTCTTGGCCTGTTATTTAGCGCGCTGCCCACTTTAATCACCTTGTACGTGGTCACCCACACATCTACGGCGAATTATGGCCCAAGCTTCGCGGCTGCGACCCTGATCTTTGGCTTAGCTCAGACGCTATCACCGGCGACGGGCGGTCTAATTGCCGATTTAACAGGGTCCTTTTTTGTGGTTTTTTTATTGGCGGGCATCCTGGGCCTGGTGGGTTTTCTTGCGGCTTTGCGGCTACCTCAAGATACGGGCAGAGGGTAGGGACTCTGCTAGAGTCCCCAAAACCTTTGGATAGCATACGCCTTTAAAGCCCCGACAAACAAAAGGGGTAGGCGCAGACCACCGGTCCGATCCAAAACGCCTCCTTTAAGCGACATTACCGAGCAAGCTTGACCTAGCCCACCGAGGCGGTGCCAATCTTAAAAAGGATTTATCCCCTAGGCGGCTCATGGAAAAAATTCACTCTACCGCCATCGATGACCAGATCATGACCGTTAACAAAACGACCTTCATCAGACGCCAAATACAGAGCACCGTACGCAATATCCTGAGCTAACCCGGATTGCTTCAATGGCGTTGCGGCTGCCAAATTAGCCTGCAGCTTCGCCATCTTTTGGGCATTTTGTTCATCACTTAAGGTATTGGCTCGAGCTGAACCACCCCAAAAAATCGGAGTTGCAATTGCACCCGGCGAAATACAATTAACTCGAATACCATCAGGCCCGAGACGCACCGAGGACAGTTTGGTGTAATGGGTTAGCGCTGCTTTCACCGCTGAGTAAATTAAATCGCCCTGATTATCACGAATGGCAGCGACACTGGAATTATTGATGATGGCACCGCCACCCCTAGCTCGCAAATGCGGGATTGCGTGCTTCATGCCAAGCGCAGCGCTTGAAAACAACAGCTGCATCGCATACTCAATGGCAGCGGCCTCAACGCTATCTACCTGTCCTTGAGTCGGACCTCCAGCATTATTGAACAAAATATCTAAACCCCCAAAGGTATCTACCGTGAACGCCACAGCTCCTGCAATATCTGACTCTTGAAGCACGTCAGCCGCAATGAATTGGCAGTGGTCGCCTAAACGGGTCGCTAAAGATTGACCCTTATCTTCTGACCGGCCACATATGATGACTTTAGCGCCTTCGGCAACGAAAACTTCAGCACTCGCCTCGCCAATTCCGCTAGTACCGCCTGTAATCAACGCGACTTTACCTGCTAATCGCTGGCCCATAATCTAGTGCTCCTCGTTTTACTTATGCACAGTCTCGCCATCAGGCACATTCAGCCAAACTATCACCGAGGGCGTTAATCAAACTCGAAATCTCAGTCTCGTTAACAATAAAGGGTAAGCCAAGCTGAATAGTGTCGCCGCCATAACGGACGTAGAAACCCTTCTTCCACATCGACATCGCTACCTCGAAGGGCCTGCGCAATGGCTCACC
>JADHNJ010000060.1 GCA_016779565.1 Pseudomonadales bacterium
GATCGGCGGTCACTATGCGAAAGCGGTACTTTGGGAAGAGGTCGATCAAGGGGTTTTTGAGGGGCTGACTCGGGGCGGTCACGCGATTGTGAAATCTAGAAGGCATTAGCCTCAAACGACCACAAGGGTAACGTTGAAGATAGCGATCAAAAACAAGTAAACCGAACGCAGATAACGGGCGCCACATAAGGCTGTGTTTGGGCCATTTTAGTTTTTTTTTAACTTGGCCTTTGCGCGACGGCGAGCAAAAGACAAAGCGTGATCACTGTAGCCAAGTTGCTTTAATCCGTTTTAGGCCCTGGGTGCTGATGCCGCGCTGTTTCAGTCCTTCTGAAAACAAAACTTCAGGACTTAACCGAGCCTGCGGTCCTCGAAAAGCTGCCAATATGCCGTTACTGTAATGCTGAGCGCTTAGGAGCAGGACTCGATCAAAGGTAGCACTAAAAAATGCGCGGTGCTGCCGGAAAAATGCTTTTGCCTTGGCAACCTCTAAACGATTCTGCACAAGAACGCCTGAGTCCGCCAATCGGCTTGAGAGCAATTTCAACCAAATTTCCTCGTTAAGATCAGGGCGTAAAGGATCCTCCGGACCGTCCAGGAAAAGATCGTCAATTAGGTACCCATAAAATGTCCGGTCGCGCTCAACATACCTCACCGCATCCTCGCAGAGGAGATCAAGACCGGGATAGCGAAGATTAAAAAATCGTTGAGCAATCGCTAAGTGCTCAGAATCACAATCTATACCTACCGAACGAGACAAGGGGGCAATTCGTTGTAGCTGATGGCATGCGGTACCACCCCCCACTCCCAGTATGAGCGCTGACTGAGGCGGATTGTTGAGCAACAGCGCAGGCAGGGTAAGACAGTCCCAGACAGCGCCTTGAAAAACTCGATTAGGATGCCATTGACTGTGAAAGGCGCCATTGGTGTAAAGCCGTAAGGAGGCGCCAGCCGCGCGTACTTCGTAGGTTTTATCCCCAAATCGCCGATAGAAAAGTTGCGCCATTACTCGAGACTGAGCCGATCAAGAAGTGTAGCCGTCGCAGGATGTTGATCATAGGTGCTTTGATCAAAAGCCGTAGCTAGGGACTTACCCAATTCAACCCCCCATTGATCAAAAGCGTTGATGTGCCAGAGCGCGCTTAAGGTAAAAACCTTATGTTCATAAAGGGCTATCAGCGCGCCTAGTTGATGGGGTGATAGTGTGTCGAGGATGATGACAGAGCTCGGCTTGTTACCCGGATAATCTCGATGAAGGTCCTGATTTGCGCGCCCCTGAGCTAGAGCTGTCACCTGCGCGGCAAGATTTAAATTGAGGGCTCTGTGTGCCTCGACGGTAGACTGAGGGTCTTGCTTGATGCCGATAAAGTCAAGGGGAACCAGGCGTGTGCCCTGATGCAGCAATTGAAAGAAGGCATGCTGGCCATTAGTGCCGGTTTGGCCCCAAGTGACCAAACCGGTTGTGTAATCTAGGACTTGTCCCTGTCGGTCCACGCGTTTACCTAAGCTCTCCATATCCAGCTGTTGCAGAAAGTCTGGAAAGAGATTGAGACGTTCGCAATAAGGAATGACTGCTTGGCTTTGAGCGCCTAGAAAATTGCTATACCAAACTGCCAACAGCGCCAAAGCCACCGGTAAATTGCGCTCGGGAGGCGTCTCACTAAAGTGTCGGTCCATCGCATGAGCGCCATTTAACAGGGCCTCAAACCTTGCAAACGAGGATTGCAGGGCAATGGTCAGGCCGATACTGGACCATAGGGAGTAACGCCCGCCAATGTCCTCATCGAAGGAAAATATCTGATCAGGGCCAACGCCAAACTCCACTGCCTTTTCGCGTGCTGTTGTGAGTGCGACAAGGTGAGGGGCGATCCTTTGCTCGCCGCCGAGATGCTCGCAAAGCCAGTTTCGAGCGCTTCGGGCATTCATCATTGTTTCTTGAGTTGTAAAAGTTTTGCTGGCGATAATGACCAAAGTTGTTTCAGGGTCGCACAAGGCGACAACTCGCTTTATTTCTGCGCCGTCAACATTGGCTACGAAGTGAACAGCAAGACCACCTTCCTCATGTTCGCGGAGGGCCTCACAGACCATTTTGGGTCCCAAGTCAGAGCCGCCAATGCCGATATTGATAACCGATTGGAAGGCTTGCCCCGTTGCGCTCTGTAATCGGCCTGAGCGAACGCCCTCGCTAAAAATTTTAATCGCGTTGAGGGTCGGATCTTGGGAGACGAATTCCGGTGTTCGTATCCTCGTATGACCTACGGCTCGGTCTTCGGTGTGATTGATGGGTTGACCGGTCAGCAAGCCTTGCCGGAGTGCCTCAAAAGGCGACGCTGCCAGAAGCGCAATAAGATGGTGCCAAATGTCACCGCTTAGGCGGTGATGCGTTAAATCAAGGGTTAGTTCGGCGCCTGCCATGGATGACTGGCTGCGCCAATCTGCATCGTCCATTGCTTGTTGGACCGAAGGCGCAGATTTGGCGAGTGCCGTCAGGGTTTGCCAGGCAGGGTCACTTGGGGGATGAAAAGCCGATTGCATGGTCATGGTTCCAATAAAAAAGAGAGTGTACCAAGATTTTAACGAGAGTCTTTAGCACCCTTTGGCTTGAGAGCCTGGCGATGCTCTGGAGAGCACACTCACGCCTCATGCTGTCCCCGACATTGTCATCAAATATCTGAGTCTGGCACCTCTCCCTAAAATTTCTCCGGTCGATCCCCAGATGCCTTAGAATGTTAGTTTTGGGCGGATGAACGAGCTAATGCGTTTAATAAAACCTTTGGTGTTTTTGGTTTTGCTAGGGTTGATTGCCGGATTTTTTGCCATGGGCGGCAGCGATCTGATGACGTTCGACGCGGTTAAGTCAGCGCAGTATCGGGTGCAAGCCTCGCTGCAAGGCGAACCCATTATTGGGTCGTTAATCTTTGCCGGCGTCTACATTGGCGTTACCGCGTTGTCATTACCTGGCGCCGCGGTGTTAACCCTGCTGGCAGGCGGAATTTTTGGCTTTTGGTGGGGTTTGGTATTGGTCTCGTTCGCCTCGACTCTCGGCGCAACCTTGGCAATGCTGTTTGCGCGGTTTTTGCTTCGAGATTGGATCGCTAATCGATTCAAGCGTTGGACTGATGTGATTGATGAGGGCGTCGCGCAAGATGGCGCTCGCTATCTGTTTTCTTTGCGGTTAGTGCCGGCAGTGCCATTTTTTGTCATCAACTTAGGGATGGGATTAACCCAACTGCCGGCTAGAACCTTTTTTTGGGTTTCTCAGATTGGCATGCTGCCTGGAACGGCGATCTTCGTGAATGCGGGTATGCAGTTAGCAAGTTTAGAATCTGCGCGCGGCATTTTATCTCTTGAATTAATTGTATCGCTAATTTTACTGGCTATTTTACCTTGGTTGATGAAGGCGATGGCTGCTGGATTGGCCCGTCGGCGTCAGTACGCACAGTTTCGAAAACCCAAAAAATTCGATCGGGACTTGGTTGTTATTGGGGCTGGCTCTGGTGGCTTAGTCACAGCGCTGATAGCTGCGACGGTGGAAGCGGAAGTCACGTTAATTGAAGCCGGAGAGATGGGCGGCGATTGTTTAAACAGTGGTTGTGTTCCTAGCAAGGCATTGATCACCAGTGCGCGCCTTGCGGCGGGGATTGACCAAGGTAAAACACTCGGAATCACCGTCAAAGATAAGACGATTGATTTTTCAGCGGTTATGGCAGGTGTCGCCGCTGCTATCGAAACGATCAGACCGAATGATTCTCCCGAACGGTATCGCGGGCTTGGTGTTGATGTCAGGCTAGGCAAAGGAATGATCCGATCGCCCTACGAGGTCGAAGTCAATGGTGAGACATTAACGACTCGGTCTATCGTAGTCGCTACCGGTGCAGAACCGGTTGTGCCGGAGGTAGCTGGACTTGATCCTTCTCGTTGTTTCAGCTCAGAAACTATTTGGTCTTTGAAGGAATTGCCAGGGCGCCTGGCCGTGGTGGGCGGCGGACCGATCGGGGTTGAATTAGCTCAAGCCTTTGCGCGCCTAGGCGCGAAGGTCACGTTGATCGAGATGATGCCTCGATTGTTACTTCGCGAAGACGTAGAAGTATCAGATCTCATCACCCAAACCTTGAAAAATGAAGGCGTCGAGGTGCACCTAGGCAGCCAACTTGCCGCTGCGGTCTCTGAAGATGCGCTCACTTTGGATCTTGAATCCGTAAGCGCCGAGGGTAACGGTGAACCGAACCAAACTGTCGTATGCGATGCAGTGCTTTTTGCGGCGGGCCGCAGACCGAGAGTGACGGGCTTTGGTCTAGAGGATTTGGGTGTTGAAATCACCGACCGGGGACAGGTCGCAGTGGACAGTTTTCTTAGAACCAATTTTCACAATATCTATGCTGTGGGTGACGTGGCAGGTAAATATCAGTTGACTCACGCGGCTTCACATATGGCCTGGTATGCGGCTGTAAATGCATTATTCGGTACCTTTAAAAAATTTAAAATCGACGAGCGAGTAATTCCTTGGTGTACCTTTGCCAGCCCGGAAATCGCGCGAGTTGGGCTGAACGAATCCGAGGCAATAGCGCAAGGTATTGCCTACGAATGTACGAAGTTTGATGTTGCCGAATTAGATCGCGCCATCGCCGAGCGATCACGAGCCGGATTCGTGAAAGTGCTCACCCGTTCCGGGTCAGATAAAATACTTGGTGTCACGATCGTAAGTGAGCATGCAGGCGAGATCATCGCTGAATTTGTTCTGGCGATGAAGCACGGCTTGGGCTTGCGCAAAATACTGGGCACCATCCATATTTATCCGACTTGGAGCGAGATGAATAAATTCACCGCAGGGGCTTGGCAGAAGGCGCGTAAACCCGAGTGGCTGATGCCCTGGTTGGCGCGTTTGCATCGATTCCGTCGAGGGGGTTAGTAACCTTCATCGAAGCTTAACAGCGGAAAGGCTGAGAAAATCGAAGCGTCTGAAACCGGGGTAGCAGGGCGCACGAGATCTGGATGGACATCGCCGACATCGGATAGGCCGCACAAAGCCAAAGCTTCAATCAGTTCAAGCCTTAAAATATTCAAGCAACTGACCAAGGCGTCAGGACCCCCAGCAGCAAGAGCCCAACCCTGTAACCGACCCAGACCTACCGCATTAGCCCCCAGTGCAAGTGCTTTGAGAATGTCGCTGCCGCGGTAAAAGCCGCCATCGATGATGAGCTCAGCTTGGTCGCCCACAACAGTCTTGATATCGCTGAGTAGATCCAGCGTGCCAAGGCCATGGTCCAATTGACGGCCTCCATGGTTGGAGACGTAGATTGCCTCGACACCATGGTCAAGTGCCCGCTTGGCGTCATCAGGATGATTGATACCTTTGAGAATCAAGGGCAGGTCGAAGTCACGTTTAATCCTGGCGACATCAGCCCATGCGAGCTTCGCTTGAAATGTAAAGTCACCGGCGGATGCTTGAGAGGTTGGGATGACCCGCTTAGAGATATCCCGTTCTCGGCGACTGAGAACCGCGGTATCAACAGTCAAGCAAAGACCCTGATAGCCAGAGGCGATCACTCGGCGGATAATGTCATCGACCCAAGTCTCGTCACCTCGCACGTAGAGCTGGTAGACCTTTGCCGCGCCTGAAGCGCCTGCAATGGTCTCTAAATTGGGTTCGCAAACTGAGCTAGCAAAGCTCATGATCCCGGCCTCGCCTGCCGCCAAGGCCGCGCCTGCGCCGCCAGCGTCATCCAAGACTTGTAGCGACCCAATGGGTGCTAACAGGACGGGCATAGCAAGCGGGCAGCCCAGTAAGGTACATGATGTTGATACCTCAGAGACGTCATTTAGTACTCGGGGCATCAGCGCCCGCTGCTCGATGGCTTGTCGATTGCGCCTCAGGGTGGTCTCGGTCTCAGTACCCCCGATGAGATAGTCCCAATGAGTCTGATTGAGATTGAGTCTCGCAGCTTTGACAAATTCATGAAGCACTTTGAAGGTGAGCTTCGGCATTAGACGTTCCGATGTTTAAGCGTTTTAGGCGAGGGAGCGGCTTGACTCCCATTTACTTTCCCGTACATTGAGCTTACAAAGAATGGAAGCAGGAGTCCAAATGAGTATCAGCGTTGAACAAGCAGCCGAAAGCGATCGCAAAACCATCCGATCGTTAGCATGGACCATGGCAGGTTTTGGTGTACTGACGGTTATTTTGATTGTCGCAGCTCTGATTATTACCTAAGCCGGCGCAGTGGATGTGACGCTGATGGCTTGACGTTAATGTCCATGATCCATTGAAAAATCCAGTCGAAAACTTCGATAACGCCGAGCGTTGTGCATGCGATGGAGGCCTTTGATGCTCCGGTATAGAAGACCACAGAGTTTGGGGCGTCTAGGGGCAGCGATCGCGATCTGTCTTTTCGGGGCTGCAGCATTAGCGGAGACAAAAGCAATTTTATCGGCAGCAAGCGCTGTCATCAAGGACACAGCGTATCCCGTCTTAATCACAATAGACCAGAGAGGTCAGCCCAAAGCCAGGGTTGTCGAGGCCTTTCCGCCCGACAGCGCTTATGTGGTTTGGGTCGCCACAAAGCCGGTAACTCGAAAAGTGCAAGAAATTCGGGCTCATCCAAAAGTGACCTTGCATTATTTCAACGAAGCTTCACGAAGTTATGTGTCGATCATGGGCAAAGCCAGTTTGGTAGAAGACACGGCGATCAAGGCGGCGATGCGTCGCGACAGTGATTCGGACAAGCTGTACCCCAATTTCCCAGAAGATTACCTTCTGATTCGCGTCGATCCGATCCGCTTAGAGGGTATTTTACCTGGCTTTCGAGGCGATCCTGATACCTGGGAACCTGTGGGCGTTGACTTTCCCATCGAGGTATTGGTGCCCTAACCCCTAGCCGATAGGATCCGATGCGGCTTCACCTGGTGCGACAGGCAAGCCGGATGCAGGTGGGTTCGGCGCATCATTGATCGGTCTAACCTCAATAACTTGCCCCTTGTCACTATCGGTGAGTAGGTACAGGGCGCCATCCGGGCCTTCGTAGATGGCACGGACCCGGGCATCGAATTCGCTGAAAACTGAGGTCTCTGAGACCACAGATTGATCTTCGATGACCAGGCGTTTGACGTCCTTGTCGACTAAGGTGCTGACAAATAAATGGCCTTGCCAATCACTAAATAGAGCGCTCTGATAAATCATTAAATGCGAGGGCGCAATGCTGGGGACCCAATAGGTCACCGGTGATGCAATGCCCTCTGCCGACGTGAGCGGCGTAACCCTAGCGCCTGAGTAATTGATGCCAAATGACGTAGCTGGCCAGCCGTAGTTGGCCCCAGCGCGTACTAGATTCAATTCATCGCCACCCTGAGGGCCATGTTCGTGCATCCAGATGGCGCCATTGCCATCAATCGCCAAGCCCTGGGGGCTACGATGTCCATAGGAATAGACATAAGGATCGCCCTTAGTACCGTCAATAAAGGGATTATCGATGGCTGGTGATCCATCGGTGTTCATTCTTAGCACTTTTCCTAGTTGATTGAAGGGATCCTGAGCCGCTTCACGATACTCAAAGCCATCCCCAGAGGTCAGCAATAATGTGCCGTCCGGTAAGAAGGCTAGCTTGCCACCATAATGTGCGGCCGTATCTTTGCTCGGGTTTACGCGGAAAATTCGGGTAACGTTGGTCAAAACATCGCCATCAAGCACCGCTTGATAAATGGCCGTCGCATTGGCTTCTGGTGGGCCCTCGGCAAGCGCCAAATAAAGCAGTTGATTGCGCTCGAAATCCGGATGTGTGATCAAATCAAAGTATCCACCTTGACTCTCGACATAGGTGCTTGGGCCGCCGCTCAAGGAACTGCGCTTGTTGCTATCCAAATGAATTTGCTCAATGGTGCCTGAACGGGTGGCGACCAGTAAGGTAGTCTCGGAGACAAAGGTCATTGACCAAGGGAAATCGAGCCCCTCGGCAATCACTCGGCTTTGATAGTCTGCCTGGATAGGCAGCGTCATCACGATGAGTAAAGGTAAAAAGCGTCGTAACATAATGTCTCCTTGGGATGTTTTGATCTAAGCATCCCGCCTCAGTCAAAAATAATTAGATACTCTAATCGAGTGCGATCTTATGATAGCAATTTAAAGGAAAGGGCGCGCCCTTACTTGAAATTGGGTTACAATATTTTGGTCGAGGCAGAAGGGGCAGAAAGTGCGAGTTGTAGTCGGTTTTTTTGCGGCGGTTTTAGCAGCTTATTTGGTTGGATGTTTGGCAGTGTCACAAGGCAATATTGCGGCAGTGACCGCAATGGGCTTTGAGATTACACTCGGACAGCGCTGGCAGACTTGGCTTCATGACCTCACGCATATGGTCAATATCTATCTGCCGCTCATCGCAATTGCCTACTTAATCGCCCTCCCAGTGACTGCCGGAATCATTCGACTCACAGCGGCGCAACGCTGGGTGGGCTACGTTGCTGGCGGCTTTGTCGCGCTTATCGCCATTCACGTCACGATAAAACTTGTCTTAGGAATGTCGGGTGTTGCGCCGACACGAACTCTGGTCGGACTCGTCATGCAAGGCGTCGCGGGCGCGGTGGGAGGCTATTGTTATTATAAAGTGACCTCGTTTAAAGCCGTTGGCTAGACCTAAAACGCCAATTCGTTATCAAGAGGCACAACCCCCTGATGCGCAAGCTTGGCGCTATCTTCGAAGGGCGCTGTGGCCCGCAGAGCAGGCCGGTGACGATCAAGATATTGACCGTTATTTTCAAGGTCTAAACCCGCATATCGCCGTGGCTTTGTTGGCGTGGGCCGGTGAACACCCGATCGGGTTTATCGAAATCAGCCTGCGCTCTTACGCAGAGGGCAGCGAGCTGTCTCCCGTACCCTATATCGAAGGCTGGTATGTTGCCTCGAATTACCGATTCGCAGGGGTTGGCAGGGGGTTGGTGCAGGCGGCGAGCCGATGGGCGCTGAGGCGGGGGTTTACCGAGCTCGCCAGCGACACTACTTTAGATAATTCTGAAAGTATTGCCGCGCATAAGGCACTGGGTTTCGCTGAAGTTGAACGGCAGGTTAATTTTCTGATGCCGTTGGGCAATGGCGCGCGCCAGCGTTAAACGGCTTGCTTTGCCAATAACCATTTTGGCTGCAACCAACTAAGGTCTAGACGCTTAAGGCCTAGCAACTTAGGTCCAAGTAACTAAGGCCCTAGCACCCAAGGTACCAGACCTGCCGTGCAAGCGGCTCAGCCAAGTTCTGTGATATGACTAATGACCTTGGTAACGATGCCATATTCAATGGCCTCTTCGACACTCATCCAGTAATCCCGATCTGTGTCTTTCTCAACTTGCTCAAGAGGACGACCGGTCTCATCAGAGATAATGCGATTGATACGAGCCTTGGTCTTCAGGATCTCTTCCATCTGAATTTTGATATCGGTGGCATTGCCTCGAGAGCCGCCGGAGGGCTGGTGCACGAGATAGCGAGTATTTGGCAGCGAGAAGCGATGTTCTTTCTTGGCGGCGAGATAAATATTGGTGGCGGCGCTGGCGACCCAGCCTGTCCCCACAACCCGAACCTCAGGTTTTACAAATTTGATCATGTCATAAATGACATCGCCAGATTCGACGTGCCCCCCTGGAGAACTGATGTAAAGGGTGATGGGGTCATCGCTATCGGCTGACAGGGCCAACAACTGCTGGCTGACGGTTTTTGCAAGCTTTTCATCTACCGAACCGAATACCGAAATCGATCGTGATTTGAAGAGTTTTTCTTCAATAATGCCGCCTGCGCCAGTTTTAGGTGAGTCTTTTTCGTCTGCCATGGCTGATCTCTATTGTCCACTATTAGGTTGAGTTAAGGGGCGCTAGCATACCAGTGTGATGCTTTTGCTGCCATTAATCTGAGCGATTTTTCTTAATCAAAGTCCTAGGATGCTTGAGTGTAAGATCCCGGATTTAGCCGATTGTTGGTCGGTCGTTGAAATTGAGCGCGGCGATATCTGTCGTGATACGATTCAGGGAAGAGTACAGAAAAAGGAAGTTGCGCCATGAAAGACCTAAAACTGGGTATGCAAATGGGCTATTGGGGCGCAGGCCCTGATCCAAGAATGGTAGCAGTCGCACAGGAAGCCGAGCGCCTCGGGTACGACGCTATTTTTACTGCTGAGGCTTGGGGTTCCGATGTGTTTACACCGCTGTCTTGGATTGGCGCTCACACCGAGCGAATACGGTTAGGTACCGCCGTTGCCCAACTTTCAGCGCGAACCCCAACTGCAACGGCCATGGCAGCGCTAACGCTAGATCATTTGTCAGGTGGGCGGATGATCCTGGGACTCGGGGTCTCTGGGCCGCAAGTTGTGGAAGGCTGGTATGGAAGGCCATTTTCGAAACCCCTCGCTCGGACTCGAGAATACGTCAATATCATTCGACAAGTGCTCAATCGAGAGGCGCCCGTAGTTAATGATGGTGAGCACTATCCTCTGCCTTACACCGGTGAAGGTGCCTGGGGCTTGGGTAAACCGCTCAAACCCATCACCCATCCGCTTCGATCGGACTTGCCCATCTTTCTGGGCGCTGAAGGGCCTAAAAATGTCACGATGGCGGCAGAGATCGCCGACGGCTGGCTGCCTCTGTATTACTCACCTTATCGGCAAGAGGTTTACGCCGACCAAATCGCGAATCGCGCTCCTAATTTCGAAATTATGCAGGGGCTATCGGTGATTGTTTGCGATGATATCGAGCAGGGGTTGATTCCGATCAAGCATGGGCTAGCGCTCTACATAGGCGGTATGGGCGCGAAGAGTCGGAATTTTCACACCGAATTGATGGCACGCATGGGTTTCGAGGCAGAGGCAAGACAGATTCAAGACTTATTTTTGGCAGGAAAAAAAGACGAAGCTTTTCAGGCCGTGCCGTCGAAGTTTGCGGATGAAATTTCTCTCGTGGGACCGATCGAGCGGATTCGAGATCGTCTAGATGCCTGGCGCGAATCACCGGTCACGTCGTTGCTGGTCAATACCAAGAACGTCGATCAGATGCGTACCATAGCTGAGTTAGTGCTTGGTTGACCCAGCTGCGCCCGTGGTATCGGTTGGGATTCGCCGAGCAGAGGTCACCGATCTAGAGGCGCTCAGAAGTGCACCTTTCGCTGAGCTTTTACCGCCTGTGGTTTGGGCGGAAGCTGAGTGGGCAGTGTGGATTGAACGAGACGATTGCTACATCTATATCCTTGAAACCAGTCGTTTAGAAGGGGTAATCGCCGTACGCGTCGATGAAACTGGTCCGATCGCAGAGCACGATACCGCCGAGCTTTTGATCTGGTACCTGCGCTCAGATATTCGAAGACGACACATGGGACGTAAGTTATTGATTCATGCGGTGACCGTCGCAAAGCGACTCCAATGTGACCGGCTGTTGCTTTGGCTCCGCCGGGATGCGCATGACCGAGGTATACAAGTTGCTACTCGTGCTGGATTTGTCCCAATGTTAACCAGAGAATCGAACCTAGGACCGTCGTCTGTGAGCGACGAGGGATTTGTATTGAGCCTTGAGGCCTACTTCTGATCGAGCGGCTTAGCAACTTGAGGGATGGCTACCCAGCCCAAGAGGGTCAACCAGCCTTAGCCAGAGAGGATGGATTCGAAGATACGTACTAGATTGTACTCTGGGTGCTCTTCTAGGTCCGGCCAGGTAGTGGCAGTTTGTTCTCCAATTCGTTGGTAACAAGGGTGAGAGAACTGTTTGATACGACTGTCGGCAATGAGGACCCGTCGAGCCAGTTTCGGTAACTCGTCAAGCAAAGGGAAATTATCCCTGTCATATAATACGTCCGCTGCAATGATGAGATCAGCATTTGCTCTGAGGTCGGAAAGGTCAGAAAGTGTTTTCAGAGTGACGTTGTTGAGTGCCGCATTGATTCGACAGGCCGCAAGCGCATCTGGGTCGCTGTCGATTGCCAGCACTTCGGCGGCACCGGCGAGTTTGGCAGCGATACCGACAATCCCAGATCCGGCACCGAAATCGACCACTCGTCGGTCAGCAACGATTTCTGGATGTTGGCGTAAATAGCTCGCCAAAACTTGCCCGCTGGCCCAACAAAAGCTCCAATAGGCCGGTGTTTCGAGCACTTTAAGCATGGTTTCATGAGGCAGCGGAGCAGTGGGGAGCGTCGGTGCTAGCAGCGCGAGCTTAATCCGCGGGCAGAGCGGTGGTGCCGAGAGCTGCAATTGGCAGTCTGGCAAGGTCTTATGCAACACGGTCTCAAGCTGTTGTCGTAGCGTTTGGTCATCCATAGAAATGATTGCAAGGGCCTCGGGACTGTGGTTTGGTTAATGGCAGCATCAAGCCATGTCTGCTGGCCCAGTATACGTGAGAAGGAGCCCGGTCGCTTTGCACACCCTTGGCGATTTGTTATTCACCCGTAAGGAGAAAAAACATGCCCATCGATTTTACCTTTAGTCAGGAAGTTGAAGATGCGCGCCTGATGATGCGTAATTTTTTACACGATACTGTCAAGCCAGCGTTTGCGGCGCTAAGAGAAGATAAAAGCGCTACCCGAGAGGATTGGTCTGTGTTGGTTAAATCACTACGGCAACAAGCCAAAGAAGCTGGCTTTTGGTTGCCGCACATGCCGCAGGATGTCGGGGGTATGGGGCTCGGCGTGACTGCCTTGGCGGCGGTCTCAGCAGAGGCGGCAAAGGTGCCAATGGGTCCCTATATCATCAATGCCCAAGCCCCGGATGAGGGCAACATGCACACCTTGTACCATTTTGCGACGGACTATCAGCGAGAGCATTTTTTAAAACCTCTATTAGAGGGGACCGCGAGATCCTGTTTTTCTATGACAGAACCAGAGGTTGCGGGGTCTGACCCAACCCTCATTCAGACCAGTGCTGTAGAAGACGGGGACCATTGGGTGATCAATGGTCATAAATGGTTCACCTCGGGCGCAGAGGGGGCGGATTTTGCCATTGTGATCGCGAGAACTGATCCTGACGCCGAGGTACCGCAAGCAAGGAATTCAGCCTTTATTGTCCCAACCAATACCCCGGGATTTGAGATCGTTCGAGATGTTGAAACGATGGGCGGCCGGCATAACCACCCAGAGATAAAATATACCAATGTACGGGTTCCGAAGACGCACTTGCTAGGCGAACGCGGCGGTGGCCACAAGCTAGGGCAGGTCAGGCTTGGGCCGGCGCGTTTGGCTCACTGCATGCGGTGGCTGGGTCAAATTGAAATGGCCTTAGAAATGTTGATCGACCGAGCCCAAAAGCGCTTTGCTCATGGCAGCTACTTGTCGGAAAAACAAAGTATCCAGTGGATGATGTCGGATTCGGCGATGGAGCTCTATGCCTCTAAGCTGATGGTTTTACACGCGGCTTATAAGATTGAACAAGGCATGGAATTTAAGCAAGAAGTGTCGATGGCAAAACATCACGTAGCTAACACCTTATGGCGGGTGATCGATCGGGCAATGCAGGTTCATGGAGCGCTGGGTTATTCGACCGATACACCCTTAGCAGGAATGATGCAGCAAGCGAGATGGGCGAGACTCGCCGATGGCGCAGATGAGGTGCATCAAATGCGAATTGCCGAACTGTTGATGCGTGCTTACAACGAAGA
>JADHNJ010000061.1 GCA_016779565.1 Pseudomonadales bacterium
CAGATAAATCTAGCGCCCCTTGTCACTCATTCAGCCTAGTCTTCGGCACCAGATCTTAGCCTTCTTATAGCGACCACCAGAGACCTATTATCGGCTCAACGCACACAAGCCTGGTGGGGATATATCGTGTAAGCGATTACTCAACAGGCTTTATCCATGGACGCTTGGTCGTGAGTCATTAATCAGTCTTAAGTGCGTAATGCATGGCAGCCCAAGACCGCGAAACTGCAACCCATATGGCGTGCAGCGCATCTGTTGCTTGTGTGTTAAGTGTCCACTCACGCCGCCCAATACACCTCTAAAGATGCTTTCGATTGCTGCAGAAAGCGCCCGATCGGCAACCGTTCGATTTCAGCTTTTGCAGCTGCCAGCAACACTCGGCGCTTATCGTGTCCGATAATCGGTAGATACAAGCTGTGGGTCCTCAACAATCGAGCAGCGGTTAGGGTTAATCGAGCATGAGGCGCTGAGAGGGGTTTAACCGCAAGCACCGAGTGTGGACTCGCTAGATTTAGCCCCTCGGTCAAAGCTTTAGTGTCCGGAAACAACGATGCAGTATGTCCGTCTAGCCCCATGCCTAAGACCACAGCATCAAAAATCGGCAATTGACCGACTACAGGGTCTAACTGCTGAACTTGTGCTTCTAAGGTCACCCCAGACCTATAATACTGTAGCAGGGTTGCAGCGCGCGCCCGATCTTGACACAAATGCTCGGCGACCAAACGTGCGTTGCTGTCGGCATGATCTCGCGGCACCCAACGCTCATCAGCCAATAAAATTGTCACCTTTGAAAAATCTATTTCGGCAACGCTCAGCGCTCGAAACAACGGAACCGGCGACCGACCGCCTGACACCACCAGATACGCTGAACCCCGAGTCTCAATACCAGCCCGCAATTGCGTCGCTATCGCTGTACTCAGCGCCAAGACGAGCGCCGCCTCATCGACAAATTCGTTCACGACAGCGTGCTCTCACCAAACCAACTACGCCCATCACGCTCTATCAACAATTCTGCCTTAGACGGGCCTGATGACCCTGCACTATAACGATGCACCTTCAAAGCTTTGTCTTGCCAAGCGCCAATTAGTTGATCACACCAGCGCCAAGAAGCTTCAATTTCGCCCCGACTCACAAACAACCATTGGTCACCTTTGAACACCTCTAACAAGAGTCGTTCGTAGGCATCTGGAATACGATCTTGACCTTCTGTGTCAAAAAAATCCAAGTTCAATAAGCGCTTTTCGAGACTGAGCCGATCTTTCAAGGTTTGCTTCTTTGAGGCCATTTCTAACTGAATTCCCTCGTTAGGTTGCAGCCGAATCACTAAGCGATTACTTCCTAAAGCTTGCCGATCCGGAAAAATCGCATGGGGTTGGTTTTTATAAGCGATCACGATTTGTGTTGCTTTTTCTCCCAGTCGCTTGCCCGTTCTGAGATAAAACGGCACGCCGGACCAGCGCCAATTGTCGATAAAAGCTTTAATGGCCACAAAAGTTTCGGTGGCTGAATCTTTCTGCGAACATCCGATTTCCTCGGTGTACCCAACGACTGGTTGGCCAGCAATCCAGCCAGCTGCATATTGCCCTCTTACTGCACATTGCTCGACATCGCTGGCATCGATCATCGTCAACGCACGCAGGATTTTTACTTTTTCCGCGCGAATTTCATCGGCTTCAAAGGAATTTGGCGGCTCCATTGCTACCATACAAAGCAGCTGCAACAAGTGATTTTGAACCATATCGCGCAGTTGTCCGACCTGATCGTAGTAACCCCAACGACCCTCGATTCCCACCGTCTCGGACACCGTGATTTGCACATGGTCAATACAAGTATTATCCCACTGCGAGTTAATCAAACGATTGGCAAAGCGCAGCGCAAGCAAATTTTGCACGGTTTCTTTGCCCAGATAATGATCGATACGGTAAATATTACGTTCGGTAAAATAACGCGCGACGGTGTCGTTGACCGATTTCGAACTGGCAAGATCATGCCCAATGGGTTTTTCGAGCACAATCCTGCTGGTCGAGGCAATGCAACCGGCGTCATGCAAATGCTGACTGATCGCACCGAACAGGCTCGGCGGTGTCGCTAAGTAGTAAATCACCAAGCGATCCGAGTCTAACCAGGCGTTTAAAGCACTAAAGTGCTTTTTATTCGAAAAGTCCATGCCAATGTAAGAGAAACGTTTCGAGAGTTTCTGCCAAACGCTCTCAGACCAGTCGGCGCTCGCTAAACTCTGTTTGAGGCGACCCTCGACATAATCCAAGAAACCTTTGGTTTCGATGGGATCTCTTGCTACAGCTGCAAGTCTAACCCGGTCTGAGAGCAGACCCGCACGCTCGATTTGATATAATGCAGGCAACAACTTTCTGCCCGCAAGATCGCCCAGCCCGCCGAAGATAACCAGATCGATATTTTGTTCATTCATAAGATCGCCGCCGTCGCAGTAGCGTGAGCTGCTGCCGGCCGAGCAGCAGCAGCGACTGCAGTGGCTTGTCTAGCCAACTCGGTAATCCATTGCCAATTTCCGCCTTCAATCGCGTCTTTGGGAAGCATCCACGATCCCCCCACAGCAAGCACGTTCGACAATTCCAAATAACTCGCCATATTCGAAGCGTCAATTCCACCCGTTGCACAAAAATGCAATTGCTCAAAGGGCCCAGCAATCGACTTTAGCAACGAGGTGCCTCCGAGCGCTTCCGCTGGGAAAAATTTCTGAACAAGAAACCCGGCATCAAACGCTCGCATCATCTCGCTGGCACTGGCAACCCCCGGCAAAGAAGCGTGAGTCGGCAGCGCCTTCAACAACTCATCGGTTGCGCCGGGCGAGACAAAAAATTGTGCCCCAGCATCCTCAGCGGCTCGATATTGATCGGTTGATAAGACCGTCCCGGCACCAACAATCGCCCCGGGGACTTGGTCTGCCATTAAGCGTAAAGAGGCTAACGCCGCTGGCGTCCGAAGGGTTACTTCCAAGACCTCTAGACCGCCAGCAACCAGTGCCTCTGCCATGGGCAGCGCATCGTCCAGATGATGGACCGTTAGCACCGGAACAATCGGTTGCTCTGTTAAAATTCTCGTCATCATACTGTCATACCCTCCTTTAAATACTGGGCCGCGCCTTCAAGGCCCAAAGTTTCATGGGTAATGAGGTACACCGGAATATCGGCCAAATAGCTTCTAAATCGGCCTTTGTCTTCGAAGGCACTACGAAACCCGCTCTCAGCTAAAATGGTGGCAAACCTTGGAATCACCCCGCCGGCCAGATAAACACCACCCTTGGCGCCAAAAGTCAGCGCCAAATTACCCGCCACAGCACCTGCGACATCACAAAAAAAAGTTAGCGTCTCTAAGGCCAATTCATCTTGCTCCGCGATTGCGGCTTCAACGATGGCTTTCGGAGTCTCAAAACGATTGGTTCGGTGCTGAATATCGGCAAGCGCATTTGCAATGTTCACAAGCCCTGGGCCCGACACAACGCGTTCTACACACACCCGATTAAACTGTCTACGCAATCGGCGCTTAACCTCTATCTGCAGATCACCCACCGGCGCATAATCGGCATGCCCGCCCTCACTCTCAACCACAACGTATCGGCCTTTCACCGGTACAATACCGGCTACACCCAACCCAGTACCGGCGCCCAATACTACCTTGACACGGTCTTCCTGCGGACTACGGCCACCAATTTGGCGTACATCACCAGCATCAAGGTGCAAAACACCGTGCGCTACCGCAACAAAATCGTTGATAAATACCACCCAGCAACCACCAAGGAGCTTGGCCACTTCATCTTTAGAGAAGTTCCAATGGCTATTGGTAAAGACAATCCGATCAACGTCCGTCGGGCAAGCGACTGCAAAACATGCCCGACTGGGTAAGGTTGTAAAAAGCCGTGATTCAGCAATGTCCGCCAATACTTGACGCAGCACATCCGGGAATGACGGGAACTCATTGACCAGATATTGCTTGGCCCATTGGTGTGAAATACTGTCTTCAGGAACAACCCAAAAACGGGCATTGGTGCCGCCAATATCCGCAATCAACGACCACTGCTCAAGCATCTGCCAAGGCCTCGAACAAATAAGTTGCCCCTGATTCGGGACTCGAAAGTTGCATCCGACTACTGCTGAACAAAAACCTAGCACACGCATAGTCATTAAGGCTGGGCTTTTGCCACGCTGGGCGCGCTGCAAGCACCTCTGGATCCACTACGACATTCAACGTGCCCTGATTGGCATCTAGATGAATGCGATCACCGGACTCAATCTTTCCAATCATGCCACCTGCGAGGGCTTCTGGTGATACATGGATCGCTGCTGGCACTTTGCCCGAGGCACCGCTCATACGGCCATCGGTCACCAGCGCAACTCGAAAACCTTGATCCTGCAATGACCCCAAGAATGGTGTCAGCTTATGTAACTCTGGCATCCCGTTAGCCTTCGGACCCTGACCCCGAACCACCAGCACAAAGTCCCGATTCAGATGACCAGCAGTGAAGAGTGCTTCCAGCTCATCTTGGTCATCAATTACAATCGCAGGTGCGGTGATCTCCCAGTGAGTCTGGGGTACTGCCGACACCTTAATGACGCTGCGACCCACGTTACCGGTCAACAGTGACAGGCCACCTTGGTCAGAAAATGGCGAATCACAATCGGTTAGAACGTCTTTGTCTAGCGACTGTTTTGGCGCCGGTCGCCAATCAAGCGCTTCGTTGTTTAACCATGGCTCCTGGGTAAAGTCAGCAAAATCTGAGCCCCACACGGTTTTTGTGTCAGCGTGCATTAACCCAGCCTCTAACAGCGCTTGAAAAAAGCAACCAGTTCCTCCAGCTGCATGAAAATGATTGATGTCTGCTTCACCGTTGGGATAAATCTTACAGATTGATGGCACGACCTTGGACAAATCAGAGAAATCGGACCAATTCAGCGCGATACCTGCAGTTCTGGCAATCGCAATCAGGTGGATGGTGTGGTTCGTTGAACCGCCAGAGGCAAGCAAAGCAACCACAGCATTGACGATTGACCGCTCGTCTACAACTTGGCCGACTGGCCGATAGTCATTACCAAGCGCGGTAATACGCGTGACTTGTTCGCTGGCGGCTTGGGTAAGGGCCAAGCGTAGGCCATCATCAGGCTGAACAAATGCGCTACCAGGTAGCTGTAGGCCCATGGCCTCCAACATCACTTGGTTACTATTGGCGGTACCGTAAAAAGTGCAGGTGCCGGGGCTGTGATACGAGGCAACTTCTGCTTCCAACAGCGCGTCTCGAGAGATTTCTCCCCGTGCATAACGCTGTCGCACCGCCTGCTTTTCTTTATTAGCCAGCCCAGATGGCATTGGTCCTGCTGGCACAAATATGGCTGGCAAGTGGCCAAAAGATAGGGCGCCCATCAACAGTCCGGGAACAATTTTATCGCACACCCCAAGGGCCAATACGCCGTCAAACATCTCGTGGGACAAACCCACCGCAGTGCATTGCGCTATGAGATCGCGACTTAGCAGGCTAAGTTCCATCCCCGGTCGCCCTTGGGTGACGCCATCGCACATAGCGGGCACCCCTGCCGCTACTTGTCCCGTTGCGCCCATTCCACGAAGTGCTGCCTTGATAATCTCTGGATAACCTGCATACGGTTGATGGGCGGACAACATGTCGTTGTACGCAGAAATGATTGCGATATTGCTGCTCTGCATCAACTTTAGCCGATCTCTATCTCCGCCACAGGCAGCAACCCCGTGGGCTAAATTTCCGCAACTGAGCGCATCTCGCCTAGGTTGATCTTTTTTTGCGGCTGTTATTTGCTCTAAATAGCTTTGGCGCAGCTGCAGACTTCGCTGCTGAATAGTATCGGTTACTTGCTTAACGATTGGATGCATGCCGGTTGGCTCTCCTAATTACACCTGTTGGATCAAAGACTCTAACGACGCTTGGCACTTTAGCCACTCCAGCTTCATAACAAGCCTGAGATCAGGGACGACATCAGAACTTAGAGAGGGTTGGAGTTCAATCTAATCAACCCTACCAATGAAGCCCAGCGTCGAGTATTTGTTGTACTTGTCTTCTACACATCCAGTTTTTCGAGGTCGACCTCTCTGGCTAACACTTTTAGCTTGCCCTTGATAAATTCCTATTTAAGGTTTTCCCGCAACCCCTTTTTTTGACAGCAACAATGGCGCCCTAGCTACCTGAAAAAACCGGTTTGGTTGGCCGCACTTGATTTGAGCGCCGCTGAATCCTAACCATCCTCGACCTAGATATGTAGTAAAAATACTAATTTTAGTCCAAATTTACCAAGAAATAATCATTTTAAGTAACAAAATTACAAATTTACGACGCTTTTCGTTGACGGCCTTCAAAACGATGCCCCAGTATCTTAAAAAAATTTAAGGTAAATCACCTAATCGATAGGTTCGTAGATCAAAATCTAAGGTGACGACAGCCTGGCGAACCGATTCGATGTCATCCTGTTGCTGAGCGGTTGCCCGCCAGTAATAAGGGGTCATTTGAAAAAGGGCTGCGAGCGCATCATCTTGTAAAAAGGCTTCAGACAGTATCTGCCGTTGACTAGCCATTTTCCATACTCGCATTGCCTCTAGCTTGGCAAAATTTGCAGCATGGGGTTGAACCTCGGCATAGATCATTGCCTTCAATTCTTGCAAATGTTGGGGGCCAGGTCCGACCACCACAAATTGCCCACTCGGCTTTAAGACACGCTCAACCTCGTCTAGATCAAAAGGCGAGAAAACGGACAGTACGACATCAAAACTGTTATCAAAAAAGGGTAAAACCCGCGCTGCAGCGACCGCAAGGGACCGCGCAGTATCACGCTGGGCCGCCATTTGTACCGCAGCCTTGGCAATATCGATCCCCCATAACTGGTCCGCTTTAATGCCGACATCCGCTCGCTCCAGAGCCGACAAGTAATAGCCCTCTCCACAGCCGACATCTAACAGGCAGGCGCTCGGCAACCAATCGGTTGCGATGGCTCCAGCCAGAGCTTGAGCCAACGGCGCGTAATGGCCGGTGGATAAAAATGTGCGCCTCGCAGCCAACATGGCCGCAGCATCGCCAGGGTTTTTGCTGCGACGTTGGTGAGCTAGTAACAGGTTGACATATCCATACCGGGACCTATCGAAACGATGCCCAGCATCACAACTGAATCCTCCTGTTTCCTTAACCAGGGCATGCTTCTGACACACTGGGCAGCGATATTTCATGACAGTCCCTCTGGGCGTTAGGCACCGATAGGTTCTGGCTTTTTAAGCAAACCTTACTGACAGACGCAGCAGGCTACGACCCGAAGGCAAAAGGCCTGGGGTCCTACTCAGAATACTCCAGACCCCCAGGCTTTGATCATGATGTCAGGCGCTTTTAGCCTCAAGCACCATAGCCGGTCTAACGCTTAACCCAGCGACAAGACGAACACCGAGTCGGGGTAAACATCAGCGTCTACCAATCGTGCGTCTCTCCATTCCACTTCCAAAAACCGCCAGTGGACGCTATCGACAGCCGATCAACAACGGCAACAATGCCTTCGGCACTTTCTTGGGGCGTTAAATCCGCTTGTGGCCCGCCCATGTCCGTTTGTACCCAACCTGGGTGAATCAATCCAACCGCGACTCCATCTTTCTTTAAATCGATGCTAGCAAGCCGCATAAATTTATTGACCGCCGCCTTCGAAGCACAGTAAGCGTGCGCTGCTGCCATATCAAGGGACAGTGCTCCCATCTGTGAGGTGATCGTCACAACTTTTGCATTCGTCGATTGCTTGAGATTAGGTAGGAGTGCTTGCATGACTCGAACAGGCCCCATGCTATTCACATTAAAGGTCTCCGCCCAGCCATCAAAATCCATCGCATAGGTGTTTTGCTGATCGAATTCGGGGCCTTTCATCCCCGCATTATTAATGACAACGTCAATGACAACGTCCTTAAGGCTTACCGCCATTTCATCCACTGATCCTGAATCGCCGACGATCAATGAAAGCACCTTGACGTCGCCCGCGATTGCTGCCAACGCCTCAGCCGATCCTGGGTCTCGGCAAGCGGCATACACGGTGTCACCTCTTGCTGCATAAATTTTGGTGAGTTCAAGGCCGACGCCCTTGTTAGTACCAGTGATCAGTATCGTTGCCATAATGTTATCGCTTCCTTATTTTTACTGTTGTTAATTGTCTGCACGCCAAGGTGCAATTCTTATCGCACTCATTCCCGTCTCAATGAATGCAAGCTCAACCCTTCTTCGAGCGTTTCAAACGCAATATCCTATAAAACAAAAAGACTCGCTGAATGCCGCGGGACGAAACCTAAACCCATATTGTATCGATTCAATTGCCGAATCCCGGCCCTCATTCGGCCGCCCCTTCCGATTCACGGCTGTCCGAGCCTACCACCGCGTCTAAGGCTTTAAGATCGCATCAGGCGCCTTACCTAGGATCGGCCTACGGCGACGCAAAAGTATTCACAGTCATCAACTTGAGCATTGTCAAGCCAAGCGCAATCTGAGGCATTCATTTCATCGAAAGAGGTTATGACTTCCGGCCCTTAGGACGGATCCGTAACCTCAGCGTGTAATACTTCATAATCCCGTCGCTGAAAGAACCATCGACCGTCTTTTCTAGAATAGGCATCCTGATAGCGCCCTGTGACGACCCTTTTACCACCATCTTTTCCATGTAGGAATTCCTGCTGGTACCAGATACCAGCAGCGGTATCGCCAGTCACGGTGATTGGACCCGCTGATGCAAAAAAGCCGACAAAGCTAAACGCACTCATCGCACCTTGCCAAACGGTTAAAATCGCTGATCGACCGGCAATTTCTCCTGCACCAGGCAAATTCCAAACTGCGTCTTCAGCCCAATTCGCTGACCAAGCATCGCCGTCAAAGCGCATCACTGCGTCATTATACGAATCAACAAGTTCTCGAATTGAAAGCCTATCTTCTATTGGTCCAGAGCTGCTCATGTTTTCTCCTAATTGTTATCAATTCATCTTTTATTTCTTGGAACATTATTTCTTGGAACATTCCATCCTCAAGAATCTAACCGAGGCAAACAGCAAGCCAATCCCCCTAACTCTGCACAATCATCAAATATGTCGTGCAAAAGACCGCTGACCATCGCTAGACTGGGCGAGTCTTAGCGCGGTCCGCGGGCAAGTTTACTCGCCTTGCTTTCCCTCCAGCACGTCTGAGTGTCTCACACTTTGCAAACAATGCCTCGTATCTGCCTAAAACCCAACTTGCATGGCCAAATGTTCCGGTCCTCGATGGCAGGAGCCAATCACCGACACAGGCTCATCTCATCGACATCGCCGCCTTGAGGGCACAGGACGCGAAGCCTCATACTGCAGACTGATCGACAGCAGACGCTGGTACAGCCCGTTTAACATCAGTGCCAGCTTCGCATTCACCCGGGGTCGCAGACCCTACTAGGGCTGTTGGGCGTGATCCCAATCGAAGCGCCCTAGCACGACAAGCTTTACCCTAATTTTGCGCAAGCCGTGACGAATCGCTCACTGGCCGCGCCTAAGATCAAGTGATTGGATGACTTGCCGTTGCAAAAGGTAAGTTAACCTCTTCGCCTGCTTTTGGATGCCGAGGTATCAATTGCGCTGCGATCAAGGACAAGATCGCAAAGCCAGCACCGATAAAAAAGACCCACATCGAAGAAACCATCCAAACCAAACCTAGGGCTGCTGGCACAACCACTGCTGCTATGTGGTTGATGGTGAAGGACACTCCTGCGGAACTGGCCATATCTCGAGGATCTGCAATTTTTTGGAAATAGGTACTGATCGCGATCGCCAATGCAAAAAACATATGATCAACGACATAAAGGGTCGCGGCCAAAATGGGATGAGTGACCAGCCCGTAAGCCAAAAAGACGAGAATCAAGCCAACGTACTCAAAGGTCAACGAGGCCCGTTCACCCCAGTGCCCAATGAGCGAGCCTATGCGTTCGGCAAACAGCCAATTAAATGCATAGTTGATCAAAAACAGTAACGTAATTTCTGAGGCGCTATAGCCAAACTTTTCAACCATTAGGAAAGCAGCGAAAACCACAAATATCTGGCGCCTAGCACCGGATAAAAAGGTGAGCGTGTAGTAGAGCCAATAACGACGCCTCAGAATTAACGTCTTGTGCTGGGTTGTGTTGCTTTCAAATCTCGGGAACACCAACCACATCAAAACTGACAAGACCAAACAGACACTACCTGCTAGCGCAAAATTGGTTTGAAAGGACCAACCCAGCCACTCTAGGCAAACCCACAAAAGCCCATAGACCGTCAATGAGGTGAATGCACCCACCGCGATTAAACGGCCAAGGACTCTGGGCGCCTCTTCCTTGCTAAGCCACTGGAGACTCAGGGATTGTTTCACAGCCTCGAAATAATGAAATCCAAGACTCATCAAAACGGTGGTGAAGTAAAGGCCATACTCGGTTGGGAAGAACCCCGTCAGTGCAACGCCGAGCCCCAACATCGCCAGAGACATCACGGCGAAGGTCTGCTCCCTTAAAATCAGCAAAACGAAGACGGTGGTGAAGGCCAGAAAACCTGGAACCTCTCGAAGACTTTGTAAAATGCCGATCTCAATGCCTGTAAAGTTCGCCCGCTCAACCACAAAGTTATTGAGTAATGCCGACCAAATATGGAAAGCAATTGGCATCGCGATACTCATTAACACCAGCAGCGACACCGGATTGTGTCGCAAAACCATCCATTGCTTCATAGATTGCGCTCTTTTACTCACTCATTGCATTTCGTTAGGCTTACTTCTGCCGGTAATCACCAGCACTGCCAATCGCTTTTTTTAACCCAACCCTTTTGCCCAGCGAGCTTCGCTGAATGATCAAAACCTGCTCTCAGCCTAACAACTTTTTTGTATCAGCCTGAGGGCGGTAATCAATGTTAATCCCGCACATCAAATCCTTTTGCGACCGAATTAAATGATTTATCCCCAAATGGCGCATGCTTTGCCGATTGACTTAACCCTAGAGCCAAATCTCCTGCATCACATCAGGCATGAACAGTGGTCGACGCCTCATTTAACCCGAGCAGCTCAATCGCCTGCGAGCGCATTTCTACTTTACGCACCTTGCCCGTTACCGTCATCGGAAAATCATCCACAAAGTGGAGATAATGCGGCACCTTAAAATGCGCAATTTTCCCACGACAAAAGGTTCTGATGTCATCCTCTATTGCCCTCGCCGATAAATTCACCTCACCTTTGAGCTTGATCCAGGCCATCAATTGTTCACCGTATTTGACGTCTGGCACACCGATCACTTGCACGTCTTGAATCAGAGGATGGGTATATAAAAATTCCTCAATCTCTCTGGGGTAAATGTTCTCTCCGCCTCGAATAATCATATCTTTAATTCGACCGACAATATTGACATACCCATCATCAGTCATTACCGCAAGATCACCGGTATGCATCCAACCATCCTGATCGATGGCCTCTTGAGTTTTAACGGGCTCGTCCCAGTAGCCGCTCATCACTGAGTAGCCGCGGGTACAAAATTCCCCTGTAGTTCCCCTCGGCACGGTTCGTCCTGTTTCTGGATCAGCTATGCGAATATCTACGTGAGGATGCGCCCTACCAACAGTTTCGGTTCGATGCTGTAACGAATCCCCAGGTAACGTTTGGGTGGAAACTGGCGAAGTTTCAGTCATGCCATAGCAAATTGTTATTTCCCGCAGGTGCATGCGATCAATACAGGCTTTCATGACTTCCACAGGACACGGAGACCCCGCCATCACCCCAGTCCTCAAACTCGTCAGATCAAATTCAGAAAACGTATCCAAGGCCAGCGCTGCGATAAACATGGTCGGCACACCGTACAAGGAGGTGCAACTTTCCTGACTGACCGCTGCCAACGTGCGAGCTGGATCAAAGCCTGCGCTGGGTATTACCATTGCCGCGCCATGAGTTGTACACCCCAAATTGGCCATCACCATGCCGAAACAATGGTAGAAGGGCACCGGGATGCACATCCTATCCAGTTCTGTAAGTTGCTGAAGCTCGCCTACGAAATAACCATTGTTCAAGATATTACGGTGTGTCAGGGTTGCGCCTTTTGGGAACCCTGTCGTTCCAGAAGTGTACTGAATGTTGATCGCATCATCAGGACTTAGGCTGCTTGCGATTGCTAGCAAGTCTGCCTCACGCGCTTGATCCCCCTCGAGCAATTGTTCCCAACTATCGCTCCAAAAAAATATTACGCGCTCAAGGCTTGGCACTTCACCACGAACCGCCGCGGCCATCGCTTGGTAATCAGAGCTCGCAAAGGCAGGGGCCGCAATCAGCATTCGACAGCCGGATTGGTTCAAAACAAACGCCAACTCATGGGTGCGGTAGGCGGGATTGATGTTAACTAAAATAACCCCGACCTCTGCCGTGGCATACTGCAGTAGCACCCACTCAGCGTAATTGGGACTCCAAAGACCCACTCGATCACCCGGCTTTAACCCTAAGGCCAACAATCCGGTCCCAAGACTGCGCACCTTTTGATAAAAATTTTGGTAAGACCAGCGGATATCTTGATGCAACGAGACAATCGCATCCCGTGGACCATGGGCGTCGACTGTCGCAGCAAGGTTTTCACCAATAGTCTGGTTCAATAAAGGACGATCGGTAGGTCCAAATTCGATAGCTTGGTCCATATTGTCCAATGAGCCTCCCTGTGATTTTCGGGCGGCGCTTTAGGCTCTACCCAAATTTCAGTAACCGCCGCTCTCAGTTCCTCTGGAGCAATCCTGCGACCCTCATAGCGACCTTCCAAACCTGCCCGAAACGCCTACCCAATTGAATCTGCTACCGCGAAACACGCTACCCCAAAGCAACCTTACAAAAACGATGGTTAAACCTTTAAAGCGATTCGTTAGACCAAAGCGATTCGTTGGACTTTGGAGATCATTTCAGCCATCGATCGACCCGTCATAGCAGACCGACAGCCCACCAAACCACTTGCCCCTGCTACCCT
>JADHNJ010000012.1 GCA_016779565.1 Pseudomonadales bacterium
CATCTTAGCGCAGAAATCTGCTACGCACGACACCATGACCGCGCCCACTTAAACCGCAGTTAACAAAGCTTCGGCTATCTGGATGCTGTTCAAAGCCGCGCCTTTGCGCACATTATCAGCTACTACCCAGAGGTGAAGTCCAAGAGGGTTCATGACATCAGCTCGGATTCGTCCAACAAAAACTGGATCGGTACCAGCGGCATCAGTGACCGCCGTCGGATAGCTGCCTGTCTGAGGGTCATCAACGACAGTGACGGAGGGCGCGGCGTGCAAAAGTTCCTTGGCTTGATTCGGTTTGAGTTCTGACTTGGTTTCGATATAAACCGCCTCCGAGTGGCCATAAAAGACCGGGATACGAACGCAGGTAGGACTCACCTGAATCTGGTTATCTTCGAATATTTTGTGCGTCTCCCAAATCATCTTCATTTCTTCTTTGGTGAAACCATTATCTAGAAAATCATTGATATGAGGCACTGCATTAAAAGCGATTTGTTTAGCAAACACTTGGGATTCAATGTCTTGTGCATTTAACAGTCTGGCTGTTTGACCGGCGAGCTCTTCAACACCTGACTTTCCTGCACCAGAGACCGCTTGGTAGGTTGCGACATGGATTTTAGCGATACCAACCGCATCGCGAATCGGCTTAAGAGCCACCAGCATTTGAATTGTGGAGCAGTTCGGGTTCGCAATGATATTGCGCTTTTTGTGCTGGTCCAGGCAGTGCAGATTCACCTCAGGCACGATGAGGGGAATATCTTCGTGCTGACGAAATTCCGACGTATTGTCGATAACCACACATCCAGCTGCCGCCGCGCGCGGCGCATGCTCGGCCGAAATACTACCGCCGGCTGAAAACAACGCTATATCGGTTTGTGCAAAATCAAACTCACTCAAATTTTTGACTTGAAGGTTTTGCCCTTTGAAGGGCAGCCGCATGCCTGCCGAGCGTTCACTCGCAAGAAGATGTAACTCCCCTACTGGGAAGTCGCGACTCTCCAGCAATTCACGCATCACCTCACCCACTGCGCCTGTTGCGCCCACAATGGCTACATTCTTTTTTGCCGTCATAGCTTTTTCACTCCTTGACTCTTTATCTAATCAATTTGATAAAGAGCTATCGTCAATTATCTTCTGAGATCACGGTCTCTGGGGCGTCTTCGCTGTTTAGCGCTCAAATTTAATTGGCTAAAAAACGCTCGGCTCTGATCAGGGTTCGCGATAAGCCATCCTTTAACAACCGAGACCCTGATCAGTTAACCGTTTTGGCCTCGCTGACGCAGCGCGTGATCCATCAGCACCAGCGCCAGCATGGCTTCTGCAATTGGGGTTGCCCGAACGCCTACACATGGATCATGACGCCCCTTGGTAACGACTTCAGTAGGCTCGCCAGCCGTTGTGATCGTTTTCGCCGGCTGAGTAATGCTTGAGGTCGGCTTAAGGGCAAGACTTACCAGAACATCCTGACCAGAACTGATCCCCCCCAGCACACCTCCAGCATGATTAGAACCAAATCCTTCCGGAAAAAGCTCATCTCTATGCTCTGAGCCGCGCTGCTCTATCACTGCAAAGCCATCTCCGACTTCAACGCCTTTAACGGCGTTGATACTCATCATTGCCGCTGCAATGTCTGCATCTAATCTCGCAAATACCGGCTCCCCTAACCCAGCAGGCATCCCTTCGGCGACTACGTTGATTCTAGCACCCACCGAATCTCCGGCTCGACGAAGTTCGTCGATCAACGCAGCCATCGCATCAACACACGTAGCGTCAGGACAGAAAAAAGGATTGGCCTCGACCTCCTGCCAATCAAAGGACTGTATACGGATCGACCCCATCTGGGCGAGATAGCCGCGAATCTTGATGCCTAAGGTTTCAGCTAAATACTTCTTAGCGATCGCACCAGCTGCCACCCGCATTGCAGTCTCTCGCGCCGAAGACCGTCCGCCGCCACGATAATCTCGCAAACCATACTTCTTCTGGTAGGTAAAATCGGCATGAGCTGGTCGGAAAAGATCCTTAATCGCACTGTAATCCTTAGATTTTTGATCCTCATTTTCAATTAGCAGGCCAATGCTCGTTCCTGTCGTCTTGCCCTCGAACACACCTGATAGAATTTTTACCCGATCCCCTTCTTGGCGCTGAGTCGCATATTTCGACGTCCCGGGTTTTCGCCGATCAAGATCAACTTGTAAGTCCGCCTCCGACAAAATCATACCTGGCGGGCACCCATCTACAACACAACCGAGCGCAGCTCCGTGGCTCTCTCCAAAGGTGGTCACCCGAAACATTTCGCCAAAGCTACTACCAGGCATGACGTCTCATCCTAAAAATAGGCTATTATAGACTAATGCAGCCAAGGATCCTCGCATAATTGTTGTGAGCATCGGCACGGTCGACAGGAGACATAGATGGACGCAGCATTTCGAGCAATTTTAGAGCAAATAGGCGAGGACCCCAGCAGACCAGGCCTTTTAGACACACCGAGTCGAGCAGCTAACGCAATGGCTTTTTTAACGAAAGGCTACGGTGAAACCCTAGACGATCTTGTCAATGAGGCTTTGTTTCCCAGCGATACCAGCGAAATGATTATCGTGCAAGATATAGAGCTGTATTCCATGTGTGAACATCACATGCTCCCCTTTATCGGAAAATGTCACGTCGCGTACTTACCCACTGGTAAGGTACTGGGTCTGTCTAAAGTTGCGCGGATCGTTGATATGTTCGCTCGACGTCTGCAGATCCAAGAGAATCTCACCAAAGAAATCGCTGAGGCCATTGCGAGTGTCACCGATGCGGCCGGGGTTGGGGTAATCATCGAGGCGCAACACATGTGTATGATGATGCGAGGCGTCGAAAAGCAAAATTCAATGATGAAAACCTCAATGATGCTCGGGCAATTTCAGGGTGATCAAAGCACGCGCATGGAGTTTCTTTCAATTCTACAGCTTCAGCGTTAAACGTCGATCGCGTTTATCGCTAGGCTCAGCGGCCTGGTCCTAGGGAAGCAGTACCAAATCAATACGAGGGTTTGGCGCGCCAACCACTGGTGCCAGAGCGCCAAAACCGTAGCTTTGCTTTATGCAGTGTCCCTGCGTCGTTGATTCCGAGACGTCAGTAACGTAGTCATCGATACGATCGAGTATATCCCCTGCCAGCCTTGAGGTCTCTGAGAGACCTAAGTCGGACGTCTCGCTGCCTGAGCCCTGATCACTGACCACAAGTGCGAGGACGGCGCCATCTCTACCTTTACACCAACGCGATATGGCCTCTGCAAATGCAGATGGATTGCCTTGAACCTGAGCGAGGGCTAATCGAACAACCCCTTGAGCCTCAAGATTCTCCAATAACTCGGTGATCACACCACCGCCTGCCCCTTGAATACGATCGATTTGTAAAAACACCGGCTTATTCGATCGCTGCGAGGCATAAATCAACACATAATCTTCCCGCGATGTAGACTGGCCGACCCAATAATATTGTGTCTCCTCCGGACCATAGAGTTCTGGCACGCCAAAAACAGCATTAGCCCACTCGTTGCTGCTTCCGCAGCCGCGACCGCGGCATTGGTAAATGGGTGTTAGATTTTTTTGAACATTGTCTGCCAGCGCTTCGATGACTTCATCTAAATTGATATCTGGTTGCACCCGATAGGTCTGTGCTGAATATTGTCCAACAACGGTTAATGCGTCTTCTGGGCTTAGGGTATTGGCTATTTTTTTAAGACGTCCAATAAAAATCTTATGACGTTCTGGTGTCTCGATGACTCGGCTCTCGATTTGCTCGGCCTCAATATTTAGCAGCGGCATGCTAAGAGCTTGGGGTATTGCTACCAACAGTAACAGCACGGTGAGTATTTTTTGGGAACGTTTTTGATAAATCATGATGACCATTGTAGGACATTCTGCCCCATAACTGGACTGACCATAGCTATCGAAAAAACCGCGCTCGTACCAGGGTAAACTTCTTGTCCAGTTAAAGCCCGCACCAAGGCTGCGATCAATGGCATGTGGAGTACGCAAAAAGCCGATTCGCCAGGTCTCATTAGATCTGCTGCAAGCCCATATGCATCGCCTGACGGCACCAATCTAGAATCTTGTGGCAATACAGCTAAGCCGAGCACACTCGCTACCAGCGCCGCTGTTTGCCTAGCTCTAAGATAGGGACTCGAGACGACTCCGGTGGCAAGCACCTGCCTATCCTTCAGCCAGTGCGCAACACCAAGCACTTCCTCTCTTCCTTGCTCTGTCAAAGCGCGAGCTTCATCTCGAGCCGATAGCGCTTCAGCTGGTCCGTGGCGCATCAGAATCAGCTGACGCATCTCAGAGTTCACGTATGGGTCCTTAGTTTTTGGTTAGTTCCAGCAACAACTGATTTAGCCGCTGCACGTAACTGGCAGGATCATCTAGCGCGGTGCCTTCGGCGAGTAACGCCTGATCAAAAAGGATCCTAACCAGACGATTAAATCGATCGACGTCTGTCTCCTCATCTAATCGCTTCACTAGCGGATGATCCGGATTAATTTCGAAAATGCGATTGGCATCCGGCACTGACTGTCCCGCTTGCGCTAGGATCCTCCGCATTTGCATGCCCATATCGTCTTCGGCTACCACCAAACAGGCAGGCGATTCGGTCAATCGATGACTCACCGTTACCTCTGATACCGCCTCACCGAGCTCCGCTTGAATTTTTTCTAGCAGCCCTGCCAGGCTTTCCTTCGCTTGATCCGCAGCAGCCTTTTCGCTCTCGCTAGCATCAGCTAAATCCAGTGAGCCTTTTGCGACATCCTGCAGCGACTTCTCATCAAAGGACATCAAGTGCCCTACTAGCCATTCATCGATGCGGTCCGACAACAACAACACTTCAATTCCTTTGGCTCGAAACACCTCAAGGTGCGGGCTATTGGCAGCAGTTTGATAGTTATCTGCTGCGACATAATAAATCTTCTCTTGCTCTGGCTTCATTCGTCCCACGTAATCTGCCAAGGATTGATCCTGAGTCGGACCGTCTGTGTGGGTTGTCGCAAAGCGCAATAAGCCAGCAATTTTCTCTTTGTTGGCAAAATCTTCTGCAGGACCCTCCTTTAGTACTTGCCCAAATTCCGACCAAAATGCTTGGTACGCCTCTGGATCGTTCTTTGCTAATTTTTCAAGGATGTCGAGTGCCCTTTTGGTCAACGCAGCTTTCATAGAATCGATTGCTGGATCTTTCTGCAGCAGCTCTCTAGAGACGTTAAGCGCGAGATCATTTGAATCCACCACGCCTTTGACAAACCTTAAATACAGCGGTAAAAACTGCTCCGCTTCATCCATGATAAAAACGCGTTGTACGTACAACTTAAGGCCTTTGGGCGCTTCACGGTTCCACAAGTCAAAGGGGGCTTTTGCCGGAACATAAATTAAGCTAGTGTAATCCAACTTGCCTTCCACCCGATTATGGCTCCAGGTAAGCGCGTCCTGAAAGTCATGGGCAATATGCTTGTAAAACTCCTGGTATTCCTCGTCTTTTATGTCTGACCGCGAGCGTGTCCACAATGCTGTGGCGCTGTTGATGACTTCTTCTGTGGGCTCGTCTTCTTCTTTTTCTTGAGGTTTTAAAATAGAAACCGGCACTGAAACATGGTCCGCATATTTTTTAATCACGTTTTGCAAGCGCCAATAGCTGAGGAATTCCTCGTGGTCGCTGTGCAAATGGAGCACCACCTTCGTGCCTCGGTCCGCTTTTTCTATCGACTCAATTTGGTAATCGGCCTCTCCGCTGGACGTCCACCTAACGGCTTCGGTGGGCGCGTCTCCAGCCCTCCGAGTCTCAACAACTACCTCCTTGGCGACAATAAAAGCGGAGTAAAAGCCCACGCCGAATTGCCCGATTAACTGAGAATCTTTCTTTTGATCACCGGTTAATCCTGCCAGAAATTCGGCGGTGCCCGATTTTGCGATGGTACCGAGGTGACTAATGACATCGTCCCGATTCATGCCAATGCCATTATCTATGATCGATATAGTTTTCGCGTCAGGATCGGCCAGAACACGAATTTGATAGCTGGTCTCGTCCTCCACCAACGCCGAATTGGTCAAGGACTCAAACCGATGCTTGTCGATAGCGTCTGATGCGTTGGAAATTAACTCTCTTAAAAATATTTCTTTGTTCGAATACAACGAATGGATCATCAGCTGAAGTAATTGCTTTGCTTCAGTCTGAAAACCTAACGTTTCTTTTTTTGCTTCGGCCACTTTTTTTCACCTCAATCCGCGTCGTAACTTCAAAGTTGGGGCAAGCCTGCACATTTCAACCCCATGACTCTAAGTCGAAGCCAAAAAAAACGGCCCTTGGGCCGTTTTTAGTCGTTACATTAAGACCAGCCCGTGGCCTCTTTTAACGCGTCGCCTATTGCGGCAAGGCTCTTGACCGTCGAGACTCCGGCTGCTGTTAGCGCCGCAAACTTGTCATCTGCGGTGCCTTTGCCGCCGGCAATAATAGCACCAGCATGCCCCATACGTTTGCCTGGAGGCGCAGTAACACCGGCGATGTATCCCACAACCGGCTTTGAGACATGCGCTTTGATGAACTCTGCCGCTTCTTCCTCGGCGTTACCGCCGATCTCTCCAACCATCACGATTGCCTCAGTGCCTGGGTCAGCCTCGAACTGCGATAGGATATCGATAAAATTACTTCCTGGAATCGGGTCGCCGCCGATACCAACGCAGGTGCTCTGGCCAAACCCTAGGTCTGTGGTTTGCTTGACCGCTTCATAGGTCAAGGTGCCCGATCGCGACACAATACCGACTTTTCCCGGGAGGTGGATATCACCCGGCATAATCCCTATTTTGCAAGCACCTGGCGTTATCACACCCGGGCAGTTTGGCCCGATCAATCGAACCCCCATGGCATCCATCGCGACTTTGACCGCCAACATATCCAAAGTCGGGACGCCCTCGGTAATACACACGATAAGCGAAATGCCCGCTTCCGCCGCCTCCAAAATCCCATCCTTTGCAAATGGTGCAGGCACGTAGATGACGCTGGCGTCTGCTCCAGTTGCCGTGACCGCATCGGCAACGGTATCGAACACGGGCAACCCTAAATGCGTTTGTCCACCTTTCCCTGGCGTAATACCACCAACCATTTTGGTGCCGTAGGCAATGGCTTGCTCAGAGTGCAAAGTACCTTGGGCACCGGTAAACCCTTGGCAAATCACCTTCGTTTCCGCATTGACTAAAATGCTCATTTCGCACCTCCTGCTGCCTTAACAACTTGTTCTACTGCATCGGTTAAGCTCGTCGCGGCAATAATTTCGACATCACTTTCTGCTAGCGTCTTTACACCGACCGCGGCATTGTTACCCTCGAAACGAACAACAACGGGCACATTAACCCCGACTTCCTTAACTGCCCCGATGATACCTTCAGCGATAATATCGCAGCGGACAATACCACCGAAAATATTAATCAATACTGCTTGGACCGCTTCATCTGACAAGATAATTTTGAAGGCCTCACTCACAGCTTCCTTGGTAGCTCCACCGCCAACATCCAAGAAATTCGCTGGCTGCCCTCCGTACAATTTCACGAGGTCCATGGTACCCATCGCAAGGCCAGCACCATTGACCATGCAACCAATGTTGCCCTCAAGCGCCACGTAATTAAGGCCATATTCTGCCGCTTGCGCCTCTCGCTCATCTTCTTGGGTCGGGTCATTCATACCGGCTAACGCTTTTTGTCGGTAAAGCGCATTACCATCAATAGCCACCTTAGCATCCAGGCAGTGCACATTGCCCTCACTGGTAATGACGAGGGGATTGATTTCAAGCAAAGACAGGTCGCGCTCGATAAACATTCTCGATAGCGCAACAAAAACTTGCGCGAACTGGTTGACCTGTTTACCTTCTAGCCCAAGCTGAAACGCTAACGCTCGGCCCTGATAAGCCTGACCACCAAGAGCGGGGTCTATGATCGCTTGCAAAATCTTCTCGGGAGTCTCTTCGGCGACCTTTTCGATCTCTACGCCACCTTCTGTTGATGCCATAAACACAACTCGACGACTCGACCGATCGATAACTGCGCCTAGATACAGTTCGCGGTCAATATCGGTGCAGGTTTCAACAAAAATCTTCGAGACCGGCTGACCATGCTCGTCAGTCTGAAAGGTCACTAGATTTGTCCCCAACAAACTGTCCGCAAAAGCTTTAATCTCATCAAAATCCGAAAACAGTTTGACGCCCCCTGCTTTACCTCGGCCGCCCGCGTGAACTTGTGCTTTCACGACCCATCTATCGCCCCCTATTTTCTTCGCTGCAGCAACCGCTTCATCACCGCTATCGACCGCAATCCCCTCCGAAACCGGTAGCCCGTACTCAGCAAACAGCTGCTTGGCTTGATACTCATGCAAATTCATATTGTTATTCCTTACTCTGCTCTGATGATCCATCGGCCGGCACTCAACCGGCTTTCTAAAAAACCGTCCCAGAAACTGGCCTCACTTGTTATTGTGATAATTTCCTAACCGCTTGGTTATTTTGACCCTACTTCTTGTCAACGACGCTTTCGATTAGCGATATGAATGGCATGCCCTGATACCGCAAGTGCCGCTTCATGCAAGCCCTCTGATAAGGTCGGATGCGCGAACATGGTCAACCCAAGGTCTTCTGCTGAAGCACCAAATTCCATCGCAATGACTGCCTCTGCGATCAATTCCGAGCCATGTGCAGCCATCACATGAACGCCTAAAATTCGATCGGTTTCCGCATGCGCCACAACCTTAATTAAGCCTTCTGTTTCATTACTGGCCATCGCTCTTCCACTAGCTGCCAGCGGGAACATACCCACCTTAATCGGAATCTCTTGGCTGGTAAGATGCTGTTCAGACTCACCCACCCACGCAATTTCGGGATGAGTATAGATCACCGAAGGTACGGTGTCATAGTTGACTTGCGGCTTGCTGCCGACTAATCGTTCAGCGACCATTATGCCTTCTTCCATGCCTTTATGAGCCAGCATCGGCCCTCGCACGGCATCCCCCACAGCAAAAACATTGGGCAATGACGTTTGACACTGGTCATCAACGGCAATAGCACCACGCTGATCAAGCGCAAGTGCTACACCGTCACCACACAATCCGTCTATATCAGGGACCCTTCCCACCGCGACAATGACTCGGTCAAACGAGACCTTGTGCTTGCCATCGTTATCTTGATATTCAACCTCGACTCGCCCCTTTTTCGGAACGCTATTGATAACCTTGGCCCCCAAGCGAATCTCTAGCCCTTGTCGCTCAAATTGTTTTAACGCTGCCTTGGCCAACTGTCGGTCCGCTGCTGGTAAAAATTCAGGCAATGCCTCAAGAAGCACGACTTCGCTGCCCAATCTCGCCCAGACGCTACCGAGTTCCAAACCAATAACCCCTGCACCAATGACTCCCAAGGTTTTTGGGACCTCGTTAAATTCGAGGGCGCCCGTTGAATCTACGATTTGTTCACCATCCATTGGACAAGCAGCAATATCGATGGGCTTCGAGCCTGGCGCCAATATGATCGCTTTTGACGATAGACTGACTTCGTTACCGGTGTGATCAATCACAGAAATTTTGTTATCAACTTCTAACCGAGCACGACCCAGCCGAACGTCAACACCATTTGATTTTAATAAGCCAGCGACGCCCTGGGTTAAACTTTGGACAACCTTACCCTTGTGCGCCTGCATTTGATCCAGATCCAAGGAGACTTTACCGGTTTTAATCCCTAGCTCGTTAAATTCCGACAGGGCTTGGCGAAACTTGTGGGATGCGTCCAGCAGAGCCTTTGAGGGTATGCAACCGACATTCAAGCAGGTGCCGCCGAGTGCCGCAGCGCCATTTTTATCAACCCAGCGATCGATGCAGACGGTTTTCAAGCCCAATTGCGCCGCCCGAATGGCTGCATGATAACCTGCGGGTCCGGCACCAATTACCGCCACATCAAATGCCTCACTCATGGTCTAGTCCTTAAATGTCTAATAATATTCGAGCAGGTTCTTCTAAGAAATCTTTCACCGTAACCAGAAACCGCACGGCCTCTTGGCCATCTATCAGGCGGTGATCATACGACAAGGCGAGATACATCATAGGCCTGACCACAACTTGCCCATCTATTGCCATAGGGCGATCCTGAATCTTGTGCATCCCTAGAATCGCTGTCTGAGGGGGATTGAGAATCGGCGTCGAAAGCATCGAACCAAAGACGCCGCCATTAGATATGGTAAACGTGCCCCCAGTCATGTCTTCGATGCTTAACTGAGCATTTTGCGCCTTCTCACCAAAGATCTTTATTTGCTCTTCGACTTCCGCAAGCGTCAGACTGTCGGCATCTCTGATCACTGGAACCACCAACCCTCTCGGCGAGGACACTGCAACCCCGACATCTTGGTAACCATGGTAAACAATATCGTTGCCATCAATAGAGGCATTGACCGCTGGGAATCGCTTCAACGCTTCGGTACATGCCCTAACGAAAAAAGACATAAATCCAAGACGCGTTCCGCTATGAGCTTTTTCGAAGGCTTCTTTGTACTGAGCTCGCAGCGACATGATCGCCGACATGTCGACCTCATTGAAAGTTGTCAGCATGGCAGCAGTTTGCTGAGCATCGACCAAGCGCTTAGCAATGCTCGCTCTTAAACGGGTCATGGGGACCCTACGCTCTATTCGCTCACCGGTTTCAACCATTGCGGCTTGCGATTGAGTCTGATTGGCAGGATCTCCCGGGGGCACACCAATATCTTGCGCTTTGGCAACCGCACTTAAAATATCCTCCTTGGTGACCAAGCCGCTCTTGCCGCTGCCTTGTATCCCTCTGAGGTCTACCCCTGATTCTTCGGCGAGCTTCCTAGCTGCGGGACTTGCAACTGGCATTGGTCGATTAACCTCCGAGCCCGACATTGACGAATCACCGGCATCAGCGGCCATCTCAGTCGAATCACTTGGCACGCTGATAGCTTCACCTTCACCTGCCTCAAATTCTGCTAGCAAAGCCTCTGAAAGCACCGTCTCACCGGTCGTTTTGACGATTTTCGTGATCCGGCCAGGCGCTGGGGCCACAACTTCCAGCACAACTTTATCTGTTTCGATATCAACGAGAATTTCATCGCGACTCACCCACTGTCCTTCAGCCACGTGCCACGATGCGACCTCACCGTCGGCAATCGACTCCGGAAATACCGGCGCTTTAATCTCCATCACACATCAACTCCTGGACTGAATCGTTTCAAAGTCTGATAACTCACCATTTAACGCAAGAGACACGAGCGCCTCTTGCTGTGCTTGGTGAACCCCTATATAGCCTGCAGCCGCTGCGGCGGAGGATTCCCGGCCGGCGTAAGTCAGGTGTAAACTCGGATTGAGCTTTTGTAGCGCTCGCCGCATATGATGCTGACTGCTGTACCAGGCCCCTTGGTTCATAGGTTCTTCTTGACACCAAATAGCGGCTTCTACACTTGTCATGCCAGCAAGTGCTGATGCTAACGCTTCATGCGGGAACGGATAGAGCTGCTCAATTCGGAGAATGGCTACATCACTGCGGCCGGCATCGGAACATTGTCGGCGTAAATCGTAGTAAACCTTACCACTGCAAAGGATTAAGCGCTTCACCCCAGCGGGATTGTCAATGCTTAAGCTATCGCTAATGACCGTCTGAAAAGTCCCATCCGTGAGCTCGTCTATGGAGGATATAGCATCGGGCAATCGCAATAGACTCTTAGGGGAAAGCACAATCAGCGGTTTGCGGGTTTCTCTCTTCATCTGACGACGTAACAGATGATAAATTTGGGCGGGCGTCGTTGGCACACAAACTTGGATATTGTGTTCAGCTGACAGCTGCAAGTATCGTTCTAAACGTGCCGAGGAATGCTCTGGCCCGGCACCTTCATAGCCATGCGGAAGCAACATTGTCAGCCCGGATAAGCGCGCCCACTTATGTTCACCGCTGGTAATGAACTGGTCAATCACGACCTGTGCACCATTGGCAAAATCCCCAAATTGCGCCTCCCAAATGACCAATGTATTAGGACTGGTCTGGGAATACCCATACTCGAAAGCTAACACTGCTTCTTCAGACAGGAAGGAATCATAGATTTTGAATTCACCAGGAGTGTCAAGCAGCCCTATGGGCGTCACGGCCTGATTGGTTGTTTGATCGTGCAGCACGGCGTGCCGATGGGCAAAGGTTCCACGGCCTACATCTTGACCGGTCAATCGTATGTCAAAGCCTTCATCGAGCAATGTTGCGTAAGCCATCATCTCAGCGAAACCCCAATTACAGGGCGTCTTACCACTGGCCATATCCTCGCGCTCTCGCAAGATCTTAGTCACTTGTCGATGCAGATGGACCTGCTGACTGACCGTGTTAATTTCGGTAGCAAGCGCTTGAAATCGGTTACGATCAAATCGTGTATCGCTGGGCGCATTCCAATCCTTACCGATATGCGACGTCCAATCCACATATAACGACGTGTCTGGCGCTTTTAAGTAATCCCAAGCTACCGCATTGCCTTCATCCAGGGCATCTCTATAGGCAATCACTCTGCGTTCATACTCGGCGAGCTCTATCGCACCCTCTTGGATAAGCTTTTGAGAGAATTGACCCAACACTGTTGGATGAGCGCGAATGGTCTCGTACATTTTTGGTTGGGTAATGGCCGGTTCGTCTCCTTCGTTATGCCCCCGACGCCGATAGCAGACCAAGTCAATGACGACATCTTTTTTAAAGGTCATTCGATAATCAAGCGCCATTTGTGAGACAAACAAAACCGCTACAGGGTCGTCGCCATTAACGTGAAAAATAGGCGCCTGCACCATCTTGGCAACTTCCGTGCAGTAATGAGTAGACCGAGCATCTTCACGCTCGCTCGTGGTATAGCCAATTTGATTGTTGATGATGACGTGCAAGGTCCCACCGGTATAAAACCCACGAGTCTGGGACATTTGGAACGTTTCCATGACCACCCCTTGCCCTGCAAACGCGGCATCTCCATGGACACTAATCGCAAGCACTTTATCGCCGTCTTGATCTTGGCGACGATCCATCCTAGCGCGCACGGATCCTGCTATAACCGGAGCTGCTATCTCTAAATGACTGGGGTTAAAACCCAGCGCCAAGTGCATTTCTCCTCCGGGCGTCATGAGATTCGACGAAAACCCTTGGTGGTATTTTACATCACCCGAACCTTCTGTAGCTTGGTATCGACCTTCGAACTCGTCGAACAGCGCCGCCGGATCTTTACCCAAAAGGTTTACCAGCACGTTCAAGCGTCCTCTATGAGCCATTCCGATAACCGTCTCGACCACACCTGAGGCTCCAGCACGATGAATCAACTCTGCCAAACAACAAATAAACGTTTCCGCACCCTCAAGCCCAAAGCGTTTGGTTCCTGGGTACTTTTTCCCTAGATACTGCTCCAGACCTTCTGCCGCTAATATCCGGTCAAGCAATCTTCGTTTGGTGCCATGCCCGTAATAAGGCTTAGTTCGGGTCCCTTCCATACGATCCTGAACCCAATTTAATTCGGTTTCATCGCTGATATGCATATATTCAGCACCAATGGAACCGCAATAGGTCTCTTCAAGGGCCGCGGTAATTTCGGCAAGCGAAGCTTCAGCCTTCCCTAGCGCTAGCGATCCAACTTGAAACAGCGTGTCACGATCTGCCTCGGAAAGGCCGTGGTGCCCAAGCGTTAATGAAGGCACTTCGGGAATCGGCGACAAGCCGAGCGGATCTAGGTCAGCTTTTAGATGACCTCGCCTGCGATAACCGTTAATCAACTCACCGACGGCAAACTGTTTGCGCTCATGATTCGACGAGACGGAGGCCGCCGGAGCAGGTACTACTCGGGATTGGTTCTTTGCTAACAGAAGAAAGTGGTCACGAACGGTCGCGTGAGAGATATCCGCTTTTGAGTCAGGGTTGGTTTGCCCTGGAAGCTGGTCAAAGTAATGCCGCCATTCGACCGGACAAGCCTCGGGGTTCTCGAGGTAATCCTCAAACAACGCCTCTACATAAGTGGCATTGCTACCGGATATATGGCCACTGCGCCAAAGCGCCGCCATTGAGTGATCAGACATTACCGCCAACCTAGAAGTTCAACCACCCTATTGTAACTAACCTTCTGATCGGACGGTATGGGGAAAGACCGTCAAATTGGTCATTAAGCTAAATTGCACGCTCCATAAGCATATTACGAATGTGTCCTATGGCTCGTGTTGGATTTAAGCCCTTAGGACAAACGCTGACGCAATTCATAATGCCTCGACACCGAAAGACACTAAAAGGGTCCTGAAGGTTGGACAATCGATCTTCGGTTGCGGTGTCTCTGCTATCAGCGATAAACCGATAAGCCTGCAATAAGCCTGCTGGTCCGATGAATTTGTCGGGATTCCACCAGAAACTTGGGCAAGATGTCGAACAGCAAGCGCATAATATGCATTCGTAAAGTCCGTCGAGCTTCTCACGATCCTCAGGGCTTTGAAGGCGTTCCATTTTTGGCGGCAGAGTGTCGTTAACGAGGTAAGGTTGTACCTTTTTGTAATTTTCATAAAACTGCGTCATGTCCACCACCAAATCTCGCACGACGGGCAGACCGGGCAGTGGTCTTATTTTCAGTTTTCCACCTTTGGCGACTTCCGATATTGGGGTAATACAGGCAAGGCCGTTCTTTCCATTCATGTTAACGCCATCAGAACCACAGACGCCCTCTCGGCATGAACGACGATAGGTCACAGAGGCGTCTTGCTCTTTAATCAGAGCCATAACATCGAGCACCATTAGATCCCGACCAGCGGGAATCTCAATAGAAAAATCCTGCATATACGGACGGTCATCTGTTTCTGGATTAAATCGATAAACACTGACTTGCATAATGATTCCTTACTCAAATACTCTTTTTTAAACCAAATACAATTTTTTACTGAAATACAATTTTTTAACTCAAACACGTCTTTTGTTGGCACCAGTCGTAATTCACTGGAGCCCGCGTGGGACCTTTTGCCCTGCCCGAAACGCCAGTCGGCTTGCCTTCAGTGGCCCATTCCAAGGTCACCGCTTCTAAGCAGAGGCCTCTCTCTCAATAACTTCGTATTTTGGGCTCAAAGGTCTCCACGGTTTTCGGCGTAAAATTCACTGCGCGTTGCGTCAGCGCTTTGGTCTCTGGATTATAAATTGAGTGCGCTAACCAATTCTCGTCATCGCGCTCTTGGTAATCATCCCGAGCATGGGCGCCTCGGCTTTCTTTTCGACCTTCAGCGCTGAACGCCGTAGCTTCGGCAATCTCAAGTAAATTATCTAACTCAAGCGCTTCCAACCGAGCCGTATTAAAAGCTTGAGACTTGTCGGCCAAATAAGCGTTTTCGATACGCTCCCGCAAGGATTCAAGCGTTTTGATTCCCTCCTGCATCGGCGCCTCTTTTCTGAACACCCCAAAATTCAGTTGCATGCACTCTTGCAATGCCCGCTTGAGTTCAGCCGGGGATTCGCCAGACGCATCGGAATTATTCCATCGATTTAGCCTCGTCATTGACGCCTCCAAATCGGAATCGCTCGAATCCTGCAGCGCGATTCCTGAGCTAAGCGCTTCATTAATATAAAGTCCTGCGGCACGACCAAAAACCACTAGATCGAGGAGGGAATTACCCCCTAAACGGTTTGCGCCATGAACAGACACACAGGCTGCCTCTCCGACCGCATAGAGACCGTCTATGACGTGATCTTTACCCTCGCTGTCTACCATGATTGCTTGCCCATGAATATTGGTCGGCAGACCACCCATCATATAGTGGCAGGTCGGTACGACTGGAATGGGTTCTTTTACCGGATCGACGTGGGCAAATGTTTTGGATAATTCCACGATACCAGGCAATCGAGAATGGAGGATGTCTTCTCCTAGATGATCAAGCTTTAACAACACATGGTCACCATTTTCACCAGCACCACGGCCTTCCAGAATCTCGAGCACCATGCTTCTTGCAACGACATCGCGTCCCGCCAGATCTTTTGCATTAGGCGCGTAACGCTCCATAAAGCGCTCACCATCCTTATTAATCAGGTAACCGCCTTCACCGCGACAGCCTTCAGTCACTAAGGTACCTGCACCGGCAATTCCCGTAGGATGAAACTGCCACATTTCCATGTCTTGCATCACAAAACCGGCTCTCAATGCCATACCGGTGCCATCGCCTGTGTTCATGAGGGCATTCGTCGTCGAGGCATAGATGCGGCCTGCACCACCTGTTGCTAAAACAGTCGCCTTAGACTTGATGTAGCACACTTCGCCTGTTTCCATACAAATGGCGACGACACCAGTTACCGCGCCTTTTGCATTTTTGACTAGGTCGACCGCGAACCACTCGCTAAAAATCGTTGAGCCCGCCTGAATATTGCCTTGGTATAGTGTGTGAAGCAGTGCATGGCCGGTTCTATCTGCCGCAGCGCAGGTTCTAGCAGCTTGCCCACCTTTGCCAAAATCCTTGCTTTGCCCACCAAAGGGTCGCTGGTATATCCGTCCATTTTCTTTTCGAGAAAAAGGAAGCCCCATGTGTTCAAGTTCGAAAACCGCCTCGGGCCCCACGCTACACATATACTCAATCGCATCTTGGTCACCGATGTAATCTGACCCCTTGACGGTGTCATACATGTGCCACCGCCAATCATCATTGGGATCTTCGCTGGCAATGGCGCACGTGATACCCCCTTGGGCAGACACGGTGTGAGACCGAGTGGGGAACACTTTCGAAACGATGGCTGTTTTATGGCCTGACTGAGCAAGCTGCAAACCCGCACGAAGTCCCGAGCCGCCCCCTCCGACGATAATGGCGTCAAATTCTAAAGTCGATATTTCTGACATGTCTAGTTACCCCACAAAATTTTGATACCCCAAAGCACATAAGCTACCAGCAACAGGCCGCATACGACTTGATAAAGACCGCGTAATCGGTCCCCGCCTGCCCCCATGGTTCGGGACCTTAAATAATCCGTGCCAACGGTCCACATGCCAATCCATGCGTGGGCACAGGTAGCAAGCAGCGTCACCAGGGTTGCCAATTGCATCCAAGTTTGATCAAAAAGTGTTGACCATACTTCGAAGGTCAAAGCTTCTGTTGCCAATACAAAGCCGACTAAAAAAACCACATAAGCGGCCATTACATAAGACGACAGTCGCTGAATATACCAATCGCTGATCCCATTTCTTGAAAGACTTGTGACTTGGGTAACCATAGAAACTCCTTGCTTGAACTGCTACGCCTGAACGCTATATTTAGATGACCCAATAAGCCGCTAGAGCCATTAAAATCGCCGAAATGATTAACGTAACCCGGGCTGCTAAGGTGGCTGCACCTAACGTTTCTAAGTCACTCCCATCGAAAATCAAATGCTTGACCCCAGCAACGAAGTGATAAGCCAATGCGGCCAATAAGGCCCAGGTCAACAACTTGCCTAGCGGTGAGGCAATATAGCCTTGCACCAGATCGAAACCCGCTTGGGAATCCAACGATACTTGAAGCGCAAGTAACATGATGCCAAGCCCTATAAACAACACAACGCCAGCGATACGATGTGAAATCGAGGCTAAGGCAATGATCGGCCAACGAAATTGCAGTAAATCCCCTAAACCGACATTGATTGGACGACGTTCTTTGCTCATCATTTTCCTCCAAACACCCTACCTCGATGACTGAGGTATGTGGCTACAATCGTTGTTGCCAAGTCGACAATGGATACGACCTAGCGTCTCTTCTTTCGCCCCTGAGGACCTTAATTTTGCCACCTCTAATGGCGCTTAGTCTGCTACTATTTACGCTGTTTATGAGACCTATGCGCGATGACTAGTGCGCGAGTCACCGCCAGACTTTTCCAACAAAAGGTCACGCTTCAAGGGCGGCGTCATGATAGAGGCTAGCCTGTCAAAAAACAACGCAAAGCGGCGGGTTTCGGCAGCGCTAGCCTTTACATCAGGAATCCATTTTGATTACATGTAGCCTCTCTTGGGGTCATGACTCTGTGGCGCTGAAAAGCCCCCAACAAGGCCGCTACTGGCGTTAACAAGCACGAGCGAAGCATTTATGAAACATACTGTCCAAATCACGATCGACGGCGTCACCACTGAGCTGCCCGTCCTCGAGGCCACTGTCGGGCTCGACGTAGTCGACGTCAGAAGCCTGATTCAACAAGGTCTGTATACCTATGATCCGGGCTTTTTGTCGACCGCAGCCTGTGATTCTGCCATCACCTACATTGATGGTGATGCCGGCATCTTGACTTATCGAGGCTATCCCATAGAGCAACTCGCTGATCAATCCGAACATCTTGAAGTGTGTTATCTCCTCCTTCACGGGGAGCTACCTTCTGCTGAAGCGCTGGGGGCGTTTAAACAAGACATTGCCGATCGGATGCCCATCGATGATCACTTTGCTCGCTTGTTTGACGGATTCACGACTGAGTCGCATCCGATGTCGATGCTATGTGCTGCAGTGGCAGGGCTAGCCGCGCAGTTCCATGAGGGTTTAGATATATATAACTCTGAGCATCGCTTGGAGTCAGCAAAACAGCTTATTGCCAAAATTCCAACGCTTGCGGCAATGAGCTATCGCAAATCAATCAATGCTAGTTTCGTTGCTCCTGATCCAAACCTAGGCTATGCCGAGAATTTTTTGAATATGTGTTTTGGCGAAACAGGGCAACCACCTAAAGTTAGTAAGACGCTCGCGGACGCCCTGGATAAAATTTTCATTCTTCATGCTGACCATGAGCAAAATGCCTCCACTTCGACGGTCAGGATTGCAGGTTCAACCGAAGCAAATCCCTATGCTGCGATTGCTGCCGGGATTGCAGCGCTCTGGGGCCCCTCTCATGGGGGCGCTAATGAAGCTGTGCTTGATATGCTTATGGAAATTGGCAGCATTGATCAGGTCAGCGACTATGTGGCTAGAGCGAAAGACAAAGATGACCCCTTCAAACTGATGGGCTTTGGCCACAGGGTTTATAAAAATTTCGATCCGAGAGCTACTGTTATGCAAGCCAGTTGCCACGCTGTGTTGGCAGAGCAGGGCGTCGATGACGAACCACTGCTGGCAGTTGCCAAAGCACTCGAGACCATTGCTCGAGAGGAGGCTTACTTTGTCGATAGGCGGCTTTATCCTAACATCGACTTCTATTCAGGTATCACGCTTAAAGCGATGGGTATTCCGACCCCTATGTATACTGCGTTATTTGCCCTCGGACGAATGCCCGGTTGGATTGCACATTGGTCCGAAATGTTGAGTGCGCCGTTTAAAATAGGTCGACCCCGGCAGCTCTACCTTGGGCCTAATAAGCGCGATTATGTGCCCATTTCAGATCGCTAACCTACTTTTACCAGTGTCGTGCACAAACAAGGGTCGTGCAAACGACAATGCTTTTAACTTTCCAGAGGATTTACTGTGACTTTATCTGTCGTCATCCACACCAACAAAGGTGACATCAACCTGAACCTATACCCTGAAGAAACGCCCAAAACCTGCGCGAATTTCATCAATTTAGCGTTAAAAGGCTATTACAATGGACTTTCTTTTCACCGCGTCATTGCAGATTTCATGATTCAAGGAGGATGCCCTCACGGCACGGGGACTGGCAATCCGGGTTATCGATTTGAAGATGAGTTTCGTAGTGAACTGAAGCATGATCGTCCTGGTATTTTGTCGATGGCCAATGCGGGCCCCGGGACTAATGGTAGCCAGTTTTTCATTACCCATGTGCCCACACCGCATCTTGACGGCAACCACACGGTTTTTGGCGTCGTCAGTAGCGACAGCGATCAAGCGGTTGTCAACGATATACGGCAGGGGGATCACATAGAGACCATAGACGTTGAAGGGGATACCGAAAGCCTGCTGGCATCGGTCGAGTCAGACGTCGCATCTTGGAATGAGGCCCTGTCTGCAGCTTTCCCCGATTTGTGAACCGCCTACAAGATTGGTGCTGGGCTATTAATCGCAGACGCTGATGAAAGGCGTCATCCTAGATGCTATGAGCCTTGGGCCCGACCCAGATCTTACGCCGGTCACCAGGTTACTCGATGACTGGCGCATTTTCATGGCGACCAACCGAGATCAACTTACTGACCATCTGCTCGATGCTGACATCGTACTGACCAACAAAGTTCAGCTGCCTCGCGGTGTGTTACAAAATCATCAGAAAATCAAGCTCATCAGTCTAATGGCAACCGGTACAAACAATGTTGATCTCACGGCGGCCACCGACTTTAACATCGTCGTTTCAAATGCAGTGGGCTATGCAACACCGTCGGTCTCGCAGCATACTTTTGCCCTACTGCTCAACCTCGTGACTCAGCAGCCGAACTATCTTTTAGATACACAACAAGGTCGATGGCAGCAGAGCCCGGTATTTTGTCGGCTCGACCATCCTATTACCGAACTCTCCGGCAAAACTATGGGAATTATTGGTTGGGGGACCCTCGGTCAAGCGGTTGGCGCGCTGGCGCAGGCATTTGGTATGAACGTGATAGCGGCGCACTCTCAAGGGTCGACGGGGGATCAAAAAACGGCCGCCGCGGTAGATCGACACCCACTTGAAAAATTACTAAAGCTATCCGACGTCGTGTCACTGCATTGCCCGCTCACCGCGAATAACCACCATCTGATCAATTCTGAAACCTTGTCTCTTATGAAACCTGGTGCTTTTTTCATCAATACTGCCAGGGGCGGTCTTGTTGACTCAACGGCGCTGTTGTCGGCACTTGATTCAGGACAAATCGCAGGCGCAGCCATTGACGTCCTAACCGAGGAACCGCCGCGATACGACGACCCGCTTTTTACAGAACCAAGACCGAACCTATTAATCACGCCACACAACGCTTGGGGTGCGATTGAAGCTAGGCAACGGTTGATTCAGCAAATGGCGGAAAATATCGAACGCTTTTGTCAAGGTTCGCCCGTTAGAGTTGTTAACGCATGAGTGCTTGGGAGGCATCCGCCAGACCCGCATGAGTCAATGAATACATGCGATCTGCAAAAGTTTCTTTGATGAGCGTAATGCTGCTAGACCCAGCCCAGGTCTCGGTTGGAAGCGGGTTCAACCAAGCCACATGTCTGCAACGCTGCTCTACTCGCTGCAACCACTCTAACCCCGTGATTGCATTAAAATGCGTGAGACTACCCCCTACTTCTAGTAATTCTTGCAGCCCCATCTGCCCATCGCCGACAACCACGATACGAGTATCTCGGTCCAGCTTGGCGAGAAAATCCATGGTCGCTATTCTTAAGGGTGATGGTGCCCCTGCGGAGGCCATCGGCGCGAGCTCAGCGTATATACAGTTATGAAAGGTCAGCGCCGTCAATGAGCGGAGCTCGCTCTTCACTGCAGTAAATAATTGATGGCAAAGCTCGGCATGGGCCTCCATGGACCCACCGCTATCAAGCAACAAAACCAGCTTCAGACCATTTACCCTAGATGGCTGCATTCGAATGTCCAACCAACCGCCGTTCGTTGCCGTGGCTTTTAGCGTACTGCTTAGATCCAACTCTTCCGTTTGCGCGGCTCTCACCCATTGACGCAACCGTCTGATCGCCATCCGCATCGACCTAACGCCCAAACGCGCATCATCCTCTAGGCCATCGAATTGATCCATTAACGCCACCTTGGCTGCAGTGCTGAATCGTTGGGCGGTAACTTGACTACGAACACCGGTTACCCTTGGCAAAGTTTCGGCAAAGCCCTGCCCCAACTGGTCTGAAGCGCCGACACCGGCCTCACCGCCTTGACCCTTTTGCCCAGGTTCGTCCGATTCCCCTCCATGATCTTCATCGAGCTCGTCGCTTGGATACGGTTCTTCGGATCGCAAACCAGGCGAGTTTCCTTGAACCAAGTTGCTCTGGTTATCCCCGGCCACTGGCTCTGGTAACCCATTGGATCCCTGCATGGGATCATCGGCTGCGACATCGAATTCTCCCTCAGCATCTGGCTCAAACTTATGTTCGCGCCAGGGATGCTGCCGAATACCTAGATCTTTCGGCAGCAGCGATCCATCGAGCCCCATGTTTTCAAAGCCTATTTTTTCAGCTGCGACCAATTCCACATACCTTCTAAGATCCGCCTCGAGGACTTGCCTCGCCTCAAAGGTGGCTCGGTGAGAGCCTAAGACTTCTAACAAAGCAGCTTGCAGCGCCTCGTCTAGAAAAACACCCTCACTTCGAGGGTCTAGGGCCAACCAAGCTTCAAAGGCACGATCAAACTGACTGAAATGCCGCTCGTGCTTAACAAGACACAATTGTGCAAGCCCATACAGCCCCTCCGGGTTAGTCACAACCAGATTCGCTTTGAGAGCGCCCATAAAATCCAGCCATTCGCCTATGGAAACCGGAATCTTATGCAGTCTCAGCAACGTCAATAACTGCAGCATAAAATGCTAGCGCGAGGATTGTTTATCAACTTATTCAAAAAACCATAAGGCCTGTAGAGGTAGGCAAAGTAGTGTAGCAGAGTCGTTATTACCAAGTGCTATACTGCTGACATGTCAGAAACGAAAGAACAGCTTGAGTCATCGCACACGCTGGTACTTACCCATGCAGTCAGCGAATTATGCCGACTTGCCGGCCGTGCGATATCAGAAAATGCGCTATTTGCGGGCCTACCTTCTGAGAATCTGTCACCGCTCGACCTCGTCTTTCGGGCCGCAGCAAGAGCGGGAATAAGGCTTGCCATAGAGGTTGCAACGCCTCCCTCAATCAATGCACTTCAAGGCCCGGCCCTCTTGATTTCGGCGAATGGCCGCGCCTTCGTCATTGCCGAAGCCACCGATCACCAGCTCATGGTTGTCACATCAAGCACTCAAGAGGCGACATCAATCAGCAAAGCAGCAATGATTGACGAGGCGCCACAGAAGATTCTTCGGATTGAACACATCGAGCGTGACCGTTCTGCAGAAACCAAAGCCAATAGCCACTGGTTTTGGTCAATCATCAAAGGCGCAAGACGGCTTTATGCTGAGGTTTTGCTGTCGTCCCTGTTGACCAATGTATTCGCACTGGCTACGCCTTTGTTTATTATGAATGTCTACGATAGGGTTGTACCCAATCAGGCTACTAGCACGCTCTGGGTCCTAGCTTCGGGTATCGCCGTGGTCTTTGTCTTCGATTTTCTGATGAAATCCATCCGCGGCTACTTTCTGGACGTGGCTGGGAAACGGGCCGACATCGCCCTCTCGTCATCTACTTTTGAACACGTGCTAAATATGAAAATGCAAGCGCATCCCAAGCGCGTAGGCAGTTTTGCGAACCAATTACAGGAATTTGACCAGTTTAGAGAGTTCTTTACCTCTACGACTTTGCTTACGTTGATCGATCTGCCCTTTGTCCTACTGTTTATCGGCCTAATCTTTATGATCGCCGGTCCAATTGGATTCATTCCAGCGATAGTCTTGCCCGTGGTCGTGATCATCAGTTATCTAGCTCAACGCCAACTGCGCCCGCTTGTTCAAGATATTTTTGCAGAATCTGCAAGAAAAACCGCTTTACTGGTTGAGACACTGCACGCTTTAGAAGCGATTAAAGCCAGCCAAGCTGAAGCAGAAATGCAGGCAAGATGGGAATCAACGCAGTCCACGCTCGCTGATCTTGGGCTACGATCAAGACTCGGCTCACTCACGACTTTAAACTTGATTCAATTCATTGGCCAAGCTGCCACAGTGTGTCTGGTTATTGCTGGCGTTTATGCGATTCAGCAAGGTGATTTGACCATAGGCGGCTTAATCGCCTGCACGATTTTGACCGGGCGCGCTCTAGCACCCATGAATCAGGTGGCCAATATTCTTACCCGTTACCAACATGCCCTGGCAGCTTACGGCACCATTGATCGTTTGATGGCAATCCCTGGTGAGCGAGACTATAAAAACCAATTTTTACATCGAGCCGACATTAAAGCTGCTGTGACCTTCAAGCAGGTCGCATTTAGCTACCCCGAACAAACCACCCCTGCCTTAGATGGCATCAGTTTCTCTATAGCTGCTGGTGAGAAGGTCGCGATTATCGGGCCAACAGGCTCTGGTAAAAGCACGATTCATAGATTGCTCACAAAACTTTATTTACCGAGTAGCGGGAATATCTATATTGATCAAACAGATATGCTGCAAATCGACCCAGTTGATCTCAGACGACACATCAGTTATCTCCCTCAGGAGCCGACACTCCTCGCCGGAAGCGTTCGAGACAATCTTCGCCTTGGACTGCGTTCGGCTAGCGATGAAGCAATCCTCGCCGCTGCGGATATCGCAGGCATCAAAACCTTTTTCGATCAACACCCCCAAGGCTTCGATTTTCAAATTGGTGAGCGTGGCGCTTATCTATCCGGCGGACAAAGACAAGGAATCGCCATCGCTAGAGCACTCATTAATCAGGGGAACATGGTTCTTCTCGATGAACCCAGTAACGCTATGGATAGACAATCTGAACAACGGCTGATCAAATCCTTAAACAGCCATTGCCAGGACCGAACGTTAATACTGGTCACCCACCGAATGGATTTACTCAGCCTGGTCGATCGCGTAATTGTCCTCCGTAATGGAAAAATCGTGATTGATGGTGCAACCCAGGCCGTTCTGCAGCAGCTCACGAGCGCCAGTGGAATGCAATCATGAACACCGCCCCATACACCCAGAAAAGTTCATTAAATCCAGTACTCGGACTCAGTCATTTGTCTCTTTGGGCCACGGCTACCTTTACACTCATTGGGATCGTTTGGGCCAATTTTGCCAGCCTGGAGGAAATCGCTCGCGCCGAGGGCCGGGTCATCCCCTCAAGCCAAACCCAAATTGTGCAGAATCTTGAGGGCGGCATTTTAAGGAGAATACTGGTTGCTGAGGGCGAACGCGTCGCCCAGGGGCAGGTATTGTTGCAAATCGATGACACGCGATTCGCATCTACCCTTAATGAGAGCAAGGCGGCGGCAACGGCACTGAAGTTTAGAATTCTCAGACTCGAATCAGAAATCGCTGGAACCACTATGAAAGCGCCTCTCGACCTCACTGACATCGAGCGACAATCATTTGAAGACGAAGCTGCATTGTACCAATCCCGACAGGAGGAACTCTCTAGCAGTCTGGGCATTTTATCCCAACAGCTAAACCAGCACCGCCAAACCTTAGAAGAGCTCAAACGAGAAACCCAAAAACTAGAACAAGCGGCTGACTATGCTCGTCAAGAGTTGGCCATGACTGCGCCTCTTGTAGATACTGGCGCCGTATCCAAGGTCGAACTAATCCGGCTCAAAGCAGCGGTCAATGAGGCTGAGGGGCGGCTGGCCGGTATAAAGCTTAAGTTACCGAATCAAACCTCTGTGATTGTTGAGGCGGAGGAGAAGTTAGCAGAGCGTCGGCAACAATTCCTATCGACCGCCCAACTAGACCTTACCGAAGCACGCGCTGCCTTGGACCGACTCACCTTCTCAAGTGTTGCTTTGGTCGACCGCGTGGCCCGTACTGAAGTCCGTTCTCCTGTTGACGGCATCGTTAACCAATTGATGATTACCTCACCCAACGCGGTGATTCAGCCGGGTATGGACTTGCTCGAAATTGTGCCTTTAAACGATAGTCTCCTGATCAGCGCAAAAGTAAGACCTGTGGACATCGCCTTTATCCGCCCAGGCCAAGCGGCAACCGTTAAAATTTCAGCCTATGATTTTGCGATTTATGGCGGCCTTGAGGCTACTCTGGAACAGATCAGCGCTGATACCTTGATCGATGAAACTGGCGAATATTTTTTCCAAATTAGTGTCAGAACCACCAAGAATCACTTAGGTCCCGAATCCAATCCTCTGCCGATTATCCCGGGGATGATGGCTACCGTCGATATTACCACTGGCCAAAAAACGGTGATGGATTACCTACTAAAACCCTTGAAGCGAGCTACAGCGACGGCTCTTACCGAACGGTAAAGGTTAAACGCCTTTAAAATTCGGCGTGCGTTTTTCTTTAAAAGCTCGGCGACCTTCTTTGTAATCCTGACTATTAAAACAAGCATCAATCAATTCTTGAATCGCTTTTGGATCTTGGTCTTTATCTGGGCGCAGAACTGCACGAATCGTCTCTCTAGCGGCATGAACCGTCAACGGCGCATTTGCTGCAACCCGCATCGCGTAGGCTGTTACCTCAGCCTGCAGCCGTTCTGAGGGAACGACAAAATTGATCAAGCCCATCTGATAGGCTTCAGCCGCTTCAAAGAATCGGGCAGAGATCATAATATCTCGAGCATTCGCTGGACCCACGAGATCAACCAGAGCCTTAATGCCTGCCTTTTCGTAGCCAAGTCCCAACCGAGCAGCAGGAATGCCAAAAGTGGATTCGGGCGTCGCAAATCTCACATCAGCGTTTAGCGCTGTCGCTAAACCGCCGCCAATACAATAGCCCTGTATCATTGCAATCATCGGTTTGCGGATACCTGCAAGCCATCGGTTGGCGTGACCGGCAACCGCTCCATAACTTTCTCGCTGAGCAGCATCTGCGCGCTTGGTATCAAACTCAGAGATATCGGCACCCGATACGAAAGCTTTGCCGCCTGCACCACGCAGAACCACAACACGCACCTCGCTTGCTTGATCGAAAGCCTCTAAGATCTCGCCCAAGGCTTGCCACATCTCTAGGGAAATCGCATTTCGTTTCTCAGGTTGATTAAAGGTTACCCAGCCAATGCCGTCGCCTATCTCGGCCTGCATCTTATCGGTTCGTAGATTCATCTGATCTCCTCGGCATGCTCATTCGGCGCTTCAACGCGTCGATCTAAATAACACCGTTATCCTTTAATACCCTCAGCTCGTCTGGAGTGAGCCCCAATCCGCCATAAACCTCATCATTGTGCTGCCCCAAATCCGGCGCGGGCTTAACGACCTTTCTAGCCTCGTCGTGACGAGACAAATTAATTGGACTCCTTATCAGCCCTATATCACCAAGGCTAGGATGAGAGACAGACCGTACCATGCCAATATGTTGCGCTTGGGGATCTTCAAAAGCCTCTGGTATCGAGTAAATTGGACCACAAGGACAACCCACCTCATTCAACAACGCTACCAGTGCCTGGCTCTTAAAAGTTTGAGTCTTGAGGTTAATCGTTTGATTTAATTCTGCTCGGTAGCGCCGGCGTCCTGCACTGGAGCGAAACCTGGGGTCGTCAAGTAATTCTGTAATAGCCAGCGCTTCACAAAATGCCTTAAACATTCGGCCGGTGCTGGCAGCCACATTGACCAAACCATCGGATGTTTTAAACACACCCATCGGAGAGAAAGTGGGGTGGTCGTTACCTTCCCGGGTCGGTTCTTCTCCCGACATGGTGTATCGAGCGGCTTGAAAATCCAGCTTACTGAGCATGGCTTCTAACAAGCTGGTGTGGACCCATTGCCCCTTACCCGTTTTAGCGCGTTCTAAAAGTGCTAACAAAATACCTTGCCCTAAAAACATTCCGGCTGAGGTATCACTGATTGCAATTCCCGTTCTCATGGGAGGTCCATCTCGCGCGCCAGTTAAACTCATTAAGCCACTGGTTCCCTGCACAATCTGATCAACCCCTGGACGATCCTTGTAGGGACCCGTCTGGCCGAAACCGCTGATACTGGCATAAATCAATTCTGGTCGGTGCCGCTGGAGCGTTGGATAATCGATCGCAAGCCGATGTTTCACTTCGGCTCGAAAATTCTCGACCAATATGTCTGCGGTTGCGATCAGCTTTAAAAAGATTGCGTAGCCCGCCGAGGTCTTAAGGTCTAGGGTGACACCGCGCTTATTTCGATGAAGGTTCTGCGCATCAGAACCCAATCTTTGACCGGTTACATCTTGCGCGCCAAGCTTTCCAGGCGGTTCTACTCGAATAACATCTGCACCCCAGTCAGCCAGCATTCTAACGGCGACTGGACCGGCTCGCGCAACCGTCAGGTCAACAACCCTAGTACCTTCGAGAGGCAACATCTCAAGCGCTACTGCGCTTCTAACGCCATCCGAAGCGCTCTAGCAAACTCAGACAATTTATCCTGTAACCGCTCAGTATGATCAGGCCCCATTCTCAGCAATTGCTTTTGCGCCGCACTGAGGCCTTCTAAACTTGGATCAGCGAACTCGTACATGACAACAGGCCGTTTGAGTCGGATATCGCCTTTAACCACTGGGACTTCAAGCAGCCTGCCGATGGCATCATAGACCGTTTCATCCATCGAACCGCCAGGCAAGCCGAGCTCAGAGTATGCTTGGTTTAGCAGCGGTGAGATCAACACGTAAAATTCAGCAAGCCCCTGGGCATCGACTGATTCTACGATGTCGACAAATAACCCATAGCGGGCATAACTGCTCGGCTCGAGCAAATAATCGTCCTCTGAGATTTGCCGTGCCTTAAACTTGCCTCTCGGTGCCAGCATGCTGACTGGCTCACGAACGACTCTCCCTTCGGCAACGCCGTTGACAAAACCGACAAATTTACGGATCAAATCATTGACAGCAACCCACTGATTCATCCCTTCATGACGACTAAGGCTCACAAGCCCGTCTCGAACGAGCGCGTCGCTGCCGTTAAGAAGGGGTAATACGAAAGCAGGTTCTTCTGGCTCTGGTTCTGGTTCCGGCTCGGGTTCAGGTTCAGGCTCGGGTTCAGGCTCGGGTTCCGGCTCAGGTTCCGGCTCTGGCGTCGGCGCTGGGATGGGTACCGCTACCGTTTGAGGGGTCACAGGCGCCGGCGGTGATTCTTGAAACATCCAAACACCGCCAACAACAACGACTAAAAACGCTGCACCCAGTCCAAGCAATAACGGTTTGTTCAAAACCAGAACCTCCTCCAAAACCCTCTTTCGATTGTTGTATCATTTTTATTAAAAGAAAAGAATTATTGGTAATTTCCACTATACTTCCATGATGTCAGCCATCTAGCGCTAACAAGACTTCTAGAAGCCTTGTCCCTGCCCCCAGAGGCGTTCTCGACCAAGCGACGATCCCATCTTCATGGCCTGCCATCGCGATCAAACCCTCGTTACCGATCGATTCAGTCATTTGCTTTAAGGTATTTGCCATGTCCACAGTCCCGTAGGGCACCCTGTCCGAGGTCTCAGGCAAACCAAGAACCTTACGAGCCTGCCACAAAGCTGGGCTGTGAACATGAAAAACGGCGCCAATCTCAGTATTGGCCTCATAAATCGCCGCGTGGGTTAGAGATTCGGACGACGGCCTCAGAGCGCCCATTGCTTTCAACCAGTTGCGCTTAAGCGACCAATCGGACACCAAGACAAACTGCGTCGACTCCAACGATGGCAATCCCCCTGTCTGTGATGCGGTAATCAAAAACCCCTGATCACAGCGGCCACTGATATTCCCAAAACCAAAGCCTTCGTACCTTTCGGGACATTCCCCGACTAACTCATAATGATGCAACACCTGCCGCCACAGCAATAACTCAGGGTCGACCGCAGGTATTATGGCCGTTTCGCTAAAAGCATAGTCAAACTTGATCACCCCTTCAGTTTCAGTCAAGCTGCGACGCCTCTCTCAGAGTTTCAAAAAAAGGCGCCTTAATCAGACCTCTTTCGGTGATAAAGCCGCTAATCAGGGCAGCATCGGTTACATCAAAAGCGGGGTTGTAAACTGGCACCGAGTCTGGCGCAGAGGCGACACCTTGAATGGTCCGAACTTCCTCAGCATCCCGTGTTTCAATCACGATGTCGGCGCCAGAGGTTGTCTCGAGGTCGATGGTTGACCAGGGACAAGCAACATAAAAGGGCAAACCATAGTGTTTGGCCAGAACCGCGACACCCAAGGTGCCGATCTTATTGGCAGTATCTCCATTGGCCGCGACCCGATCAGCTCCCACCAAGACCATGTCCACAGCACCACTGGCCATCACGTGGGCCGCCATATTATCTGTGATCAGCTGGCAGGGTACCTGATGCGCCATAAGCTCAAACGCTGTTAATCGCGAACCTTGGAGCAAAGGGCGAGTCTCATCAACCCAAACGGACACTGGAGCACCAAGACTGTGGGCACGATAGATTGGCGCCAGCGCCGTTCCATAAGCTGAGACGGCGAGGGATCCAGCATTGCAATGCGTGAGCACCCTTGGATGTGTCCGCACCAAATCTGCCCCGATCTCACCAATGCGCCAACAGGCAGACCGATCCGCTTCAAGCAACTCCAAGGCCGCGCCAAACAACCGGTCTCGCCATCCGGGGGCACCTAGGTTAGCCGCATGACTAGCGGCGAAGCTCAACATGGCATTGACTGCCCAAGACAAGTTCACCGCGGTAGGTCGAGCCGAGATCAAGGCTTGGCCTTCGGCCGTTAAACGCTCCCGTATGATCCCCGCATCATCTGGGTAGTCGTCCATTTCTAGCAACAATCCAAAAGCTGCTGCCAGACCAATCGCAGGCGCACCGCGCACCGACAGCTGCTGGATGGCGACAATAACATCAGCCACCTTTTTGCAATCCAAATAGACCTCAGAGGTGGGTAACAACCTCTGATCAAGCAACCTTAGGTGCGATTGGGAGACCGGCGTCAGACTTGTCGGAAGGGTTGGTTCCCGAGACATGGCTATCCTGCACGCAGCGCTGCAACCATTTCCCGCCGAGCATCATCTTTAACAAAGCCAAAGCTTCCACTGGTGCGGTCTGTAAAATCACCGTAACGCGTCTTCATTTCAGCGACGATTTCACTCGGTTCAGCCATGACTCCCATGGTATTTAACATCTCATCGGTGATCAGTTCAGCCATATCTGCCCACAAACCTTGCTTAGAAAGACCATTCAATTCAACTTGCAAATCTCCCCAACCATGGACCCCAAGGACTTGCTTATAAGCAGGGGTTGAACCGTAAAAAGAAATCCGATTTTTCGCTGCCTGCTTTTCTCGTGCGAAGGTTTCTTCGTCTTCTCCAGAAATTAAAAAAGGCGTATAGCTGATTTCAAAATCAGCACGACTCCGGCCAGACTTGGCTAGGCCGCGGTCAATAGCCGGTAAGGTGACCTCACGGATATACTTCTCGTTACTAAACGGGTGAATAATCAGACCATCGGCAACCTCCCCGGCTACTTCAGTCATAATCGGACCAACCGCTGCAAGCACAACCTTCGGAGGGCCGAAGGTTGTGTCTTCGGGGGTAAAGGCTGGAGTCATCAGTGTATGGTTGTAGTATTTACCCTCAAATCTGAGTGGCTCACCGTCATACCAATTGGCCCAGATCGCTCGCATGGCTTGAATCAACTCTCTCATCTGAGCGGCAGGTGCGCCCCAAGGCATAGAAAACCGTTTGGTGATATGAGGGCGAATCTGCGAACCCAGTCCTAGCGTAAATCTGCCCTTCGAGTAGGCATTTAAATCGTGGGCTTGGTTCGCCAAAATCATCGGGGACCGCGCAAAAGCCACGGCAATGCCAGTGCGAATCTCAATGGCTTCGCTATGTTCTGCAGCCAAAAGCAGTGGGAAAAACGGATCATGATTCATTTCGGCTGTGCCGACGCCGTCATAGCCATCCCGCTCAGCCGCCGTCACCGCGTCTGGGATCTTTCGCCAATTTTGGGTCAAATGCGTGTCTACTTTCATTGCGATCTCCTTGGTTGTTATCAGGCAGTCGTTTCATCAACCGGCCCTAGCATCTACCATAAGCCGCTTGCGCTCAAGCCCTACCCGTAGCCTTCAGTTCAGCAGCTTTTTCTTCTGGCGAGCCATCGTTTAGAAAATGACCGGCAGCCGTTTCGATACCCGCTAAATATTTTTGCAAGCCTGGCCCGCGGAGCATTGGCTGAATCTGCAAAAAAAAGCGGAAATCGTGATTACCTATGTAGGGTTTAGGCGCTTGATGCAATGACAATATATAGCTTTGGGGCGATGCCCAGAGCCGGTCTTGCATTTTTAACACTTGGGATAGGACTTGACCCAAGTGGGCCAAAGAAGCTGCACTGGCGCCACTCAAGGTTGCAATGGGCTGCCTCGGAACGATCCATGTTTCATAGGGTAATTGCGCGAAATAAGGGACGAAGGCAACCCAATCTGCATTTTGGGTCAGCAACCGTCTCCCGTCTTGTTCTTCTTCCGCCACGATTGCAGCAAACAAGTCTGCGTGCTGACGAGTTCGATAGCGCGAAACCGCACTCGCTATCTGCTTAGTCGACGGAAAAACAAAAGGCACCGCATAAATCTGGCAGTGTGGATGTGGGTTGGATACGCCCACGATCTCACCATTATTCTCAAAGATAAACACTTGCTCTATGTCATCCCGCTGCATTAACTCCTCAGTCTGATCTCGCCACACGTTAATCACAGCTTGCATACCTGCCGAGCTCAGCTCGCTGAGTCGGCCGGCATGGTCTGGGGTGTAACACATCACGCGACAAATGCCATTCGCCTTTGCACTTTGATAAACGCCGCCGACTGGCAAAGGTTCTGGAGCATTGTGATCAAATGCAGGGTGATCATTATCAAAAACAAACACTTCTGCGTAGTCAGGATTCTTAGCGCCTGATACCCTTAGCCCCCTTGGACATAAATAACAACTCGGGTCGTGACTCAAACCCGCACTGGTTTCTGAGGCATACGCGCCTTGCCAAGGCCTTGCGCCTCGATGACTGGTAATCGTTACCCAGCGCTCAAGGAGCGGGTGCCATCGATTCTCCCAAATCATTTGGCTACCTTGGGTGTAAAGCAGCGAGGACTACTCTGAGTCTTGCTCGGCACGAAAATCTCGATGCTGCATCAGGGCATAGTGATAGGCCTCAATCAACGCATTCCAGCTTGCCTTAATCACATCAACATTCACCCCAACAGTGCCAAAAGTTCCGCTTTCAAATCGATGTTCCAGATAAACGCGAACTTTCGCAGCCGTTTCCTCCGTTGAGTTGATCACCCTAACTGCATAGTCGGTTAAATGCAGTTCTTTAATCTCTGGGTAAGCATCCTTTAACGTCAATCGGAGCGCTTGATTGAGCGCATCCACGGGGCCGTTACCTTCAGCCGCACAAAGTACCTCTGTTCCTGCGACCTTTACTTTGACCGAGGCTTCAATCGCTCCCGCGATCGTCACGTCATTTTGATCCGATGCAGTTTCGTTAACAGGAGAATAGATTCGATAGTACACCGGTTCAAAACATGGCTTAAAATGCCCCAAATGCCTGCGTACCAATAAATCGAAACTACCATCGGCGTTCTCAAATGAATATCCTTGATGTTCCTTGGTTTGAATATCTTCTAAAATGCCTTGGGCTGATGCTTTGCCTTCAAGTTCAGGGTAGCGATTGGCTAGCTTCGCGCGCACATTGGAGCCCCCGGAAAGCTCACTAATCAGGATTTTTCGGCTGTTGCCCACTCGCTCTGGGGCGATATGTTCGTAGGTTTCAGGATTTCTCTGTACTGCCGAAACATGGACACCGCCTTTATGCGCAAAGGCCGAACTCCCGACATAGGGCTGGCCCAACGGACCATCCTGGGCCAACGCTTCCCAAACGGCTTTGGACACTTGCGTCAGACCCGCCAGCCTGCCATCGGGTAGACATCGGTAGTTATATTTGAGTTCTAAATTCGCAATTACTTGTGTCAAATCGACATTGCCACAGCGCTCGCCAATGCCGTTAATCGTACCTTGTACCTGAACGACACCTGCTTCAATCGCTCGAAGGGTATTGGCTACGGCTAATCCTCCGTCGTTATGAACATGAATCCCTAGTTGAAGCGCTGGCATCTGAGCTTTTGCGGCAACAACGGCGGCTTCGATCTCATGGGGCAATCCGCCCCCATTGGTATCACACAGAATAATCCGATCAGCGCCGCCCTCATGCGCCATTTGTAATGTCGCTAAGGCATACCCTGGATCACTCTTAAATCCATCAAAAAAGTGTTCTGCATCATAAAAAACTGGCTTACCAGTCGTTGCCTTTAAGTAACGAACAGAGCCTTCGATCATCTCTAGATTACGATCTGCGGAAACTCTGAGTGCCTGATCAACGTGCAAATCCCAGGACTTTCCAAATATGCAGGTGAGATCTGCTTTGGCTGCGAGCAACATCCCTAGGAAGTGATCGTCCTCAGGTAAGCAATCCGCTCGATGGGTCGATCCAAAGGCCGCTATTCTTACTTGTTCAAATGCCCGATCCTGACAAGCTAAGAAAAAATCATTGTCTTTCGGATTCGAGCCGGGCCAACCACCTTCTAAATAGCTCACCCCAAGCTGATCAAGCAGATCAGCAATCTGCAACTTATCGTTTAAAGACAAGTTGACACCTTCACCCTGATTGCCATCTCTCAGCGTCGTGTCATAAATCTCGATAGTTCTCGGACTTGTCATTACTGGTGACTTCCGCCACCCAACCGATTGGCCACGCCCGAGATTCTATCTTTGGCGACAAGAAGTTCATCCAGCGGATCAAAGCGGCCCAACAAGAAGGCCTCTCGGCTACTTTCCTGCATGTCAAACTCGAAGGATTCATTGGCAAAAGTTAGCGATTTTGCTGACAGATCAATCAAAAGTTCAGCTTCGGGAAATTGACCGACCAACCGCGCTAAAGATTGCCGAGCTTCACCCACCATTTTCAGGCAAGGAATTCCTAGGGTTGTGCAATTACCTTGAAAGATCTCGGCGAAGGTTTCAGCGATCACGACATGAATTCCAAATTTCTGTAAGGCTTGGGGCGCATGCTCCCGACTAGACCCACAGCCAAAATTTACGTCCGAAATCAATATTGACGCACCGGCGTGCTGCGGCGCATCAAGGATATGGCCCTTGCTATTACCTTCGCTGTCAAACCGTTCGTCAAAAAACAGCGCCGGGCCGAGTTCATCGAAGGTGACACATTTGAGGAAACGTGCAGGAATAATTCTGTCGGTATCAATATCATTACCGGCAACATAGACCCCTCGGCCTGATCTTTGGGATACTGGACTCATTAGCGATTCTCCAATCCGAAAACAACGCGAGCATCAGCGACACACCCCTCAACCGCAGCGGCCGCAACCATGATAGGACTCATCAGAATGGTCCTGCCTGTGGATGAGCCTTGTCTCCCGATAAAGTTGCGGTTTGAACTTGAGGCACATACCTCGTCACCCACCAACTTATCCGGGTTCATTGCCAAACACATAGAGCAGCCCGGCAACCGCCACTCGAAACCCGCCTCTGTTAGCACCCTGTCGATGCCTAACGCCCGAGCTTCAGCATCAACCTTTTCAGATCCGGGCACCGCGATCGCTCTAACGCCTGCAGCTACTCGATGTCCTTTAATGGCGTGGGCTACCGCTTGGAAATCGCTCACCCTACCATTCGTGCAGCTCCCAATAAACGCTACATCTATTTTTGTACCGGCGATCGGAGCACCCGCCTCCAATTGCATATAGCGCAATGCGTCGGTCATGAGCTCTTGATCTAAGCCAGCGACAGCCTTCGGATCAGGCACATGATCGAGCACGCTAATCGCTTGCCCTGGAGTCACCCCCCAGGTCACGGTGGGCTCAATTGCACTTCCGTCGATAGTGATCACATCATCATATTCTGCATCCTGATCGCTGGCGTAGCTCGCCCAGCGCTGCACAGCTGCATCAAAGGCATCTCCCGAGGGGCACCGTTCACGATCTTTCAAGTAGTCAAAGGTTGTTGCGTCAGGATTGATGTAACCGCACCGAGCACCGCCTTCGATGCTCATATTGCAGACGGTCATGCGCTCTTCCATGGACATTGCTTCGATCACTGATCCGGCGTATTCATAGGCGTAACCTACCCCACCATTAACCCCCAAGGTGCGGATGATGTGCAGTGTGACATCTTTGGCGGTAACTCCTGGCCCGAGGCTACCGGTGACTTCAATGCGCCGTACTTTAAGCGGGTCCATTGCCAAAGTTTGACTCGCCAAAACGTCTCTGACTTGACTGGTACCAATCCCGAAAGCAATACAGCCAAATGCTCCGTGGGTCGACGTGTGGCTATCTCCGCAGCAAATGGTCATACCGGGTTGTGTCAGCCCGAGCTCTGGACCCACAACGTGCACAATCCCCTGAGCGCCAGAGTTGGGCTTGAAAAATTCGATGCCATGGGCTTCGGTGGCCTCGGCCAAGACACTGATCATCCGGTCAGCCATCTCGTCTTGAAACGGGCGGCTCTGATCATCAGTCGGAATAATATGATCAACCGTCGCAAACGTGCGCTCTGGGTAAGCGACCGATAATCCTTTATCTTTTAGCATGCCAAACGCTTGGGGACTGGTTACCTCGTGAATAAGGTGAAGTGCCATAAAAATCTGACACTGGCCATTACTCAGCGTGCCAACAAGATGGTCGTTCCACACTTTTTGATATAAATTCTTACCCACGTCATCTAATCCCTCGGAAACCGTGGCAGGAGTTTACCAGATCTCTTCCCCCTCAGTAACGCTACATTCGTTTGACAGGACTAGGCATGACGGCTTTTCGGTTCAATTGTCCTAGTTTCCTCGAGACGCCTCGTCTGACCCTTCGTGTTTTTCAGAAGCGAGATAACCAAGCACTTTATACTGCCGTGCGAGAGTCTGCCCAGGCACTGATGCCATACTTACCTTGGTGCCATCCTGACTACGCTCTTCAAGATGCCGAAGACTGGATTAGTTTTGCTCATCGGACTTGGCAAGACTGCACCCAGTTTGCTTTTGTTATTGAAAACAAAATGACGCGACAACTTGTCGGCGGTTGTGGCCTAGACTCACCCACCGAGGTTGGCTCAGCAAATCTGGGTTACTGGCTTCGCACGAGCCAAACCTGTAAGGGTTATGCCACCGAAGCCGCTCGACATTTGGCCAATGTCGGATTAACCCAGTTGGGTTTACAACAAATCGACATCACCATGTCCGTGACTAACAAAGCCAGCGAGCAGGTAGCCATCCGTTGTGGTGCCGTATTTCAGGGCCGAGAAACTAAAGCACTGTGGCTACATGGCACACCCCACGATACGCACCACTACGCGCTTCGACACCCTAGCATTAATTTTTCGGTTTGACCGGCCCGCTAATGTAGGTAGCATAGGATGCTAAGAGCTAGCCCTTTCCGCGGCACAGCTCACCGATGCCAAGGCTAACTTAACATTCAGCCATTCACTCTAGAGGACAACGTTATGACAGGCGATACAATTCAGGGCATGCAACAGAGGCTCGACGCGCAAAAGCAAGCACAAATTGCTGGGGGTGCGGTCAGCGCAGAATTACGAATTGATCGATTGAAGCGATGTATTGCAATTTTGGAGAGCAATGGGGACGACTTAATCGATGCGATGCGGATCGATTTTGGCCACCGCAATGTTAATCAGTCAAAGATGGCGGACATCGATGGCGCCATCGGGCCCATCAAGAACGCGGTGAAACACGTTCGCAGTTGGATGCGGCCTGAAAAACGCTCCACCATGTTTCCGCTCAATCTTTTAGGTGGGCGATCAAGAATTGAATTCCAACCCTTGGGAGTTGTGGGTTGTATCAGCCCTTGGAACTTTCCGGTTCAGCTTACTTTTGCGCCTCTGGCTGGCATTCTAGCTGCCGGAAATCGTGCCATGATCAAACCTTCTGAATATACGCCTCAGACCTCGGAACTCATGAAATCGCTCATTGAGGCTCGTTTTGACGAGAATGAGATTGCGGTGTTTACGGGCGGCCCAGAAGTCGGCGAAGCCTTCAGCAGACTCGCTTTCGATCATTTATTGTTCACCGGTGCAACCAATGTTGCTCGACACGTCATGCGAGCAGCAGCCGATAATTTGGTACCAGTAACCTTAGAACTGGGCGGCAAATCACCCGTCATTGTTGGTCGTTCAGCGAACCTTACACAAGCTGCACGCAACATCATGAATGGTAAAACCATGAATGCGGGACAAATTTGCCTGGCCCCCGACTACGTCATGGTGCCTGAGGAAAGTAAGGATGAATTTGTTGAGGCTGCCAGAGCTGCAGTAGGGGATATGTATCCGAACATCAAAGACAATCCAGACTACACCTCTGTCATCAATGAGCGTCACTATGACCGTTTACAAACCTACATTGTCGACGCCAAAGCGAAAGGCGGCAATGTAGTCGAGATTAATCCAGCATCAGAGGATTTTAGCCAACAGGAGCACCACCGAATTCCACCCACCTTGGTCTTAGATCCAACCGAGGACATGTTGGTTATGCAAGAGGAAATCTTTGGTCCGGTATTACCCGTTAAGACCTACTCGACGGTTGATGAAACGATCGATTACGTGAACGCCCATGATCGACCTCTTGGCCTTTACTATTTTGGACAGGACAGCGGTGAGACACGCAAGGTCCTCAATGAAACCGTCTCAGGTGGCGTCACCGTTAACGATGTCATCATGCACGTAGCGCAAGAAAACCTGCCCTTTGGCGGCGTTGGACCGAGCGGCATGGGTGCTTATCATGGTGAAGACGGGTTTAAAAACTTCAGTCACGCTAAATCTATCTATACCCAATCGGGAGCGATATCGAAGCTTATGGCCAAGATGGGACCACCCTACGATAAATCCAAAGCCGCCGCATCGTAAGATCGAACCACTTGCTTGGCAGTGTGGAACCCCACGCTGCCAAGCATGTCCTGTCTAGCGGCCAGTAAAATCAGGCTTGCGCTTTTCTAAAAAGGCTTGTACGCCTTCTTTAAAATCTTCGCTTTGGAACATCCCTGCTAAGTGCACCATCAAATGATCAACAGCAGTATCGTAGGATTCTTCTAGGCCCATTCGCATCATTCGCTTCGTGGTTTGGACGGCTAGGGGCGCATTATCTGCAATTTCTTCCGCCCATTGCATCGCTGTGTCCATCAGTTCATCAGCAGGCACGATGGTGTTGATCAAACCCATAGATAGTGACTCTTCGGCATCTACTGTCCTGGCGCGATAATACAATTCGGCAGCTTTCCCCCAACCAATTAGCCTCGGTAGTAACCAAGTACCCCCACTTTCGGGGACGACATTACGCTTGGCTGTAACAGCCGCCATTTTTGCGGTCGGCGCTGCAATCCGCATATCGCAAAGCAATGCGACATCCATTCCGTATCCTGCTGCGGGCCCATTGAGTGCACACACTATGGGCGTATCGATATTCCACATAACGTTGATCGGCGCATCTCGCAGATCAAAGAGCTGACGTGCTGGCCTATTACCACCTTTGGTATCTCCACCGCCAATATTGCCTTCACCGACACCTATCAAATCAAGTCCAGCACAAAAGCCTTTTCCTGCGCCCGTCAGCACAATACAACGGGTATCTGGATCTTTGTTGGCCTCTACCATCTTTTCAGAAAGTTCATTAAGCATATCCCTGCTGATGGCATTGTAACGATCAGGTCGATTCAAAGTTATGACCGCGACGCGACCTCGCTGCTCTACCAATAACTCTTCTGTTTTTGATGGGCTTAATGCCATTATTCACTCTCCTTATTATCGTTGTCGGTCTTAACGATTGTGCCCGCCTTGGGCACATCACTTGACCCCTGCCCAGCCTGCCTTGGAGTGACGACCTTTGTCAACGCGCTGCTTGCAGGCTGACCGCCCAAACCGCACTGGTTCACTTCTTTGGCCTTGGGGGCATCGTTATCGGCGCTCATCACGCCTAAACTTCCCAAGCCCGCACCGCGGGCTTGTATGGGGTCAAACTAGACCCTTTGGATGATAACGAGATGACACAATGATTGACAGACTCGTCAGCACTTCCGTCCGGGCATGACGAGGAGAATTTGACGCCCAAATGGGAGAGGGTTAAGGCCATTTGCCAAGGCCCAATTCTCAAGATCGTAGGCGCAGAGGTGTTGGCAGCTAAACACGTTTATAAACGAAATAAGGGGCACCACCTGCGAGGGCGAAGCTCATCCGTTTGATGCCGCGCCAAAACTAGAAAGGCCCGAGTGATCCACACCTACGCAGTCGCACCAGCAAGCCACTTGCTGTATCATCGCCCGACCCCACTTTCATTGGGGGCCCACTGCGGAAACCTCCTGCAGATTATTAGATGATATTTGCCTTGGATCGATGTGCCTGATGCGGTTGCCAGAAACGACTAAAATTTCCAGAGTTTTGGTGCTTTTGTTCTTGCTTGCGAGTCCTGCTTTTGGCGAATCCCTCGGGTTACCTGACACCTTAGATCAGTTTGAGGATCAATCCGTCGATATTGTCATAGACGGTGCAATTGACGAGCCCATTTGGGAAAAAATTCGCGGTTTCTCAGGTTTTAAAGTGATCTCTCCAGACACCCTTGATGATCCATCATCGAAAACCGTGATTAAAATGTTTTATACCAACCAGGGTCTGTACTTTTCTGCTGACATGGCTCAAGAGCCTAGTACCCTAGTCGAGCGATTAAGCAGCCGGGATCAGTTTGTTAACCGAGACCGAATATCCTTATCAATCGATACCTCGGGCGAAGGTCTCTATGCCTATTGGTTTGCTGTAAATTTAGGCGGTAGCCTAATGGATGGCACCATTTTGCCGGAACGGGAATACGCCAGTAATTGGGACGGGCCCTGGCGCGGCGCAAGTCGTCGGACAGAGACGGGCTGGTCCGTAGAGATGATGCTTCCTTGGTCAATGATGGCCTTGCCGCCGAGTACGACCGGTCAACGGGATATCGGCATCTATATTCAACGGGCAGTTGCCTATATTGACGAGGATTGGGCTTACCCTGCCCTGCCGCGTACTCAAAGCCGCTTTTTGTCCCGGTTCACCAAAACGCGATTGAATGATGTCAATCCAAAGCGCCAGTTTACCTTCTATCCCTATCTGTCGACCGCTTTCGATGCAATGGAAAATCGCCAGAGCCAAAAATTGGGTTTCGATGTTTTTTGGCGGCCGACGACGGCATTTCAGCTACTTGGTTCGGTCGCTCCCGATTTTGGCAACGTCGAATCCGATAACGTAGTGGTCAATCTCACCAGTTATGAAACCTTCTTTCCTGAAAAAAGGCCATTCTTTTTAGAAGGTCAAGAAATTTTTACGACTTCGCCTAGAGCAAATCCAGGATGGGGGCCAGGCGGTGGCGGTACGCCCACCACCTTGATCAATACTCGCAGAATTGGCGCGCCACCTAAAGCCTTGACCGATGACAGTATTGAACTTGATCAAACGGAAGCCAACCGGCCTAGCGAACTTCTAGCTGCGGCTAAAGCTACCGGCCAAACTGGCCGATTTCGATACGGCGTGCTCATCGCCTCGGAGGATGATTCGCGGTTAAGGGGCCAGAGCGCGGCAGGACCTGTCTCTGCGACCCAAGCAGGGCGCGATTTTGCAGCCGCGCGCTTGCTGTATGAAAATAGCGATGGCCAAGGTCGAAATGCAGCGGGGTTCATGATCACTCAGGTCGACCATCCGTTAGAAACCGCTAGGAGCTTCGGGGTCGACCTGCATCACCTTAGCGAAAACGGCAAACTTATTGTTGATTTTCAGAGCCTCCATAGCGACCTCAAACAAGCCAAAGGTCATGGTGCCTTTGCCGATATTATCTATCGACCCGCTCAAGGCAGGCAGCACGCATTAAAACTCGATTTTTTTGACAAAGACCTAGATATCAACGATTTTGGATTCATTCAGCGCAACGATATGAAAGGCTATCGGTATCGATATCAGCGGGTGCAGTCCAACTTAGATACATTGAAATCTAAAGAGACGAGTTTTGGTCTTACCCAGCGTTGGAACTTCGCGGGTGAGCAGACCCGCATCGCCCTATCGGCTTCTCAAGAGCGGAAATTTAATAACAATGCCCAACTGAGACTCGGTTTGGACTTTTATCCACAGCGCTGGGAAGATCGAGACAGCGACGGTAACGGCTCCTATCGACTGCGAGACCGTTTTCAAACGAAAGTGAATTATCGTAGCGATGGCGCTCAGCCCTTAAGCTACGACCTAAACATCACCCTTCGAGAAGAATCCATCGGGGGTATCAGTCGAGACTTTGAGCTCGAGTTCGAGTACCAGCCCACCGATCGCATATCTGCCGAACTCAATCTAAATTACGAGCAACGGTCAGGGTGGCTGCTACATGACGCTGGACGCGACATGACGCGTTTTTCTGCGGAAAACTTAAAACCAAGGGCTAATCTTTCTTACTTTTTTTCAGCCACCCAGCAATTTCGTATGAGTTTGCAATGGGTCGGAATCAAAGCGTTTGAACGAGATCGATGGCGAGTACCCGTGGGCGGCGGCAATCTGATAAGGGACAACGTTACGTCACCGCTGGATCGAAATTTTTCCATCAGCCGTCTGTCTTTCCAAGCCCGATATCGCTGGGAGCTCGCGCCGCTATCGGACTTTTTCATCGTTTATACGCGCGGCTCTGACCTTCCGAGTAACATCAGAAATAGTTTCTCCCGGCAGCTGTCGGACGCCTGGGAACAACCCCTGGTCGATTCACTAATCCTCAAACTACGTTATCGTTTTGGCAGCTAGCCAGTCCAGCCTTAGGATACTGCCAAAGATTAAGGCACTGGCCCTTGGACTGAACAATAGCGGCCATCAACTCGTATTTTAAACAACCACCATTTGCCGACGACCCTTGATGAGAGAAAACACTACCATTGGATTGCTGGGTGATATCCACAGCGAAGATGTGCGCTTGGCTCAAGCCTTAGAGTTTTTTGGGGATCATGACATCTCTACTATTTTAAGCACTGGTGACATTGTCGATGGACCTGGCTGCCCCAATCGCTGTATCGAGCTCTTGCAACAATTTAACGTCAAAAGCGTGCTGGGCAATCACGAACGTTGGCTACTAAGCAACCGTGTTCGACATATTCCCATGGCCCACACCCTCGACGATCTATCTTTGGAATCCAAAACGTATTTGCAGGCACTGCCAAAATCCCGCTGCGTCCAGGTTGGCAACACAACAATATTGCTCTGTCATGGCATCGCTGATCAAGATATGGCCAAAGTTTGGCCGGGGACAGAGCACATGCCGGCTGAGCGCAACCTGGACCTTGATCGCATCATTGCAGAGAAGCAGTGCCAGTGGTTGATTAATGGACACTTACATTTTCGAACATTGCTGTGCTTTAAAACCCTTACACTGGTGAATGCAGGTACGCTAACCGGCTCAAGATGGCCAGGTTTTATGACGCTTGATCTCTCTAACAAAATCGTCAGGGTTTATGAGTTTGCTGAGACGAGTTATCAGTTCATCAGGCAAGCACGCGTTGATCCTCAACCGATCTGGCAAGACACCCAAAGTTTCGACGCCAATTGGGATCCTTACAAGCTCGTCAATCCAGTCAAGTAGCTCGCGTTTTCAGACTGTTCGAGGCAAAGACCTGCTGACTCGCGATAGCAGTAGCTCGACCATGACAACCTTTCAAGCCCGCGCCTAACCCATTTTAGCCGCTCACCAATCGAAAATGTTCGGCATCAATAGAAACCGCTTGGCCAGAGTTTGCCGATGCCTGCGCCGCTAATCCAATCAGCACAGCCATCAGCCCATCGTCAACACTAACCCCGGGAGCCTCTGAGGCTCGTATCGCCTGCCAAAAGGCTTGGTGCTGAAAAAATGTCGCACCTTGATGCGACCCAGCATGGAGCGCATGATCGGGCACCTCTACCATTTGCGTTACTGGCCCAGCGGGAGATCTCGGTGATATTACAATTTCTGCCAAGGTGGCAGGATCATTGGCGGACTGGAAAGGTCCTGGAATCCGGCAATCGAGCCGCGCTTTGTCGCCCACGAGCGATACCTCCTGCTCAAACTTTACGCCCTCGGCGAACATACATAAATCCAAACACCCGCGGGTGCCATTATTGAAATCGACAATCACAAAACCATTGTCCCAGATATCAGGCTGCTCGCCGTTGTAGCGCTCACTGAGATGATTCACATCTTGGGCCGCCGAGGCGTAAACCCGAATAGGATCAGCTTGTAAATAAAGCCGCATCAAATCGAAAAAATGACAACACTTCTCTACAAAGGTACCGCCTGAATATCGATTAAAACGATTCCAGTTCTCAACTTTCTGTAAAAACGGATAGCGATGTTCTCGGATACTCAGCATCTTAACAGCGCCCACAGCCCCCATTTGATTTGAAAATGCGGTCAAGGCTGGCATATATCGATATTCCATCCCCACCCAAACAAAGGCCTCTCGTGCCCGCATCGCAGCCCTAAGGCGGCTAATATCTTCTAAATTTGTGACCAAAGGTTTTTCGATTAAGACCGGTAAATTTTGGACCGCTAAGATATCGAGCAACTGTGACGCATGCATAAAATTTGGTGTTGCGATAATCAGGGCGTCTATGCCGACCGCTAGCAAAGCTGACACACTCGAGACAAATTGGGCATCCGGCGCTAGGCCCTGAGCTTTGCCTAACATCTCAGCGTTACTATCGCAGACGACTACCACTGAAACATCGTCCATCAATGCCAAATTCTTGAGGTGCTCGCGCCCCATCATGCCGGCGCCAAGTAAGCCACATCGAAGTCTTTTCATAAATTTCACCTGAGTTCCCTGCTATCGAGTTGATGCCTCAACAGCAACATTTCACCGGAAAGCCTAGCTCAAATCAGCGTCTAAGCGGTAAGCTTTATCAATGACTTATCCAGAATGGTTATTTGGTTACGGTTCAATTATCTGGCGCCCCAATTTCAACTATGACCAGGCTCAGATCGCCGTTCTCTCCGGCTTTAAACGACGCTTTTGGCAAGCATCTTCCGACCATCGCGGCACTCAACTCCACCCGGGGGCAGTCGCAACTTTAAGACCTTGCAAGCAGCACCAAGTCATTGGCATTGCCTATCGGATGACACGGACCGAGCGCGAGCAAAGTCTTAACGCACTTGATCAGCGAGAACAAAATGGTTACCAGCAACAAGTTGTAAACATAGTAATCGATAATAATCAGACCACCTCTGCCCTTACCTACATCGCACCGAGAGGAAACCCATGGGACTTGGGGCATCCTAGCATTGAAGCCCTCGCACAAAGGATCCGCCATGCCCGAGGACCCTCTGGGACGAACCTAGAGTACTTCTTTGAACTATCCCAAGCGAGCAGACTGCTCAGCGAACAGGACGAGCATCTCATAGCCCTTAATGCTGCCATCACGGCACACCTGCCTTTGACAAAGGCCGAATCTTTGGGCCAAGGATTACAGAATCTGAGCGAGCTGCTACCATGGCATCCGTTAAGGAGACAAACCATTGAACTTAATACCTGATATCACCCAGGCGTCCGAGACCCTGACCCGCTGGCGAAGACACATTCATGCGCATCCGGAACTGGCGTTTGAAGAAACGCAGACCGCTGCCTTCGTTGCTGAAAAACTAAGATCCTTCGGGATCAATGTTGTCGAAGGTGTGGCAGGCACCGGCGTTGTAGGCACATTGCAACGGGGCGGTGGAAACAGAGCAATAGGGCTACGAGCAGACCTCGACGCCTTGCCCATCGTTGAGGCTAATGACTTTGATCACCGCTCAAAGAACCCTGGTGTGATGCATGCCTGTGGCCACGATGGTCACACAACCATGTTACTTGGTGCAGCAGCCTACCTAGCAGCTTCTGATACTTTTAGTGGCACCGTACATTTTATTTTTCAACCTGCGGAAGAAAACGAGGGCGGCGCTCGAGCCATGGTAGAGGCTGGACTTTTTGATCAATTTCCCATGGAAGCAGTCTACGGCATGCACAACATTCCAGGGATCCCCGTGGGCCAATTTGCGGTTAAACCCGGCCCCATGATGGCAGCCTTCGACATCTTCGAAATTACAATACGCGGCAAGGGCGGTCACGCGGCTATCCCACAACAAACCATCGACCCGGTGCTTATAGGGACCAAGGTCGTCGAGGCGCTTCAAACCCTAGTTGCTCGTGAGATTAACCCCCAGGAACCATCCGTTTTGAGCGTCACCCAATTTCACGGTGGCGATGCTTTTAACGTCATTCCCGATACGGTTAAGATCAGCGGCTGCACTCGATGTTTTTCAACCAAGGTACAGGCGCAGCTAGAGTATGGAATCGAGCGACTAGCGGTAGGCATTGCCGCTGCTTTTGGTGCTGAAATTGACTATCTATACGAACGACGTTATCCACCAACCGTCAATAGTTCAGCTGAAACAGAACTCGCTGCCAGGGCAGCGGTCGCTATTTCCGGGGAGCTTGGCGTAGATCGCGATCCCAAACCCTCGATGGGCTCCGAAGATTTTGCTTACATGCTGCAAGAGAAGCCAGGTTGTTATATCTGGATAGGCAACGGTGACGGCGAGGGCTCTTGCATGATTCACAACCCAGGGTACGACTTCAATGACGATATTTTACCCATTGGTGCAAGCTACTGGTCAGAATTAGTCGCGCAACTGTTGCCAAAGGATATCTAGCTTGGCCTTCATAGAGCACCGCTATGGCAAGACCCATTACACAGTCAAGCGAGGCGACCCAGCCCGAAGCCCAATTATTTGGCTGCATGGCGGACCGGGAGGCACTCACGATCCCAAAGGACCTGTGTTTTCCCTGGCAGGTGATAGGAGTGTCTTTGCCTATACCCAGTTAGGCTCCGGCAGAAGTAGCGATCTGCCTAAAAGCCGCTGGCGAATCAGCACCTTCGTCAATGAGCTTCATGCCCTGGTTCAAGCCTGGGAGCTAGACTCGTTTCATTTGATGGGAGGATCCTGGGGCACCACTTTAGCGATTGAATATTATTTCAAATATCGTGGCAAAGGCGTTGAGTCTTTAGTATTACAATCACCGATGCTTTCCGCTGGTGATTGGCAGCGAGATGCTAACCGATTGATTAAAGGCCTGCCTGGCAATGTGCAAAAGGTGATCAAAGGCTGTCAGGCGCTGGGCGCAACCGATGCAGCCGTTTATCAAGAGGCCCTGGCACTCTACTACAGCCGGCATGTCTTAAGACGCCCTAAAAAACTCAGGGCGATGCTGAATAAAAAAAACCCCAGAGGCGCTGCAATCTACCGCCACATGTGGGGTGAAAGCGAGTTTTCTGCAACAGGTACCCTTTGCGACTACGATCAAACTCATCGCCTTGGGGCTATCGAATGCCCAACCTTTATCATTTGTGGGGAATTCGACGAGGCAACGCCTCGAACAGGACGGCGGTACGCTCGGGCGATACCCCAAGGCCAATTCCTAGAAATCGAAGATGCCAGTCATGCCATTTGGGCAGAGCAACCCAAACGACTTAAACGAGCCATACTCGGCTTCTTATCATCTTTAGCCTAAACAGGGTCCAAACGAAACCCGAGCTTTGGAAAATGTACGAGCACATCGCCGACCGCCGTATCCTGCCGTTTTAGCGAGAATGCTTCTGGGACATGGGGCACGACGACGGCGCTTCCGGTTACAGGCTGCAATCCGTAATCGATCGCGACTACTTTTGACACTTGACCTTCACTCAGGGGTGGTAAACCAGGTGCCTTAGCAGCCACCTCGAGTGCTTCATTGCCGCTCATCGTTTGAGTTTGTCCGTGCCCCCATTGTTTCATCGCTGCCAACCAGCGAAGCGCATGCGGGAAGGCCTCTAAGTCGGCGGCTAAGGCGGGACGCTCAGCAATAAACCACAGGCAGTGATAGACCGAAAAATCCGCAATGGTTGGGTGATCGCCAAATAAATAGCGACTCTGCTCAAGTTGGCGGTTGAAAGTTGTCATCCAAATATCAAAATGTCCTAGCGCAACCTCCAGCGGTATTTGCAGACCTGCAGACCCTTCTGAAAATGCTGCACGGTCAGCCATGAAGGCGCTTGCTGCAGCTTCATCAGAGAACAATGGATTGTCAGCCAGGGCTTTCGGCTGAAAAGCGACCGACACCACCACCTTAAATAAGAAGGTATCAGCCCAAAAAGCCAAATGTTCAACCGCTGCTTGCAGATGCTTGGGGTACAACTGAGTATTGCCCGACCTTGACGCCAACACTTTCGAAATGAGCGCTGTATCACAGAAGATCTCACGACCAATTTGCAGGACAGGTGTTCGACGATACCCCCCGGTTAGCGGCATCAGTAAAGGTCTCGGCATAATGACCGGTATCTCTACTTGAGCACTTGGCAGATTTAAAAATCCTAGCAGGCATCTTATCTTTTCGGAGAAGGGAGATCCGGCATATTGGTGTAAAATCAGCGTATCCATCTGAGTTCCTGCTTTTTTTGGCTTGCTGCTATTCAGCAGCCAAGAATTCTGCTTTAGTGTGAGGCTACGATCAACCCTTCCCGGACAAACATATGAGACTAACAAGCCCTAGAATTGCGCCGGTGCCGCCAGAGTCTTGGTCAGATACCCAAAAAGCCCTGCTCGAACCTCAAGTCATGCGCGGACGAGTGCAAAACATCTTTTTAACACTTGCCAACCATGTACCTCTGGCCAAGCGGTGGATGGTTTTCGCCAATCACATCCTGCATAAATCAACGCTCTCCCCCCGAGATCGTGAACTTCTAATCCTGCGGATTGGCTGGTTATGTCAGTCAGGATACGAATGGGGTCAACACGTCTTGATCGGTCGGCAAGCCGGAATAACTGACGAGGAAATCGAAGCCATTAAAATGGGTCCTGGAGCCGATATATGGAGCCTTAAAGAAAAGTCGCTACTGCAGGCAGCAGATGAATTACGCTCAGACGCTTTCATTACCGACGCAACTTGGCAAACTCTCAGCGACTCATACAATGAGCAGCAGCTGATGGACCTGGTGTTTACCGTTGGCCAATATCAATTGGTTTCTATGGCGCTCAACACTTTTGGCGTACAACTTGATCCTGATTTACCTTCAATGACTTAGATCAAATCCCTTAGGAGATGAGACTTCAGAGATCGATATCATCAAGATTGACGGATTTGTCGATTTGCGCCCAAGCTAATTTCGCCATGTTAAACGCGCCAGCGCCGGCGGCCTCCGCGTGCTGACTGGCTGCGGTACCGTCCAGCACCCGCTTGGCTATACCTTGTAAGATAGCAGCCATCTTGAACATATTGAACGCCAGATAATAGTCCCAATCCTCAATACCATCGCGCCCGGTTCGCTTACAGTAGGCCTCTACAAAGGCCTGTTCCGAAGGGATCCCTAAAGCTTCAACGTCCACCCCCCGTAACGCATCTCGGTACGGTCGACATAGGTAGGCAAAATCTGCAATCGGACACCCAAGCGTGCTTAACTCCCAATCTAATAAACCGATAACTTCACTTCGAGTAGGGTGCATCATCATATTTGCAATTTGAAGATCGCCGTGAACAATTGAACAGCTCTGGCTTGCAGGAATATTGTCTGGAAGGTATGCCAGCAGATTATCCATGTAAGGATTATCTACCGTTTTTGTGTACTCATACTGGCCGCCCCACCGGGTTAATTGCCGAGATATATAGTCAGTCTCTTTTCCAAAATCACTTAATCCTATCGCACGGTAATCGACTTGGTGCAGCTTAGCGACTGCCGCATTGGCGGCGTCCCAAAATTCAAACCGCTGCTGGGGTGAGTAAGGTCCGTGGGTCGCATCCCAGATCACCCGCCCCTCAAGAAACTCCATCACGTAAAACCAAGTGCCTATAACTGATTCGTCCGTGCATAACGCGTAGGTTTTGGCAGTGGGAACATCTTCGTTTGCAAGCGCTGTCAGCACCTTGTATTCACGATCCACGGCGTGCGCTGATTTTAAGAGCTCACCGGGTGGCTTCCGGCGGAGCACATATCGCCGATCGTCAGTGGTAATCAAGTAGGTAGGATTGGACTGACCGCCGGCGAATTCTTCTAAGGTAATAGGCCCTTTAAACCCTTCCACGTTTGCGGCCATAAACTCGGTGAGATTCGAGATTGGAATTTGGTGGCGCGTCTGGACGGGGATGGTACCGGTATTATCTTCAGCTTTAAAATCGGTCATATTACAACTCACTTTCTAACAAGGCTTGATGATGATCGCTCATGCAAGATCAATCAAGTGGGCAGTCGCCCGCCCTACCTCACACAGTCTTGGTTTAGCGTCATTCGCTCATAGGTTGAATGCTATTTGCGCCTGAAACTTTGGCGGGGATTTTTAGTAGTCCCATTGGCCAAACTACCTCTCCACTGCGGGGCAATCTCATGGTCACCCCGACGCACCTCGCAACGGATCGCCCAAAAAAAAGGCCAGCGATGCTGGCCTTTATAAATTGGTTAATGTTACTGAACTGTCCAGGTATGACCCTGACGTAGCACTGCATTGAAATCTGCAATGCCTTTCTTTTCACGTACAGTCTTAATTTGCTGATAAACCGAGTTTTCATAAGAGGTTTCGGCTTGGCAATACAGGACACCAATCGCCTCTGGAAAATCGGGTGCCGATAGACCCGCTAGCATGGTTGCCAAGATGCGATTCGTCTCATCGTGAACCACGATATCTTCAAGCGATACACCATTTTCGCCAATTGTAACGACTTCTAGCTGCAAGGTTTTAGCATTGAGCCTAAGTCCTTGACTGTTGTCTTGCCCAAACACCAAAGGCTGGCCGTGCTCCAACATCAGACGCGTCTCAGAGGCTGATTTTTTATCTTTAATGTAGTCAAAAATACCATCGTTATAAACCGGGCAGTTTTGATAGATTTCAACAAACGAAGCACCTTTGTGAGCATGGGCGCGCTTTAACACCGGCGTCATATGCTTCGCCTCTGTGTCAATCGTTCGGGCTACAAAACGCGCCCCTGCCCCTAAGGCAAAGGTACAGGGTCGCAGCGGCATATCAACTGACCCGTCAGGCGTCGAGGGTGAACGCGTGCCTACTTTTGAGGTGGGCGAATACTGGCCCTTCGTTAACCCGTAGATTTCGTTATTGAACAGCAAAATTTGAAGATCAACGTTACGCCGAAGCACATGCAACATGTGGTTACCACCGATACTCAAACCGTCGCCGTCGCCGGTGACTACCCATACATCAAGCTCTGGGTTCGCTAATTTTACACCTGTCGCGATAGACGGCGCTCGACCATGGATCGTGTGAAAGCCGTAGGTTTCCATGTAATAAGGGAATCGCGACGAACACCCAATACCGGACACGAACACCGTATTCTCTTTGGGCGTATCGATTTCAGGCATAAGCTTTTGGATCGTCTTTAGGATTGCATAATCACCGCAACCCGGACACCAACGCACCTCCTGATCGGTGCTGAAATCTTTAAGGGTAAGTTTTTGGGGCGCGTTCATACTGACTCTCCTAGTAGCGAATGAATCGCTTCTAAAATTTCTCGTATTTTAAAGGGTTGACCCGACACTTTATTCAAGCGCTGGGCATCGATTAAGTATTTAGCACGAAGTACCTCAACTAACTGTCCTGTATTCATCTCTGGTACTAAGATCGAATCAAATCCGCTCAGCAAGGCGCCTAAATTCTCCGGGAATGGCATCATGTAACGAATGTGGATGTGGCTGACGTCTGCTCCAGTCGCTCTAGCGCGCTTTACGGCTTGGTGAATGGCGCCATAAGTTGACCCCCACCCCACCAAGGCTAGACGCCCGGAATCATTACCCTGACTTACGGTCTGAGGTGGAATAAATCTGGCAATGCCGTCGATCTTAGCTTTACGAACATCCGTCATTTTTTGATGGTTATCGGGGTCGTAGGAGATATCACCTGTTTCATAGCTCTTTTCGATGCCACCAATTCTGTGCTCAAGCCCGGGGGTACCGGGTTTAGCCCAAACCCTCGCTAAGGTTTCTGGGTCTCGGTTTGCGGGCGTAAAGCCTTCCGGGTTGGTTTCAAACTGAACCGGGAACGGCGTGTATTCTGTCAGATCCGGGACTAACCAAGGTTCTGAAGCGTTTGCTAGGTAACCGTCGCTTAGAAGCAGAACCGGCGTTGAGAACTGCGTCGCGAGGCGGACTGCTTCAATCGCCACATCGAAACAATCAGCGGGCGTACTTGAGGCAATGACCGGCAGCGTCGTATCAGCATGACGTCCAAACAATGCTTGGTTCAGATCTGACTGCTCCGTCTTTGTGGGCATGCCGGTTGAGGGACCTCCCCGTTGGGTATTCACAATCACAAGTGGTAACTCGGTTGCAGCCGCCAGCGAGATTGCCTCTGCCTTTAAGGAAATTCCCGGTCCTGAACTCGAGGTGATCCCAAGGGTGCCGCCAAAGGAAGCGCCAATTGCGGCACAGACCGCGGCAATTTCATCTTCCGCTTGAAAGGTTACAACATCAAATTCTTTGTGTTGCGCCAGCGTATGGAGTAGCGAGGAGGCGGGCGTTATCGGATACGAAGCAAAGGTGATCGGAATTTCCGCCAAGCGACCACCGGCAATAAGTCCGTAAGCTAGCGACTCAGTGCCCGTGGCATTACGATACAAGCCTGGCGCAACTTGAGCACGCTGAATGCGATAAACCTCGACCCCGCTCGGCAACTCGGCAGTTTCTGCATAGCTATGGCCGGAATTTAGAGCAGCAATATTGGCCTGGGCGATATCTGGCTTACTGGCAAATTTTTTCTCAAGATTCTCAATCGTGACCGATCGATCCCGGTCAAATAGCCACATCACCAACCCTAAAGTCCACATATTCTTACACCGTACCGCGAACTTATGGGACAACCCGAAGGGCTCTACCGCAGCAATCACCTGCTTGGTGATCTCAATTACAATGACTCGATAACCCTCCAACGAACCATCTTCCAATGGATTGGATTGATACCCTGCCCGGACCAAATTTTTATCTGTAAACGCGTCGCTATCAGCAATGATCACGCCACCGGGCAAAAGATCTTTGAGATTGGTGATCAGTGCTGCAGGATTCATGACGACCAGAACATCAACATCGTCGCCAGCGGTGGTGACTTCATCGGCACCAAAATAGATCTGAAAGGCTGATACACCGAAGGTTGCGCCTGCTGGGGCTCTAATTTCAGCCGGGAAATCAGGAAAGGTAGCGAGATCGTTTCCATGGAGCGCAGTGGCTTCGGTGAAGTTACTGCCGGTGAGCTGCATACCATCTCCGGAATCACCCGCAAAACGCACAACAACCGCTGACGTTACTTGATCTGCATCGATTGAATCAGACACCTTCTCTACTACTGACATAGCAATCCTCTTAGTTTTTCTGGCGCGATTGACAATGAACTGTCAATCACACAACTCCCCCGACCCTCTATGAACACCCACAATTATCCGAGTCATTAATCGGTACGCCTCACCGATCATCGCTCACTCTCATAGGGCTTCAAGTTGTCTGAGGGATTTCACTGCGTCGTCACTGATTAGACTGGCGCGAGCATAACAAACGGCGGCGTCGTTGAACAGTATCAAACGACGGGGGAAAACAGATTTTTCCCGTCTGACCCTGCCTAGAACATGCGCTACAAGACGGCCTCAATCAAACTTGGCCCTTGACGATTTATTGCTTCAGTAAGTGCCGCCTGAAAAGCCTCTGCGGTCGTAACCCGAGCACCGGGCACACCCATACTCTCTGCCAGTGCGGCAAAACCGATGGACGGCTCATTGAGGGCAAAAAGCGCACCCGCCTCTTGTCCGATTTCATTCACGCCTAAGCGTAAATATTCCGTTTCTAAAATGCCGTAGCGCTGATTATTGAATATCACCGTGATCACATTTAATCGCTCTCGCGCCTGCGTCCAGAGCGCTTGATTGGTATACATCGATGCGCCATCTCCCAATAATGCAAAAACCTGACGATCTGGCTCGGCAATGGCGGCGCCAATTGCAGCAGGACCACCCTGACCAATAGAGCCACCCGTCAGGTTTAGCCAAGTATGGGCTTTAGTCGTTTGGGCTGGCCCAAGCACCGCAGCGCCTCCACCCGAATCGCCACAGAGAATCGATTTTTCTGGCATGGATTCTGCGATCATCAACGCCACCGCTCGAGTCGTGAGGGCTCCAGATGGGGCCTCATTCGTTCGCTTTTCATAGCGAATCGGACCACTATCTTGCGCCTCTGCTTCAGTCATGAGCTGCGCCAAAGCCCAAGCTACATCCTGATGTCCCTCGGCCAAGCAATCCACTAAGCAGCCCTCCGGAGTCAATTCCGAAGGCGTCGAGGGGTAGGCGAAAAAACTCACCGGCGCTTGAGCCCCCGCCAGGACTAAATGGGTCACCCCAGATAATGCGCTCTGAACCTGTTCAGGAAAGTAAGGGAGCCGCTCAACTACAGGAAACCCTGGACCGGAATCCACTCGAGCAGGGAAAGTCGTCATTGCGATTCGACAGCCCACTTTGGCAGCGACGCGCGCGGCAGCCTCTCTCGCCTCAGGCAAGAGCCCATCTCGGTCTAACAAAATCAGACTACTGGGAGATAACCTGCTGGCAATCTCTGCCACTTGAGCCTGGTCTGGTTTTTCAAGGGCTGGTGGGGCAACTTTTTGGACTTTTTGGACGACGCTTGCTGGGCCTACATCCCCCCAACACGCATCGGCTGGAATAATCAGCGTCGATATCTGGCCGCTAGAACCTACGCCTTTTGTCATTGCTGCTGTCAAGGCAGCCAATCCATCTTGGGCCAGCGAGGCAGCAGACGCATCCTTTTTGATCCAACGCGACACGTTTTTCGCTAAGGTCTCAATATCGCTGGTCAGGGGCGCATCTAGCACTTCATGATCTGCAGTATGATTGCCAACAAGATTAATTATGGGTGAACCCGCGCGGCGCGCGTTATGCAAATTCGCGATCCCATTGCCAAGTCCTGGTCCTAGGTGCAACAGCGTCACAGCCGGTTTACCTTTCATCCGAGCATAGCCGTCGGCGGCGCCAGTACAAACCCCCTCGAATAGGCACAGGACACCTCGAAACTCCGGCACTGCATCCATGGCCTGTACCAAATGCATCTCTGAAGTACCGGGATTCGCAAAGCAAACCTCCACCCCAGCATCGACCAAAGCTTTCACTAAACTTAATGCACCATTCATCTAATTTGCTCCGAAATACCCTTTACATTTGTTTGACGGCAGTCGCAGAGAAGACGGTAGCCTCTGCTTGCGTTACCGTTAAAAAGATTCAGCGCCGCCACAATAACACTAGAGACCTGCTCCTTTTAGTTGCGAGCACATTTAATTGGCTAATTGACAGCCCAATTATTTGGCTAATTGACAACCATTTTATTGGCTAATTGACAGCCATTTTATTGGCTAATTGACAGCCCATTTAATTGGCAGCACTTGACGAGACGTTGACTAAAATCCGCCCATCACCGCGGCTACAACTGAGCGCTGCATCGAACAGAACCTATCGACTT
>JADHNJ010000013.1 GCA_016779565.1 Pseudomonadales bacterium
TAAACACCCCCATAATTCGCTAAGAAACCTCAACATACCGCAAAAGATTGGCAGACCCCAGACCTATATTGCGACGAGGTGGCGCTGTGCTGGCCAAAACCGAGGGCGATCCTCCTTTTGACCGAACGAGTCCTTACCTAAGGCGCCTTCCCAACCGATCTCAACCCCGGCCAAGGCTTCAATCAAACAACTTAGGTTCTTCTGAGCTTTTTTGGGCGCGTCTAAGCGCTTCTGGGCTTTTCCTGGCGTTTATAAGCGCCTTTTTAAGGCCTTTGGATTTTCGCACGCACTTCCAGACACTTCTGGGCCTGTCTAAGCGCCACCAGAGCAGGTCAACACTTCACCTGTAATGTAATTTGATTCCGGCAGAGTCAAGAGATAAATCGCGCCAGCAGCTTCGTCAACTGTGCCCGGACGCCCCAGGGGCACCGTGTGAGCCAAGTTTGCTCGCTGCTGCTCAGACAGGCCCACTCGAAAAAGCTGGTTGCCAACCTTAATTTCTGGCACTTGATTTTCATAGGTTTGGGTTAGCCGGGTTTCAATGTGGCCAAAAGCCACTGCGTTCACCGTGACATTGAACCGACCCCATTCTTTTGCCAGCGTTTTAGTCAGACCAATAACAGCTGCCTTACCGGCTGAATAAGCCACTTGCGTTGCGCTGCCTGTGGTGCCGCTGACCGAGGACACATTAACAATTTTGCGACAAGTTGCCTGGCCATTTGATGCGATCTCCGCCTTGGCTATAGGCCGCATCCAGTTTGCGTAAGCTTTGAGCAAGCGAAACGGCACCGAGACGTGAATATCCAGCATTGCTTGCCACTGGGCCTCGGAGTGTTTATGCGCGGCGCCGTTCCAAATGTAACCGGCGTTATTGACAATAATATCAATGCCCCCAAAGGCTGCGACCCCTTCCCTAATGACCCGATCAGGCAGATCGAGCTCAGTGAGATCGCCGGCGATGGCAAGCACCTCACCGCCGAAATCGATAAGGGATGCTTCGGCTTCTTTTAAAGCTTCAGGATCCAGATCTTGAATCACCAGGGTCGCGCCAGCGGCGGCTAATCGACGGGCAGTGGCCCTACCAATGCCCTGTCCTGCACCGGTCACTAACGCTATTTTATGATTCAAGCTCATGGCTCTCCTTGACGATCATGCATCCTAAAACCGGTTTTGCATTTTCTTGAGAAGCTTGGCCGCCATCCCTTCGACGCGGATCACGCCAATCAGCTTAGGACTCTCGAACGCAGATGTGCCACCTAAACCCATGTCAATCTAATCGGCGAACGGGACGACTCTGAGCTTCAGCCTTCATGCTGTCAGGCTGATACCGTTATCTACCGAGATAAACCGGCGGCCGTTTTTCGATAAATGCGCGCATACCTTCCTTTGCATCTTCTGTTTTTGAACACAACAGTTGATTACGATTTTCTACGGCAATCGCCGCTTCCAAACTCGGCGCATCAACTGCTAAGTTGAGCCCTTCTTTGGTTAGGCGCAAACCCATGGGCGAGGTTGCGAGCATATCTTGGGCGAACCTGTCAGCAGCAGCCGAGAGATCTTCCTCGGGCACGACTTCGGACACTAAATTGGTGGCGAGGGCCCGATCAGCCTCAATAAAACGCCCGGTCATCATCAGTTCTGCAGCAACTGTGGTCCCTACTAATCTCGGCAAAAAATAGCTAGTGCCCATATCACAAGCTGACAGGCCAAGCTTAATGAAAGCCGCGTTCATACGCACATTAGTTGCGGCTACACGAATATCTGATGCCAAGGCAAACGCAAATCCGCCGCCACAGGCGGGGCCCTGAATCTGGGCAATAATGGGCTGAGGGCAACGCCGCATTTTGACGTACACCTCTGCTAAATATCCCTGAAACCCCATGCCCTGTCCAAACGGTCTAGGGTTGTTGGGGTCATTCGCAGATTTGATATCAAGTCCAGCGCAAAAAGCCCGGCCGCGACCCCCCATTACGACTACTCGAGTCGTGCTGTTTTCCATGAGCTGATCGAAATAGGATCTGAGCTCAGTCACCATCTCAGTATTAATAGCATTGAGCATTTCTGGTCTATTCAGCCATAACCAGTCTACGCCTGACCGATGTTCCACTTCTAATGTTCGATAATGTGTCATCCTCACCCTCCAATATCTTAGCCGGTTGTTGCTCCCCATTTGGGTCTACCGCACTCTTTCATTGCCGACCCCGTCTGGCTTGCCACAAGGTCTGACCTACCAAACTGTTTGGTTTACCGCACTGACTGGTGCTCGACGAGGTTTCCACTTATCAGGCGAATCGCCTTTGAGCGCGGTACCTGTCGGGCCAGCGAAAGGCCATATACGGTCGAGCCGTTAACGCTACAGCAACGCCAATAGGACAAAGACCAATGCGCCTGTCATTAAGCCAAAATTACTCTGCAATCCCTGACCGCGAGTCTCTTGCAATCGCGCTTCGACTGTTTCTGCAGGGTCGCTGCCATGACTGACCCGAGCAATGACGGGAAACTCAAACACGCAAACATTAATCGCAACGCCAAGCACTGTTGCCAGCAAGGCGGCGTGGGCCAAAGACCCCCAAGGCAGGGCGAGCAGTACAATGAGCACCAGCAACCAATTGCTGGTGGGTCCACCTATGCTCATCGCTAGAAACTGTGATCGAGTGTTTTGAGCTGTTTTGAAATTAAACATAAAAAAGGATCGACGCTCTTTAAGCACCGGCGATATCGCACCGCTGATTCGAGCGCCTGCAAAATGACCCCACTCGTGCGCCAGAAAAGCTAATAAACTGCCGCCAAAAAACCCACTACCGACCGCTACCAACTGGACTAGAAAGCTCGCGTCTTCACTGATTGATCCGACCAAGCTTAACCAAAGCGCCAACACGGCGGTCGCAGCACCACCATGCTGAAAGGCAACCGTCTTCAGTCGCGCAAAATCGCGTTCGGCTTGACCCTGCTTATCCGTCTCCGCTGATATTGCTGCGGCTTCACCCGTTATATCTGACATTGCATTACTCCTGTGTATGCTCGAAAAACCCCGTTCACCGTCGATCTGATCTTGCTCTGTGTGATGCCATCTTGCCGCTGCAACCTGCTAATTCACCATAAGATCGACTCAACCCATTCGACGTCTGTCTTAGCAGCGCCTCTTCCGACAAACGGATGCTCAAATTCCAGGGATGGCTACCTGTAAATCAAACCCAAGATCCCGAGTGGTTAACGACAGCTGACCATTGAGCTCCTCAACGATCACCCTTGCTGAAGCCAAGCCCAAACTTTGTTGCTGAATAATCACATCATCCACACCAAAAAAGTCTCGAATTGCATCACAGATACCGGGATCGATCGACGCGCCTTGACACGCAAGATTAAACTGTAACTTGCCGTCATAGGCTTCAGCACGCACTCGCACTTCAATGGCGACCTGCTCGAACGATTTAAGGTCAGCACAAAATTGAGCGATCGGCAACAAAATCGACCGCACCGGCCCGGCATTCATCAATAGCTCGGCGAGGCTATCTGCAATTTCTAGCTCAAGTACTAGATTGGGCGGCGCGATTCCCTGTAGCGCCTCGGAGAAATCTGCGACCAGATGCGCTGCGGTCATCGTTGTCGTGTCTGTTCCTTGGTTAATCCCTGTGAATGACTGCATGGTATCCAAAAGGCTGGTGCAAGCATTTATGGCTTCAACCACCTTCTCAAGCGATTTTCTTTGCTGGACGTCCGCATCTTCCAGCAAAGACGATGCGTAACCTTCTGCAATGCACAATTGATTATTAAATTGATGAGATAAAGAGCCAATCAACGACGCCACGGCCTGCGCTTTTTCTTGCGCCACCCGCTCGAATTGTGACTTTGCCAACTGATCCATCAAACGCTCGACTTTCAAACGCTCGAGATAAAGATCTAGAAACACCTGCACTTTTGAGCGCAGTCTCGCCGCCTCAAGAGGTTTAAACATAACGTCAACAGCCCCGACATTGTAGGCAGAGCGAGGAATCTCGTTAGCCACCGTATCGGCAGTGAGAAATATAATGGGCGTTAACTTATTCTTGGAATCTTGCCGGATGATCGAGGCCGCTTCGAGACCAGTACGGTCCGGCATATGCACATCTAGAATAATGAGCAGGTACTCGTCTTCTTTGCAGCGATCCTCCGCTTCAAATCCACTTCTTGCTTTTACAATTTCAACGTCGAAAGCTTTTAGCGCGAACGACAGAAGGATCAAATTTTCTTCGACATCATCAACAATTAAAACTTTCGGCTGATCCACTATTCACCTCGTGGTTTGATGTTCTTTTAAATTGCCCAATCGCTTTCAGCACAATGTAGAGTTTTAGATCATCGACAACAATCTAAGCGCTTGCTGTAAAAATGGTGCTGCCGCTGAGCAAGCACGCCCAAACGTTGCACAGGCGGCGTTGCCGCACTTAGTGCTATCCCCATCACTTAGAGAAGCGCTTTCCCACTATAGCGGCACCCCACATCGAATGCTATCACGGCGGGGTCATCAGTACCGGACGTCGAGCGGGAAGCCAAAAATCGCAACTTAATCGATGACCGAATCTTCGGCCAGGCGGGCATCGCGTCCACCCATTTTTGGGTCATTTGACCAGGAAGCAACCTTGATCGATCCGTGTCTGGCTGGGGCAACTCCGACGCGATTTTTGTGAAGCGACGTCCCAAGCCACGCCCCAAACCGCACGGGTAAGTTACTGCTTCTTGCCTGAGCCTAACTCGGGACCTTGACTGAGCGTCTTTTGCGCCGAGCCCTTTAAGGGCATAAACCCCTGACGACTAAACACGGCTGCCGTCAATGCTTGAATCACCGTGACCAGAGCCCCTTAACCGATCGCAGGTTCAGCGCCCCACGAATTGAAAATTACGCTCCCTGTCAACGTCCATCCAGATGTTTGCTTTGTCTAATTACCTCAAAAACCGGCACGATTCGAGGAGACGCTGATCGCAGATAATCTTGCAGTTGTGTACTTTGCCGCGCCTTTTCAGCCAGACGCGCCTGCGCCTCCACTTGCGGTAGCTCCTTGATTTCAGCCAAGAAAATTTCAGACCCATATTCAACGGTAATGCGCGCGTTAGCACGCACATTGTGGACCCAGTTTGGCATCGATGCTGAACCCGCATTCGTGCCAAACAGAAACACTCGATCAGCCTCCAAAACCGGTATTAAAGGCACATCAAAAAGCCGGCCCGAACGCGCGCCCCGGGTTTGCAAAATGATTAACGGCAGATTCTCAAAACCTGAGACCTTGCCATTGTTGCGCCGAAACTCATCAATAACTCGAGGATTTAGTGCTTTCCAATCCATTAAAACTACCCAGCCTTGCTTGCTTACAACCTTATCGATACCGCTGCAGGCCCAGACCTACCGACCCTACCATCACTGTCTCTGATTCTACGCCTTTTGACGGACAAGCTATGCCCTTGCGCGCACTATGAATGAACTCTGGCCTTTATATCAATTAGTAAGGCGGAGCCCAACAATCCCTCCGAAAACGCTGTCGGGTCTTGGCCTGCCAAACTTGGCGCTAGACAGGGGCGCCATCTTGCTCCGAGCGAGGCCAAAACAGGCTATGATGGCCTCACCGAAGTTGATTAACCTCACGCCTTTTCCTAAGGAGCCCTATGGAAATCGAATTTTACTGGGATCCGAGTAGTACCAACACCTATTTCGCCTGGCACTTACTGAAACCGATTGCCCAGCAGTATCGCGCTCAAATCAGCCCACGAAGCTTCAATTTGGGCTATGTGTTTCGACATCATAATTACGCCTTAACTGACGAGCCAAAAGCTAAAATGCGTAACCGCAAGCGTGATCTAATGCGGTGGGCTGCTCACCACCAGCTACCCTTTCGTGTACCTAAGCAATTCCCGATTAAGACCAGCCGCATATTACGAGCCGCCGTCGTAATGCGTGCTTGGCAGCTTGAAACCAACTTTATTGATCAGGTCCTCAATCAATACTGGTCCGCAGGCGATCACAGTGTTGCTGAGGATCCTACCCTAATTGAAATTGCAGGGGCACTGGGCGTGTCAAAGACTGCGTTTCGCGATGCACTCGTCAGCGTTGAATGCGGTCAATCCGTTATCGATGAGACTCAGGCCGGTTTAGATCGGGGTGTTTTTGGTGCCCCAACCCTAGTGATTGAAGATGAGATCTATTGGGGCAAGGATCGTATGGAATTTATCGAACGGCACCTCAAAGAGGGTAAGCCTGCCCTTGCGCCATTAGCCGAAGAAAACGAGACTGAAACATGAGCGTTAACAAGCTTGCCTGCCTACCGCAGTATGAGGGCATCGAATTGCCCGGTCGCCAAGACCCCAAGCCCTTCGATCTGCTGCTTTATGGGCTGACGCTGCTGACGATGTTCAGCTTGTTTACCCCGCACGTGCAGGCACTAAGTACGCAAGAGGTGCCGTCACCGCGCCTGCATTTAGGCGACTTGACTGTCATAGGCGAACAACTGACAACACCTAAGGTCCAGGTATTTCGAGGCGTGCCTTTTGCTGAAGCGCCCACTGGAGACAATCGATGGCGGGCGCCCAAGCCCTATCTACCATCCAAATCACCCCAAATGGCGTTGGAATTCGCGCCTGCCTGCTATCAAGGCCCCCATATTATAGATTGGTATCAGGGTGTTATCGAAGATTTCGGCGGTGACCCGACCAGTATCAGCGCGCCGATGGTCAGCGAAGATTGCTTATACCTCAATATCTGGCGGCCAAACACCAACGAGACAAAACTGCCGATTGTTGTATTTATTCATGGCGGCAGCAATCGAGGCGGCTTCAGCTATGAGCCTAATTACTTAGGGCACAACCTCGCTGACACTGGATTAATTGTGATTACCATCGCCTATCGACTTGGCGTTTTCGGTTTTTTCGCTCACCCGGAGCTCAGCGAGACCAACTTTGGGCTGCTGGATCAAATTGCTGCCTTGACATTTATCCGGACCCACGCCGAGGCAATTGGCGGCGATCCTAACCGCATCACAGTCATGGGCGAATCCTCTGGTGCTAATAGCATCGGATGGCTCATCACATCACCGCTGGCTGAGGGACTGTTTCAACGAGCGATTCATCAGAGCGGCGGATCCGCCTTCACCCGGAGCACTTATTGGCGCGAAGCTGCCGATTTAGGCGCCACCTTAACTGCCACCCTTTCCAGGAATGCCTCGATTGCAGACTCGATCAGTGCAGCGCGACAGCTAACTCCAGCAGTCGTACTGAAAACCGCCAATTTGGTCTATCAAGATGTCTATTTTGATCCAGTCATAGATGGCAAAAGCCTACCCGATGCCCCTCGCACGCGCCTTAAATCTGGCAACATCCAATCAGTTGACCTGCTCATCGGTAGCAATCGAGACGAACGGCGCATGTATCTTGATCCGTCCGAAACCTTGTCAAACTGGCTAGACCAAAACGTCTCTGCGGAAGCGCGGATGGCACTTCAGCCCCGACTCAACACCTATGAGTCTGAGGCTCGGGCGTTAGATGTAATCAGTACAGCAAAGCAGTATGTATGCCCATCCTTAGCGCTTGCAAAAGCAATAAATGACTTAAATAATAATTCATATGTATATGAATTTGATCGAGTTAGACCTGGAAAAATGGCAGCGTCTATGGGCGCGTACCACGGCGCTGAGCTGCCTTACATCTTTAACACGCATGACACCTGGTTACCTACTGACGCTATCGATGTCGCGCTGACCGGACAGATACAAGCTTACTGGCGAAGTTTTATTGAAACTGGCAATCCGAATAGCGGCCTCGTGACTAAGGACGCCAACACGCTACCTTTCTGGCCGAACTATGGTGACGAGGTCCGTCTCGCGCTCGTTTTAGATGACACGATTAGCACCCGCACGCACTCTAGTACCGACATCTGTAGCCTGTTTGCCAAAGACTGAATCATGCCCCTTTGCTCTACTCTGATCCTCGAAATTCCCTAGATCTTTGAGAATCGTTCGCTGTCCTGTCATCGTCGCTTCGACGCCCGGTAGGCTAACCCATCACCGATCGGTTGTTCGTCTGACCAGGCTGAATCCATTCCCAAATAATCAATCCAGTCTCTAAATTCAAATACCATTCCTCGAGCTGAATCCAGCCCTAACATCTCGCGCAAGCGCCAGCAAAAATGAGGGTTGCAAATTGAACCCTTTCAGACCCTGTAATCCTCCAAGGTAGGCTGCGAAGCAAAGGCGCATCTGGTTGCCAGACGCCTCAAAAACCCATCAGTGCGGGATGACGCCTAGTCGCTTAAAAAACGTTTTTCTGAAGTTTATAAAACGTCTGCGCTGGCGCGAGCCCTGGCCCGGCGCCATTTGCCAGGCACCCGTCGCAGCCCAAGGCTCTGCGCTCCATAGCAGGATAAAATATAAGCTTGAACAGGCTTTAAACCACTTGTTATTTCTATTACGATTGGGCGACCGAGAATAAAATTTTCCACCCAAACACAAGCATTGCCCAACCATAGGACGATTCTATGACTAAGAAGCCAGCTACTTCATCTCAGCACCCTTTTCGTCGCAGGTTGTTAGCAACCAGCGTTGCCGCGGCATTGGGCACCACCAGCGCCATGACATTTTCAGCCGAACTCGAGGAGATCGTCGTTACCGCTCGACAAAGGTCGGAGTCCTCTCAAGACATTCCTATGATGGTGCAATCCATTACCGGCGAGGAAATGGAAAAGCGCGGCATTACCACAATGGAAGATTACGCACGTTTTGTCGCTGGTCTGAACATTCAGACCACGACACCGGGTCAAAATACCATCGTATTCCGAGGGGTCAGTGACGGTGGCGGTTTCTTGGTTGATCCAACGGCAGCAATTTATTTAGATGAGCAGCCGATGTCCCTCACATCGGCGGCGCCCGATATCTACCCTGTTGACCTTGCTCGAGTAGAGGCGTTGGCAGGACCGCAATCAACCCTTTACGGCGCTTCGTCCCAGAGTGGCGCTGTGCGCGTCATTACGAATAAGCCTGATCCAACCGAGTCATCTGCGAACGTCGGAGTTGGAATTGGGTCTACCCGTAATGGCGGTAACAGTTACGATGTTGATGCCACCATTAACTTACCGCTCAGCGATAAGATTGCCATCCGACTCTCAGGCTTCAAGGCGGAAGATGCTGGCTACATCGACAACGTCCTTGGTACGACTGTTTTTGACGACGTTTTTGGGACCGGACTTGGGGGCCAGAAAACCAATAGTTCGATGGTTGAAGACGACATCAATTCAGTGGAATGGCAAGGTGCACGTGCTGCCATTCGCTGGCTGGTCAATGATGAATGGACCGTTACTGCTACTGCCAACATGCAGGATCTTGAAGCTCAGAGCTTCAACGATTTCGATGAATCGATCGGCGACCTTCAAACCGTTAAATTCGCCGATGAATTTAGGACCGATGAGTGGATCCAGACCAGCCTTGTCATTGAAGGCGACCTTGGCTTTGCACAACTGGTTTCTGCGACCTCCTATTATGATCGAGACTTTCTATATCAACATGACACCCAGTCCTATGCCGCTTACTTCCATTACGCCTTTGGCATCTACTACGGTTATGCGACTTATGACTTTGGCTTAGACCCAGTGGGTTACCTGCAAAACCCACAAAATAATGAAAGTTTTACCCAAGAGTTTAGACTCGCAGGCGCTACCGATCGAACCAGCTGGACCGTTGGCGCCTTCTATCAAAAGAGCGAGGAGTTTTGGGATTTTTACACCTACGTGGATGGCTTTAAGAACTCCCCGGCCTTTGAAGCCTGGAGCTACTACTACCCTGGCATTGCACCCACTGACGCGTGGTGGAACTCGTTCCAAGGGACAGAGCGCACCGACAAGGCTGTTTTTGGCGAATTAGACATCGATATCATCGAAGACAAACTGACGGCGCTGGTAGGCGGTCGTTGGTATCAGGTTGACCGAGAGCTCAGTTATACAGTTGAACGACCTGACAGCCGAGTCGACCAGCAACTTCCTAACCGAGAGGCCACCGACGATGGCTTCATCCCTAAGTTGGGACTTGAATGGCACGTAAACCCGGACGTGATGCTCTATGGCATTTACTCCGAGGGGTATCGCGTTGGCGGCACAAACCGGGGGCGTGGACTTGAGTTAGGAGGACCTACCCTCCCCGTGGATTATGAGTCTGACATTCTTGAAAACAAAGAAATCGGGTTTAAATCTCAATTCGCTGACGGCAGCGTGCAACTGAACATCGTTGCCTACCAAATGAATTGGGACAACATGCAGAACGAGGTTACCGACCCCAGTAATTCCTTGGGTACCTACGACGAAGATTTACAGAACATTCCCTTCCAGATCGTAGTGGGTAATGTCGGCGACGCAACGGTTGAAGGCTGGGATGTCGATCTAAAAGCCCTTATTGGTGAAAACCTCGAAATCGGCTTTAACATGACGCGAATCACCCAAGCCTACGTGAAAGCGCAAGCTTTTTATGATGAGCCCAGAGTCCCAGGTGGACTTATACCCTCTGGATTAGATCCCAAATCATCGTTGCCCTTGTTTGCTGACAAGTCTTGGTCAATGTACGCAGATGTCAGAGGCTTTGAACTGTTCGGCGCCAGCGGGCTGCTCAGACTTCAACACAACAATGTCGGAGAATCCTTTAACCAGTTATCAGGAGGCTTTCCTTCATACAAGTTAGCGCAGGGTGGTTATCACGTGACCGACGCGATTTTCAGCCTTGAAACAGACTCTTGGAGCGCGCGAATCTACGTCAATAACATCGCAGATTCCCGTGGCATCACCTACCAAGACAGCGCTGATTTTGATCAGATCTGGGGCAGAGGCAGCGCGAGTGTTATTCGACCGAGAAACTTCGGCGTTTCCTTCCGAAAATATTTTTAGCGCCGGTGCTCTGGAAAAAAACGCGCATTAGCGCGTTTTTTTTTATTTCTAAGCCGTCGATTGAGCAAATAAAATTGGTCTTACCCGATTGATTATACCGCTTAGCTAAAAGGCCAAACCTCAAGACCATGGATCGCATTACGAATATCCATGGTTAAGTTGACTGCCTGCAACCGCTTACCTACCGACATGTCATATAAGGTAATGGTAGAAGGTGAAGAGCCTACCGCAATGACATGCTCATCAATCACACAGAGCCCCCTCGCGAAGCCTTGCCGCGCAATTTTGCTGCTATCCACACCCGCGTAATTCAATGCACTCTCAGGATAGGTGAGTATTTTTTGGGCTATTTGCGGGCCTGCCGGGTCTACATAGCGCACAGCATCACTTTGTGTGTCATTGAATAACACCCCTGCCTTAAAGCGCTGAGCGTTGTGACACCCTGCTGGCAAGCTACAAAATTGCTGGACATTCATCTGACTGTCGACGGATAGCAAAGCGCCGGTATTAAGCCCACTAAAGAAAACGCCCTGACTTGATACCGACACCATATTGATATGGTAATTATTAGCAAACGGCGGCCCACCTCGAGCTCTAGGATCAAAGCGCTGCCCTACCCATTGCTGACCATTTCGAGAGAGATAGAGCCCCCAAGTAAACTCTCGAGTTTCGAGGTTAAACACCAGCAATGAATCAAAACCCGTTGAGGTCAAAAACAAGAGGTGATCTTGTCGACAAATTTCATGGCAGTGCTTTAAATAATCGTTACGATAAGATCCTAGTAATTCAAAGGTCGGCGAGTAACAAAAAAGCTCATCGCTCGCTGCGATCCAAACGGCATCATCCGTAAACTCAATACCTCGTAGCCCTCGGTCCCACCCGCGACCGGTAAAATCGATATCACCACTATTCCAGTCGATTACTTGGTTAACCGATTGTTGAATAAAATCGACGATGAATACGCCGCCGTGACTCTGTCCTTTCTGACTGCCTCGCACCACTGACGTTGCGATCAGCTTGGGCGGAGATATCACAGCATTGAGCCTTGCTGGTCAACCGCGGGCAAAATCGGTGACAGCACCTCTTTGAGACCATCAAGATGATGGCCAAATCGTCGCCAGGTGGCCACAGAACCTTGATAGATGGGTTGACGAACTTGCTCTGAACTCGCCGTACGCACCGCCCGCTCGGTTTCATGAAAGTTGACGCATGCCGCCTCAAAAGGAAGCCCACAAAATGCCAATATCCGGCGCACTTGAGTTTCAAGATCTGCAACCACCGATTCATACTGCACATGCAGCACTTCCCCTGGTAACACCTCATCCCAATGCCGCATTAAAGACTCATACTCCAGATAAAACTCACCCAATTCGAATAAATCGTAGGTAAAGGTTTGCCCTTTGGCGAAGTGTTGTTTAAAGCAGCCGATGCAACTGTCCATGGGATGCCGTCTGGCATCGATAATTTTAGCGTTGGGCAAAATAGTTTTAATAAAACCTACATAGGCAAAGTTGTTGGGCATTTTATCCGTAAAAAACGGTGCCCCTTCCCGGTGTCGAGCGGTTTGAGTTAAGTATTGCTCGCCCAACTTTTCAAGTTCTGACGGTAACAATTCTGGCATAGACAAAGGAAAGGACCTGCCCGTACTTTGATTCGTGATCCCTTGGGCTATCATGCTGATATCCGGTAATTCACTGGTGCCATCTACCAAACTATGGCTGGCTAAAATTTGTTCGAGCAAGGTTGAACCGGATCGCGGTAAACCCAGAATAAAAATCGGGTCCGGTTTGGGGCAGCCCAAGTGTTGTGATCTATGATTGGCAAAGAATTCTAACGAGAAAGTCTCGCGCATCTTTTGATGAGCAATTTCTGTTTGCACCGGATCATAAGCAATTGTTTCGCGATGCTTTTGGTTAGCGAGCGCATAATAATGAAACGATTGATCGTAGTCCTTTTTATCTTCGAAAGCCTTCCCTAGGGTAAAAGCAAAATGCACTTGGCAATCAATCGGCAGCTGCTGATTAGCCAATCGGCTGACCATATCCTCGATTTCGGTATCCGAGAAGGTAAAGGTCTTAAGATTCGCCAAACTGTAGTAGGTCTCACCGAAGTTAGGCCGCAGTTCAATTGCTCTGCGATAGGCCGCAATCCCGCCGGCTTGGTCCCCTACAGTTTTAAGCACATGCCCCAAGCCAATAAACGCCCCAGTCAAGTCCGGGTCTAATTTGACCGCTTGCTGATAAGCATCGATCGCTTCAACAGGTTTCGCCGCCATTGCTAGCGCGGCGCCTAGAAAATAGTGTGTAACCGCGTTATTCGGTGCCAGCGAAACCGCATGCGTCAAAACATCCACCGCTTCTTCAAAGCGATTTAATTCTTTCAATACAGAGCCCAGATCATGCCAAGCAGATACAAACCCTGGCGCAATTTCTGTGATTTTCACCAGCAACTTTTCCGCATCTTCAAAACATCGTGCGTTTATCGCAATTCGTGCGAGCAAGAGTGCAGCATTGACATCCATGGGGTTGGCTTTGATCAACGCTTGGGCTAACTGTTCGGATTCGCGGAACTTACCTGCGGCAAAGAGCCGTGTGGCTTCTTCGAGTTTTGCTTGATGAGGCGATAAAGCAGCCGCTTTCGCCGAGGCTGCCCTGGCTTCATCCTGACGCCCCAAACTCATTAAGGCACCTGCTAGTTTCGTTAGTACCCCTGGGTTCTTCGGCATGAGATCAGCCGCCCGCTCCAGTAGCGGTAACGCTTTTTCAGCTTGAGATTGATTAAGATAAACCGTGCCAAGATCCTCATGGGCGCGTCCATGCCCTGGCGCGACTCGAATAACATGCTCTAGCAACTGCGCCGCTTCTTGCCATTCGCTACGCTCCGCTAAGATCGTGCCGAGTAGGGCCGTAAAGTTAACGTCCCCCTGGTCACGCGCGACTGCTTGCCTGCAAAGCGCCTCTGCCTCGGCTCTGGCACCGCTTTTCAACAAGGTGATCACTCGCTCGAAGACTTGGCGTGGATGCGGTTCGACACTCATAATTTACTCTTTTAAGGAATCCCAGAAGCCTACACTTTCCTATCAAGGGGAGTTTGCCATAATCGATGCCAACCGGCACCTGCTGCTTGCCAGCTCGACAAAGTCAACCTAAAGTGGCCCCGATCAAGCCGATCATTGCCGACGAAACTGGAGCGCAAAATTATGAGCACCAACCCTTTTGACAACCCTCGATCTCTGATCTTAAGCCTGTACATGACCCTCGTCGGTTACGGTGTTTTGGTCGGCATCCCAGTCATCAGCACCGCATGGGTAACGCTTCTAGGATTTACTGAGGTTCAGGTGGGACGGGTAGCCGGCGCAGACCTCGGAGGCTTGTCTGCCGGCGCCGTTTTTGCCGCGATTGTCATTGCTAAGCTTAATCGACGCGGACTCATCCTGCTGGGCGCTGCCATTGCGGTCACGGCCAATGGCCTGTGCCTTTATATCGTCGATTATGAAAGCGTTCTTTGGCTTCGGCTAATGGCGGGTTTTGGCAGTGGGATCTATACCGCAACAGCGGTTGCTGCGCTCGGCGCCCGCTCGAATCCCGCGTTTGCCTACAATATGATGCTGTTCGCATTTGCTTTCTCGCAAGCCGCTGAAATGCAGGTGTTGCCCCTGTTATCCATGAATGGCATCTACTGGGTGTTCATCGTTTGTTTTTTACTAACGCTGCCCTTCTTAAGTTGGGCACCTGCTTATGCGGTTGAGCCTGACCAAGAGACCGTCCTGCAGCAACCGACGGCCTTACCACCGCCCTTAGCAACCTATTTGCCTTGGCTGGGGCTCGCCGCCATTTTCGTGACCTATATCAATATTGGTGCCTATTGGACCTATATCGAGCTGGCTGCCCTCAACGCCAGCATAGCGCCAGATTGGATCAACCAGGTGCTGGTCTGGTCTTCATTGTGTTCCATTGTCGGCTGCTTAGTTGCGACCTTATTAAGTGACCGATTTGGACTCGGCAGACCGCTTATGGTGACCCTAGCGATGATGTCGCTAATGGTTGGCATGCTTGCCTTTGGCATTACCGATACCAAGCTATTGATGAGCGTTTTTAGCTTTAATGTATTGTGGATATTTATCGACGTGTATCAGATGTCAACGGTTGCCAATGTCGATCTGACGGGCAAATTTGCGGCGCTTATGCCTGGCGCTCAGGGACTCGGCCAAATTGTCGGGCCCAATCTTGCCGCAAGCTTACTCGGTGAACAGCTAGGATATCCTGCCGTCTTTATGATGTGTGCAAGCGCTGCTGTCATTGGACTTGCCATCTACGCCGTGCTCTATCTAAAACTTGCTGGCAACCGCACCCGGAGCAGCATCTAGTTTATTTTGCTGAACTCATGAGCAATAGCTGCCGCTTACCGGGTGCTAATCTGGATATTTGATGATCTTGCCATCTTTCATCACGAAAGCTGGCGACTCCAATGCGCTCAGATCCTCTAAAGGATTCCCAGGAACCGCAATGATATCGGCCAGAAGACCGGCTTTAATTCTTCCAACTCGGTCGGACCACCTGAGCATGTCTGCGGCAACGCTGGTGCCTGCTTGAATCGCTGCCATGGGGGACAGACCCGCCTCCGCCAGCGCAGCGAACTCACGGGCGTATGCCTCGGGCTCTATATTGTAACCACCCAAATCGACGCCAACCACAATACGGACCCCTGCCGCATGCGCCTTACCGATGAGCGCTAACCAATCTGCTCGATAATTCAAATAGACGTCATCGTTTTTTGCCTGGGCTAACAGCTTATCGGTGCCCGCATAATAATCTCCCACGAAAATCGTCGGCACATAGTAAGTGCCATACTCCAGCATCAGCGCGATGGACCGTTCATCTAAATAGGTGCCATGCTCAATCGAACGCACACCGGCTCGAATCGCTTGATTAATCCCAGCATTTGCATGGGCATGCGCAGCAACCGGTACGTTATGACGACCGGCTTCAGCCACCGCCTCGGCTAACTCCTCAGGACTAAAGGCCACATTTTTAGGGTCGTCGCCAACGGAATGAAAAGCCCCGGTTACGAGCAACTTGATCCAATCCGAGCCATATTTTATTTCTTGGCGAATGGCCTTGCGAATCTCGTCAGGCCCATCGGCGATCAAGCCATCAGCAATGAGCATCTGCTCTGGTGAAGCAAAATTAACATCACCGCCGCCCCCAGTAATCGAAATGTAATGGGCCGCGCCGGTGATTCTGGGGCCTTCAAAAACACCTTCCGAGATCACTCGGTGCAAGTCTTGGTTACCATAAAAAACATCACCATCGCCCATCACTCGAATCGTCGTCCAGCCATGATCGAGCAAGCGCTGTAAGGTGGCTAGCCCCAGCAACGCTTTGTATGCTGACGAACCGGTTAGATGGGCATTTTGGTAGTCATCGGCATACAAAAGCGGGTGTTCATGACCGTTAATCATCCCGGGCATTAAAGTCTGACCCGGCAACGATATCACTTTGTAGCTATCGCTAACTGCATCGATGTCAACAAGTCCGGTAATTCGCGCATCATCAACCAAAACAGCAACCTGCTCTAATGGCTCATCGGCGTCGCCATCGATAACCCGGTCGGCAACCAGGGCAAATTGCGCACCCTGACAACCGAGACTCACAACCCAAAGGCCAACCGCCCACCACCGTCGCTGCTTTATATCCATCATCGCTCTACCCAACAGACCGCATAAGAGTGTACCAGCCTTACTCTGAGCAGACAGCATCCTCTCCAAAAGCAGGAATCTCTAGCAGACGCTGCCTAAAAACCTTTAAACTCAGGCTATGGATATTGGTGTTCCACTCAAAGAACTCGGTCATTACGACATCGAACCGCTCAAAGCAAAGATCTTATCAGTGCCAGAAGCCGCCTGGTGGGGCAATCAGTACCGACAACTCGAATACGAGGTCCATGAACATACCCAATCGATCGTCATGGTTTTTACCGATGGCGCCGGTTGGCCCAATATCGAAGTTCAGCAACAGTCTGGTTGGGATTTATTCAAAGATCAGGCACTCCCCTTGATGCATCAAATATTGGCAGACCACTACCCCCCTGGGGGCACCATTATTCGTGCGATGGCCGCGCGCTTACAAGCGGGTGGAATTATCAAACCCCATCACGACGGACATCCCTCTTTCCATCACGGCCATCGAATCCATATCCCCATCACGACTAACCCGCGCGTTCGGTTTATGATCGATGGTCGACCACATCGCTTTGAGATTGGCAAAGTCTATGAAATTAATAATCAAAAGCGACACAGCGTGATGAATAAAGGGTCCGAAGGCCGGATCAACTTTATTTTCGACTACATACCGCCGACCCAAATCCAGCGATCTTAAACTCCCTTTCTGGTTCGCTCAGCGATGGAAATAATCGCCAGTTTTGTAGACAGCCAGACGTCGGCTTTTGATCAGCAGGCAGAGATATTCGGTCGAAACGCAAGTCTAATCATCGCTGCACCCCAAAACCTCCGCCTTTATATAAGGTTTCCTGTATCGAAGGTGTCCGGTATAGAAGGTGTCCGGTACAGAAACTAGCCGGTATAGAAGGTCTCCGATCCAAACTGCCACCAGCTTTGACATCGCCTGAAAGAAAGCTACCTGACGTCAGACCATAACGGGAACACGCCTTTTAGATACTGAAAGACAACTTGTTTTGCTTTAACACGACTCAGCTTTCGTGGCGATAACAGCAGGCTCAACCAGAGACCATCGATCAGAGCAATGTAACCATCAGTGACAAAAGCGGTATCGATATCATGGCCGAGCTCTTCAGAGACTGCTGTCATCAAAGTCTTCATCCCAAGCGCTGCGCGACGGTCACTGTCTGCACAAATGCTTTGGTAGGTGGGGCGAGATTTGGCCTCGCCGTAAAATGCGAACCATACCGCCATTTTGGTTTCTTCCGTTACCGATCGGCTGAACTGAAACTGCACTAACGCCTGCAATTTAGCCTGAGCAGACAGGTAACCTGTCCCCGACAAAATCTGCTGCAAACCTAAGTTGTACTCATCCGTCACAAACTTAAGGGTCTCGACGAGCAAATTGTCCTTGCTATCGAAATGCAGGTTTGCAATACCTTGGCTCAATCCCGCCTTTTGGGTCACCGCCGATAATGTAACCTGGGAAAGACCGACCTCAGCAATACGGCCCATGGTTGCCCGAATGAGTTGCTTACGACGGATTTCTTTAGGCAGAATCTGCCGTCGTTTGGACGAGTCGATTTGTGATCGTCGTTGTTTTACCACTGTTTTACCCTCGCTTGCGCGCCTAAAACTCTAAGCCATGCGGTCATATTCGGCAAGCCCAGAATGAATATCTATTCATTGCGAACTTGTCAGTTGGCGGTCAACATGGCATTATTTTGCTCAATCAATGAATCACAATCTTGGGGAGACGCCATTGAATCAGTACGATGCCATTGTCATCGGCGCTGGCCACAACGGCCTAACAAATGCGGCTTACCTAGCCAAAGCTGGGCTTAAAGTCGCGATCTTAGAGCGCAATCCCTATATCGGCGGTGCAACCGTAAGTCGAGAGCTCCACGAAGGTTGGTATTACTCCAATTGTTCATATGTTTGTAGCCTGCTCAGGCCAGAAATTGCCAGGGACCTTGAGCTTCCAAAACATGGGCTGCAAGTCGTGCCGTTTGGGGGCGGCGCGACCTTTATGCGAAACGGTGATCATTTAGGCAATTATCATGATCACGACCGACACTATCGAGAAATGGCCAGACACTCGCTACGAGACGCCAACGCCTACGATCGCTATACCGCAGACGTCACCAAACAAACGAAATTGATTCGACCGTTTTTAATGCGTACGCCACCGGATCCAACGTCGTTAAAGCTCAGGGATCTCACAGACCTGATCGATTTTGCCAAAGCTTTTTTAAACATGGGTGAAGAAGGTCTGGCAGACACTATCGCTTTCTGGACGAAAAGTGTCGGGGATTATTTAAACGAATACTTTGAAACCGATGTCATCAAAGCCCACATGGCCGGTAGCGGTATCATCGGCACCGCCCTTGGGGTTTACTCGCCCGGCACCGCTTATGTGTTACTCCATCACTACATGGGCGACGTCGATGGTAACGTCGGCTCCTGGGGCTTTGCACGAGGCGGCATGGGTGCTGTGGCTGATTCAATCTCTAAAGCATTTTTAGCCTATGGCGGAGATATTATCTGCGACGCAGATGTTGATCAGATTATCGTTAAGGGGAACAAGGCCACCGGCGTCGCCCTCAAAAACGGCACCGAATACAAAGCGCCGATTGTGGTATCGAACTTGGATCCAAAGCGTACTTTCTTGGACATTATGGATGCTAAGGACCTACCTGAGGCTGTGGTTAAAAAAGCGCAGAATTTTAAGATTCGAGGCTCATCAGGCAAGCTCAACATCGCCCTTGATGGGTTACCGATCTTCAACGGGCTTGATCCCAGCAACCCCTTGATGGCAGGAGATCTACACTTTTCTGACTCGCTAGAGCGTCAAGAACGAGCCTATGACGACTGGAAAAACGAAACCTGGTCGAAAGACCCTTATCTCGACATGATGATCCCTTCCCTGACTGACCCCACCATGGCGCCACCAGGAAAGCACATGATGTCGGTGTTTGTGCAGTACGCACCGCCAAAAATTCAGGGTCGAGAATGGACAGACGAAGATAAAGACGGATTTGAAAAAACTGTCATCGATCAAATATCGAGCTACAGCCCCAATTTTCGCGACCTAATCTTGCATTGTGAGACAAGAACGCCCCGAGAAATTGAGGCAGAGGTCGGCCTGACCGAGGGCAACATCTTTCAGGGAGAGCTCACCTTCGACCAATTGTTATTTAACCGCCCTTTTCCGGGATACGCTCAGTATCGTGGACCCGTTACGGGTATGTACATGTGCGGCTCTGGCACACATCCTGGCGGCGGTGTGATGTCTGCCCCTGGGGCTAATGCGGCGCGCGAGATCTTGCGGGATCTGAACAAACCAAACACTGTGCCAGGAGGTTACGCCGATGACTGATTATGATGCGATCATCGTTGGAGGCGGTCACAATGGTCTAATTTGCGCGAGCTATCTCGCAAAATCTGGACGAAAAGTACTGGTTCTCGAAGCCAGGGATGCGGTTGGTGGCGCAGCCGCCACCGAGACATTTGCCGAAGGTTTTAAAGTTTCGCGGTGCGCTCAGTGGTTGCATCAACTAAGTCCAGCTGTTCGTCAAGATTTAAAGCTTGCTGATCATGGTCTGGTTTTTGCCGCAGAGAATCTCGCTACCATTGCGCTTAGCGCCGAGGGATCGCATTTACGGCTGGCGGGAGACACTATCTCTGGCGCTGATGTTAGCCCAGAGGACGAACAAGCCTACCGAGAATTCAGGCGCAAAATGCGCAAATATGCTGGCTTAATGCGCAAACTTTATGAAACCCGACCACCGAAACTGGTCGAACACGACCTGCGCGACAAGATGACCCTTGCAAAACTGGGTCTGGGTATGAAACTCATGGGGAAAGACGACATGAGCGATCTCATGCGTCTGATCTTGATCAATATCTTCGACGTCATGAACGAAACTTTTTCCTCACCCACCCTAAAAGCCGCTATTGCCCTCGATGCGGTCCAGGGCACACCCATGGGACCTCGATCCCCCAATACAGTTTTTACCTACCTACATCGATTTTTTGGCGAGGTTTTAGGTTATGAAGGTGTCAGCCAAGTCAAAGGTGGTATGGGCAGCGTCGGGGAAGCGCTCGCCAGCGCCGCGAGCAGCCACGGTGTAGTCATTAGGACTAACGCCCCCGTTGCCAGTATTGATAAAACGCATGACCGCATCACCGGCGTGACCCTCGAAAGCGGAGAATCGCTAACAGCTAAAGCTGTGATTTCAAGCGCGGACCCAAAAACCACCTTCAAGTCGTTGGTAGGCTATCAAAATATGGAAGTCGGATTGGTTCGACGGATCGAGCATATTCGATTTAAAAGCGGTACTGCCAAGGTGCATTTAGCCCTTAAGGACCTGCCGACCTTTAAAGGCCTTGCTCCCGAAGATCTTTCCCAGAGATTGATCATCGCGCCTTCCATGGAGGCATTAGAAACGGCTTATAACCCGCTTAAATACGATGAGTGCTCAGAACACCCTGTCATGGATATCAGTATTCCAACGATCAACGATCCTGGACTGGCCACAAGCGGCGGGCACATCTTATCCGCAATTGTCCAGTACGCACCCTATTCCCCCAAAGGTGGTTGGGACGCGCTTCGGTCGACATTTTTAGACACTGTCATTAACGAGATTGGTCGGTATGCACCGAATATCGAACAATTAGTGACCGCCGCTGAATTGCTGACGCCAGCCGACTTGGAAGCCCAATTCGGCATGACAGGCGGCAACTGGCATCACGGTGAGCTCACCATGGATCAAGTTTTGATGACCCGGCCTGTTACCGGCATCAGTCAGTACGCAACCCACATAGAAGGTCTGTTTTTATGCGGTGCAGGCAGCCACCCGGGCGGTAATGTCATGGGCCTGCCAGGCAAAAATGCGGCAGACGAAATCATTCGACAAGGAGTACTAGCGTGAACGCAGTAAGCCGAGACACCATGTTACTTGAAACCCCGTTTCATTCTCGAGTCGCTGCTATGTGCCAGGTGAACGACTGGGGCAATTGGATGGGCTACACAACCCCAAACGCATATTTTGATGTGGAACTGGAATATTTCGCGGTTCGCAGTACAACTGGCGTCTTCGATTTATCCCCCATGAACAAATACCGTATCCAAGGTCCCGACGCTGAGGCCTACCTAAATCGACTCGCCACCCGTAATGTTTCGAAGATCGGCATCGATCGCGTTGGCTATACGGTTTGGTGCAATGATGGCGGCAAGGTCATGGACGACGGCACTATTTTCAGGTTCGGTGCTGCAGACTTTCGACTTTGCTCCTATCAGCGCGCCATGGACTGGTTATTGTGGTGCGCCTTAGGCTTTGACGTCACGATTACCGATGAGACCGAAGCCGTCGCCGCGCTGGCTGTACAAGGACCTACCTCATGCACATGTCTTACGGGCATCGGGTTAACTGATCTCAACACCCTTAAGCCCTTCGGAATGCGCCATTACCAGTTTGAAGGCGCGCCACTTATGGTGAGTCGAACTGGCTTTACTGGCGATCTCGGTTATGAGGTTTGGGTGCCACCAGAGAAAGCGGAAATTCTGTGGGATCGTCTGTTTGAAGCAGGCAAGGACTATTTGATCAAACCATTTGGTTCTTATGCCCTTGATATTGCTCGGATTGAAACGGGCTTTATCCAAGCCGGGGTCGATTTTGTGCCCGCCGAAGAAATGGTTCGCCCGGGGCGAGCTCGCAGCCCCTTTGAGCTTGGGCTAGAGTGGCTAGTGGACTTAAAAAAACCCTTGTTTAATGGCAGAACCGCGCTTTTGAAAGAAAAACGCGAGGGCTCTAAATTCCGTTTCGCGATGCTGAATGTTGAGGGTAATAAACCTGCCGAGCACTCGTTCATTTTAAAAGGCGAGCAACAGATCGGCACCGTGACTTCGGCTGCCTGGTGCCCGACGGCCAAATCAAACATTGCTTTTGCTCAACTTGAAATGCCAGAAGGCCGAGTCGGCCAAGATTACGTTGCCGAGATCTACTACCAGCGGGAACTACACTGGACTCGGGTTTTGGCCCCATGCACGGTCATGGACGGCCCCATTTTCAACCCCAAACGACGGAGGCAGACACCTGCCATTGCCCACTAACCGTGAATCGCGCAACAGCTTTGGTGCGCCCAACGTGTTTCATGGCCCGGAACTAAGCCCCAAGACCTTAGGCGTCATTGAGGAGAAAGTATTGCATGCATATGATAGCTACTGATGTTGACGACTCCATCACTAAGCTCAAGACCAAACTTGCCGCTGAGACTAAGAAACCCAATCGGGCGATGGACCCCTATTTTTATCGGTCGCACCTCGTTCACGATCGAGAGCTCGAACATATTGTTTTTAAAAGCTGGATATATGCCCTACATGAGAGCGAGCTGCCCAACTCCGGCGACTTCCAGCTGCTAGACATCGGCGAGGACTCAATCATCATTGCTCGCCACACCGATGGTGAGCTGCATGCTATGCACAACATTTGCCGGCATCGAGGGGCTGCAGTTTGTGAGGACCCCTGCGGCAATCGTGCAACGTTTGTTTGTCCCTATCATGGTTGGGTTTACAACCTTGATGGCTCTATGAGGGCTGCCCGAGAGATGCACGTTTTAAGCGAGTTCGAGCCTCATGAACATGGACTTAAGAAGATCCGACTGATCAGTTACATGGGGCTGGTATTCATTAATTGTGACCCCGAAGCTGCAGACTTTTTAGGGCCTCTGTCACATCTCTCCGAACCCCTCGGCGCCTACCGGTTGGAGAAGGCTAAAGTTGCTTACAAAAAAACCTACCGCATCGACGCCAATTGGAAATTGGTCCTCGAAAACTATTTAGAGTGCTATCACTGCGCGACTTCTCACCGCGCTTATGCTCGGTTGCACACGCTTAAAGATCTTGAGGAAAATGTTCGGCCCGTGCTTGATGCCATGCTTGCTCGCTCGGATGAGATCACTGGCGTACCTGGGATGAGCACCAGTTATCGGAAAATCTATTTAGATGCAGAAGGATTTGGCGCTTGCAGTTATACCAGTCGCTACGGCCTCTTTGACGGCTACGTAACTGGGAGCCGAGATGGCCAGCCGGTTGCACCGTTGATGGGCAGCATCCAGGCTTATGATGGAGGTGCTGGCGACTATCAGATGGGGCCTTTGACCTTCATGCTGAACTACCCAGACCACTGCGTTCTATACCGGTTTTTACCCCGCTCAGTGACCCAAACCGACCTTGAAATTGTCTGGTACGTCAATGGTGATGCAGAAGCCGGCAAGGATTATCAGGTAGAAGAGCTGATCTGGCTTTGGGACCATACCACCCAAGAGGATGAGTACATCATTATGAGAAATAGCAAAGGGGTTAATTCTCGATTTTTCGAACCAGGTCCCTACCATCCCGAATTTGAAGAGACTTTGAGAGATTTCGTGCATTGGTATTTGCACAGTCTCCGCAGCACGCTGCCTGACGAATTGAGAGACTAAGGCGCCGAGGCCCGGCATCTCAGACGCAAAGGCAGGACCAATCGCAGCAAGTATCAAAGCATCCGGCCAACGCCCTATCCGCCTGAAGACAGGCTGTAGGAATCTAAGTTCAGCTGCCTGCGGTTGAAGCATTAATATGAGGGTTCACCGATCTAACGTCGAACGCCTCATTTTAAGGTTGTGCTCAATGGCCCAAAAACCGCCTATCCAAACCGCCTGATCAAAAGCATACAAGTAATGCCCCATCACCAACCAAAAGACACCATCGAGCACCAAGACCCCATAGCCAAGACGCGCCACTTGGGCAAGCATCAAGAACCGTCCTTTAGTTATTCCTAGATTCTGTAATCGAACCGACAGCTCTATCGCCAGCACCACGATGATCCAAGCAATCGCATCTTGAAGATCAATCCAGGTATGCCACCCCGCGACAGCAAAGCCCTTCTCACTGGTCAACACGCCAGGTTCAACCCGGTAATTCGGTTCAGATGGGTTTAGTGCCGCACAATTGTCCTCGGTGATCGATTGATAATCGAGGTTAAAGCGGTAGAAACTGTCGGTATCCGTTAATTCGCAAAGATCCTGAGCGATAGGCTGGGCAGGTAGCGCCAAATATTCCCGGGCCGAATTCACATTAGTGAGTATTGTATGCGCCAGCAAAACATAGCAAACGCCCCTAAACCCAGCCAACCAAACATTGACCCGACGTTTTGCTTCGGACCGATTGGCGAGCCAGTAGGTTTCCAATTCAAAAGCGAGTAACAACCCCAGCCACCCAAGTTCGTCAATCGTCGTTTTAAAGGCGGCTGACCACGCTAACCAGTCGCTTTCAGCATCCAGCAAGAGCATCGCTTGATCGGCTTCTTCAAAGACATAAAACAAAAAATTGATCGCAAGCACACCATAAATGCACCACTTGAGTCCCTGCCCAATGCTCAGCCATTGAAGCCACTTATGGCTCGAGTCTTGATTGACGCCCTCATTCATTTAGGTTGCTCCCAACTAGCCACTCGGTCTCGCTACCCACGACGAGGCAATAAGGTTTTCTGATTCACTGATTGATGCTGATCACCGGTCGCGAGGATAGGGATCGAGCCTTCTTAGACACCCAAGCTTAAACATCGCATACTGGGGTTTGGCCTGCAAAACATTTATCCGGCTTCGCCGTGGTCAAGCACGAGGACTCAATAAAAGGTATTCCATTGATTAAGCCAACAACCTTGTTACCTTCGTTACCTGCTGCTTACTACTTAGACCCCAATATTTTAGAGCGAGAGTACGCCGCCATTTGGCGCACCCAGTGGCAATATCTTATGAGACTCGATACCCTCAAAGAGCCGGGCGCATTTAAAGTCTTTCGAATTGGCGATCGGGAGATTTTTATTGTGCTCAATGAAGATCGGGAATATCGGGGCTTTTATAATGTTTGCCGACACCGCGGCTCGGTACTCTGCGAAGCCGACAGCGGGCAATTTAGCAGCAATATCATTTGCCCCTATCATCAGTGGTCCTATGGTCTTGATGGCGCATTGATAAAAATGCCCAGGATAGATGTGGTCAACGCCATCGAAGATCTGAATTTACTGCCTGTCGCGCTGACGACCTGGGGCGGCAATCTCTATGTCAATCTCGACAGCAAAACCTCGCTGTCGCTTGAATCGATGATGATCCCTGGCCCCAATGTCTTAGACAATTGGCCTCTAGAGCGACTGGCCGTTGGTCATCGAACCACCTTTACCCTTGCCTGCAACTGGAAGGTGTTTTGGGAAAATTATTTAGAATGCTATCACTGTCCAGCGATTCATCCGGAGCTGAGTCAGATTGTACCGTTATATCAGGCCGGCTTGTCTACTGCTAATCTCGACCCTGACCACCCCGCTGAGGATCGAGTGGCGGCTCACATCGAATCCTGGACAACGACAGGCCGTGCGATTGCACCGGTTTTTTCAACCCTAACCGCGGCTGAGCAAGTAGTGGGTCATACTTTCGTTGAAATCTATCCTAATCAATATTTAGTGGCGCATGCAGACTATGTACGCCAGGTGTCTTTGCAACCACGCTCTGTGACCAGTACTCAAGTCACTGCTGAGTGGTTGTTTGATCCAGATTTTCTGTCAGACCCCGACGCAGACCTGTCGCCAGCAATCGAATTTGGTGCCCGAGTGCTCGACCAAGACACTCGAGTTTGTGAGCTAAATCAGCGTGGACTTGCAGCTTCAGGGCGCTTTCAAGGCCATCTCACCCACCTCGAACAAGACCTTGCTGACTTTCACGATATTTATCGAAATTGGATGCAAATAAATACATAAATTATTGAATTATAATAATTTAAAACCCAACATTACCTGAAGGACGCGCCGGGTAGTCACCCACTGTGGGCCCTTTTCGGTCGACAGTCTCAATGGCCTCTGCCATCGCAGACAGACCTTGTAAAAACACCTCAGGCGCCATGTTGAGCGCCGGATACAATCGCACCTGAGGTTGAAAATCGCATAATGCCCAAACGCCGCGCTTTAGCATCTCATCTCGAACCGATCTCGCCACATGAACGCCATTCGCCCGGCTCCCTTGAAACGACACCCCAATCAACAACCCCAAGCCCCGCACTTCAGAGACAATTTCAAAGCGTTCTGACCAATCCGCACAGGCAGCAGCGGCTAATCCAGACAAATGCCTCGCCTGGGTCAAAACATCGTCCCTTTCGATGATTTCTAAGGTTTTTAGCGCCGCTGCACAACCTGCCGGGGTACCTGCAAACGTGCTACCACTGGTCGCTCGAGGATTGTCCCCAAGGATATCATCCCTAGCTGAGAAACCAGCAAAGGGCTCAATGCCCCCAGATAAATGCTTACCCACTACCATAATATCCGGGATGACATCCGCGTGCTCAACCGCCCAAAGTGTGCCTGTCCTACCAACCCCCGTCAAAACTTCATCGGCAATCATTAACCAATCTTGGCGATCACAGATTGCCCTAATCCCTTTCAAGAAATCTGGCTCTGGCACCCAATTACCCCCCTCTGCCAGAGCAGGTTCTATCAGCACTGCTGCTATATTGTCGGCAGCCATAACATATTGTGGAATATGGTGTTCCAGATACCACAAGCAGTAATCCTGATACTGAGCCAAGCTCAACCCAGGGGGAATGGCCTCCGAATGAGGAAAAGGCGCACGAATAACTCCGCCCGACCAAGCCTCTAGGCCCACGTAATTTTGAGCGTCGTAGGCGCTAATGAGCTTCGTGCCTAGACCCTCTCCATGAAAACTTGAGGCAAAAGCAATGATGTATCGACGATCGGTGTGACATAAGGCTGCATGTACTGCCGCCTCCACCGCTTCGGTACCTGAAACTTCAAAACTGAATCTCGGCAAGGCTTGCCCCGGACTCAAGTTCGCCAAACGCTCAGCTAACGGAATTCGTAAAGGATGTTCCCAGTGAAAGCCGTAGCGTTTTTGGGCCGCTTGTACAGCGCCCAGAATCTCGGGGTGACAATTGCCTAACGGATTGGTGGCCCAACCATTTTGAAAATCGATAAACCTTTGGCCTTCTAAATCCCAAATAAAGTCTCCCTCAGCCCGATCAACAATCAATTGCCTTGGCGGCAGAAAACCTTGACCCTGACTGGCTGCAGCGACCGCCTCGTAACGACTTCCACCCTTTAAAAAAGGCTGTCCACGCGCCAGTAGCGATTGCGTCCTTTGGCCTAAATGGTCCTCCGCCATGACTCCCCCTAGGTGCCCGCTGCCAGCTGCGCTTGGCCCTCGGCAATTTGTTCTTGCGCAACTTCGATGCCAGTTCGCATCTTGGTCACCAGCTCATCAACCTGGGATTTGGAAATAATAAGAGGTGGAGACAACACGCAGACATTGATTAAGGGTCGGACGATTAAACCCTGTTGATAGCAGCACTCATCCACAAGATTGCCCAAGGCGTAATCCAGGTCTAACTGACTGCCATTGCCTGCAAGAATTGGTGCTTGCAATTCGACGGCCGCCATCAGTCCTTTGCCGCGCACTTCTCTTACCAAGGGCAGTGTCTCAAGGGTCTTGAGCGCCGCGAGGAAGTAGCCCGACAGTTGCTGCACATGATCAAGCAGCTTTTCTGCCTCAATAATATCCCAAACCGCCAGGGCTGCGGCACAGGATACCGGGTTTGCAGACCAGGTATATCCGGTCGAAAAAATATTATCATCCGCATTGTCTCCTGCAACTTGAGACATTAACGCTTCAGAAATCACAAAACCGCCCAAAGGAAGATATCCAGAAGTCACCCCTTTAGCAAAAATAATGATGTCAGGCACAAAACCAAATACTGCCTCTGAGGCAAACCAGTGGCCTAGCCGTCCGAAGCCAGTGACCACCTCATCGGCGATGTAAAGGATGTCGTGAGCTTGTAATAGCGTCCGACAGCGCGCGTTATAGTTTGCTGGTGGTACAATCACGCCGCCCGAACCTAAAATCGGTTCGGCGATCATACACATGATATTTTCCGGCCCTACACGATTGACCACCTCAGCAAGCTCGTCGATTAAGAAGTCACAAAATGCGGCTTCTGAATCGAACTCCGGATGGTTTCCCTGATGCGGCGCAGATAGGAAATGTACAGTACCTTTAACGGTGTCCATCGCAGATTTATCTCGCTCTTTACCACTAACCGACGCCGACAAATAGGTGCTGCCATGGTACCCCTGCTTACGCGCGAGAATATGCTTGCGATTGGGATGGCCCTTGATGTTATTGGCCATCTGACAGAACCTAAGTGCAGCATCAACCGCCGTTGATCCGCCGGTGGTAAAGAAAACACGGTTCAAGTCTCCCGGCGCCGCCCGAGCAATGCGCTCGGCTAGTTCTGCCTCGGGGCCGTGGATAACAGAAAAGGCACTGGCATAGCTTAGGGTTTCAGCTTGCTGCGCAACTGCGTTGGCAACTTCAGATCGGCCGTAGCCGACCTGCATACACCACATACCTCCTGGACCATCGAGCAATTGATGACCCTTTTCGTCGTATACATAAACACCTTCGCCCCTTTGAAGCTCCGGAGTTTCCCGATCCTTGCCAAGATTCGGTAGATCCGCCCAAGGATGCAGCAGATGTTGATTAAAGCGGTCTCTCACACTCACAATGATGGTTTCCTAAAGCAGCGTCATCGACGAAGAGCACCATCATACCATCCGATGACCGTCCTAGTCGGACACCTTGGTCTACCTAAGAGACACGCTCGCAACAATCGTTTCACCCTATTGGTCTTTAACAGGTTCGTAAGGGACCACGCTCACGGCCGAAAACAGACTAAAAGCTAATGGAAGAACTGCATGTCGGGGTTATCAACAAGCCCCATTAGGCATCGCTTACTGCAGATTGGTCGCGGATCGCAAGTCGTGCATCAAGTTGCATTCGAATATCTTTATGCGCTTCCCGAAACAGACTAAAAGGCTCCTGGAAGAACTGCCTGACAGGGTTATCAGCGGGCACCATTAGGCATCGCTTGCTGCAGATTGGTCGCGGATCGCCTGTCGTTCATCAAGTTGCCTGCGAATATCCCTATGCACCGCTTTCGTAATACGATATTGATTAATCAAAGCAATCGGCGCCAGATACAAAAGCGGCAACAGTATTCCCACTACTAAGCCAAGCCGAAAAATCATCTCGTCCGAAACCTGGGTCGGATCCGTCTGAGTTGGAAATGCGATCAAGGTCATTAAAAGGCCACCGAGCATGATGCCAACGCCGCTCACCGCCTTGCCTGAAAACGACAAGGCCGCGTTGAACATCCCCTCCTGCCGATAGCCCGTTTCAAGTTCGTGCTGATCTAAGATATCTGCCAACAAAGACGCCGAGATAACCCCTTGCACCACCGCGATAGCGACCGCTACAACGCCCATACCCACCAAGATTGCCAGCAACCGAGGATCGCCGTTATCTGGCAACACATCTAAAAATCGCAAGTTAATGAGTGCAATGCCATCGAACAAAGCCACTATTGCACAACAAAGTATGATGTGTTTTTTCTCCCAGCGCTTTTGAATCAATGCAATCAGCGGAAAAGCGATAAAAGCACCCACTGCTGACAGCGAGAACCAACGTAAATCTGTCGTGTCAAACCCCCAGAAAAACGTGTTCATATAAATACCTAAATTCGTGGTTGTGCCCCCGATGGCCGATATCAAGATGACGATGATAAAAATCAATAAAAACTGACCATTTTTAAACGCGCGCAACATGTCTGTGATGATCGATCCAAGGCTTAGTGTCGCTGTCTTTTGCGTATGCTGTCGAAGATATGGCACCTGATCGAGGGTTAGTAAACTCGTAGCGAGCGCACCACAGGTGAGTAGCAGACCAGCGGCTATCCCAACCATCGGGTAGCCGGCGATATTCATTTGACCGACAGGAAAAGCCTCGTTACTTGGCAATAAAAAGGTATATACAAATAGAGGAAACGAGACGCCAATGGCCCAACCCACGGCGTAACGATGCGCCATGACGGAGGTTCGTTCATGATAATCATCGGAAAGCTCGGAGGCGATCGCAGCCCAGGGTACAAAATACAGCGTCATCATGCCCCGGGTGAGCACTAGGCAACCGAGCAACCACCCCAACAAGACGGTTTGTGACGCCGCTTCAGGCGGTGAGAACAACCCATAGATTCCTAGCCCCAGCGGCATTGCAGCGACCACCATGAGCGGATGCCGACGTCCCCAGCGCGTTTGTAAATTATCTGAAAATGCCCCAACAACCGGGTCTGTGACAGCGTCAAACAACATTGCCAACGCCAATACCGCTGATACAGAAAAGGCATCCAAGCCCAACAGCTGACTGTAATAAAAAAGCGCGAAGGTATTTAACACCCAATTTTTCACGGTATCGGGAATCGCACCAATCCCCTGATAAAACTTAACTTTAAAGCTTAGCGCTTCGCCTCTTGCTTGCCGGGAATAACTAGGATTCATAGACAGCCTTCCCTTGTCTCATCATCAGATGATGAGTCCGCAGAGCGGGTGAAACTTCGTGTGATTTAGGTGCATTAACCCTTAAAGCCCGCAAACAGGTCCAGTCCCTTTAATTGTTTCGGTGGGAGCCCGGCCTCAACAGCGTCGGCGCGCAATTGCTCATAACTATAGGGCTGTAGCAACTGTCTCCGAGTATGGAAAACGCAGACCAAACCACCCCAAATATTTAATGCGACACACATAAAGGCGACCCAAGACTGGATATAGCTGATAAAAAAAACAAACAGCAGTATCTGCAACCAGAATTCGGGCTTGGTTACCACAACCAGCAAACCAAGTCGTCCAGGCATTAACGTCATCCAGATTGTCATCATAAGCAGCGCTAAACTGACAAAACAGAGCTCTAGCTCGAATCGCGTGACCGCACCTTCTAAAAGACCGTTTAGAGCGACGAATCCCAGTAAAAAGCAAATGGCTGCATGCATTTTACGACCAACCTTATCTTTGATCTGCAGGTAGCTATTCGCGCGCGCACCTAAGATCATCCAGGACGCCGGCTTAACCGCAAAATCGTCGAATATCTCGTAAAGCCCGATACTGAGATAAACAATAGCTTCAACCCAAAGCACGCCTTTAAGCAACGGGGTCAGGGTCAACAATTCTGTCGCGCTTAACATAGCTTTGCTCCTGGGGACGATTCTTTCTCTTGAACCCGGTTGCGAATTTTTGCGGGCCCAACCTCATCTCTCACTTTAATGATCCAGCGTTTTACAAACAAGTGAAGGGATTAACCTCCGTGTTAACTGACCTGCAACCTAGCTGGATTAAGTAAAGGTAGACTAGCCTGCTCAGTGTCAGTTAACTGCCGTTTGGTTACTAGCCCAGTGATCAGGTCAGCTAAGGCAGGCGCGCTTTGGAAACCATAGCCGCCTTGCCCAGCGAACCAGAAAAACCCAGGCGCTCTAGCGTCTTCACCGACAACGAAGGCGCCATCACTTGCAAAGGTCCGAAGGCCAGCCCAAGCCGATTTCACCTTAATCTCACCAAGCTCGCACACGGCCTGCACTCGATCGATTGCCAAGGCAATATCGTAGTCCTCGGGCTGCGCATCACAGGCGACTTGCGGTGTTTCGTCAGCTGGCGAGATCAGTAACTGATGTCCCTCTGCTTTAAAATAGAAATGTTCAGATACACCGACACACATCGGCCAACGCTGATGACACCATTCGGCGGCCGCTTCTATTAATACTGCGGTGCGTCGTTTTGGAATAAGCGATAGCGGTTTAAGGCCGGCCCGGACAGCAATGTCGTCTGCCCAAGCACCAGCAGCATTAATCACATAGGCTGCATCAAAACTTGCATCGCAACTGCATCGTACGCGCCATCCCTGACCTTCTGGGGCAAGTTCTACAACTTGCTTTCGTGTTTCAATAGCGCCTCCGCGCTTAAGCAACCGCCTTCGAAAACCTTCGAGAATAGCGTCGACCCTAAGATCACCACCATCGACGTCAAGCAGTCCACCAAAAAGCCCGGGTTTCAAAATGGAGATGTGTTCAGGCAAGTCTTCAGGAGTAACAAACTCAAGCCCCGGCTGACTCGACCACAGCGCGTCAAGCGCCGAGGCCTCATCTTGATCAGCGACGAACAAAGACGACCTAGGTATCAGCAAGTCAGGTGCAAAGTCCTTGGGTGGGTTTTGATAGAAGGATGCGCTCGCAGCAGTTAGTGATCGCACTACTGCGTTACCGTAAGCCGGAGCAAAATACGCTGCCGATCGGCCACTGGCATGATAACCGGGCTGAGATTCTGCTTCGAGCACGAGCACTTTTAAAGTGCTGGCTAGCCCAGCGGCAGCAGAGATCCCTGCAATACCGCCGCCAATCACGATCACGTCAAACTGCTGGCTTTTGATCAAAATAGGCTGTGTCCATAACTTATCCGAGTCGATGCTCCTGGTCCAGAGCCGGCAACCAAGATCTTAGACCAAAACTCGCGGCGACCGGATCTAACTTAACCGTTTCAGCTGTTCGCGACAATGCTCGCTTATCGCTTACCATGTGACTGCCCTATCGAGGTCGGGGGATTTTTGAAAGGCCTGCCTTGGGAGCAGGGTTTTGAAGAGCGGATTTGGCATGACGCTTTAAGCCCCCTACCGGCTTGCCGGGCGATTTGATCTTTACCGCCAAAAGCACGCTTGCTAATCACACAACCAGTAAAATCTGGACATGTGGCTTGGGCCCATACCTGTTAATGCTTTGGAGCTTAGCAAAAGCGTTTTTTTGCACCCGCGTCACTTGCGGAAGAAACTTCACCGCCCAACCGTTTTCATGAAAAAATAAGGATGATACTGTAGACCTAGATGTGTAAAAGAGCCTACAGCATGCGGATTTCGCTCAAAGCCCTCCTGATCGGGCTCTCGTTGCTATTGACCATGGCCCGCGCTCTGGCCGAATCCGACCTGCCGCAAAAGCCTGTGTGGATGAGCGATGATGTGGTTAAAAACCTCGTCGCACTCGAATTATCCGAGGAACAGCAAGTGGTTTTTCGTCAAGCTTTAAGCACTTGCCTGACTGATATACAGGCCAATGTTCACAAAATCACTAAGCGCGGGGGTTTTGATCTCGAGCGAAAGTTAACGCGTGCTAACAAAAAAACTTGGCGCGCCTTCGAGAACACCATGCTACGAGTACTCAACGAGGACCAGAAAGCGGGTTTTGAGCGCTACCTAGCAGTTCAAATCTCGACTATCACGATCCGTCTCAAAGATAACGTGCCTTTACACTCAATACGGAGTAACTAATGCCCTCTAGGTCGTAAGTCATGTCCTTGGCGCGAGGTTTAAGCTCATGGCCAGGCATACCATCTCGTCCATTCTGGATTCATTATCCCACTCGGGCAGTAAACGTCGCTTGCTCATGGCTGATCTACCAAGCTGAATCATCTTTTCGAAAGGGAACGCTCCTTATCCGCGTACATTTTAGGACTCATGCAAGCAGAGCCTCATGCAAATGAGGTGAATGATAAACATTGCTCAAGTCCGACATTAAGCCGCTGCAGGCAATAGCTATGGATTTAGTCCGCCCTCAGGGAGAACCTAAATGGCGATTCAAAAAAATCGACAACTCCTGGTATATCGCAGCATGTTCTAATGATCCCTCGATAAACAGATATTCAGCATGGGACAGACCTTCGTAGACGTTGAGCTCAGCTTCTACACCAGCGGCTCGTAGCTTACGATGCACCCGAGCGGTGTCGCTTAAAAATAGGTCTCGCGTGCCGGTCACTAAATAAGCTGGTGGAAAACCAGAAAATTCGCCGTACACAGGAGATAGCAAAGGATTCTTAAGGTCAGCCCCCGCAGCATAAAGGTGCGCAGCATTTTCTAGCAGCCCTTCATACGACCCAAGAATCCGGTCTACGCCCGCTAAGGTATAGAAGGTGTCACCGGTTTTCGTCAGATCCGCCCAAGGTGTGCCAAGATACAAAGCCCCAGGCGCAGGCAACCCAACGTCGTTAAATCGATGCACCGAAGCAAGAGATAACCCCCCTCCGGCGGAGGTGCCGCCTATGCCAATGTTTTCGGGGGAATGTGTTTTGAGCAGGCTACGATAGACTGCCTCGACATCGTCTAAAGCTGCAGGATAAGGATCGTCAGGCGGCCTTCGGTAATCGATGGCGATCGAAGGGATCTTCGCAATTGCTGATATCCGCGCTGCCTCGGGGACACTTTTTACCCCACCCCCAAAGACATAAGCTCCGTCATGCAAATACATGAGCAACCCCTTGGTCTTTGGTGTACCCATTGGGTTAATCCAATAGACATCGACGCCAGCAATAACTTGCGCCGCAATGGTTACATTGAGCTGCCCTGATATATCGCTAAGTGACGGTCCGGGCGCGCTTGCCATGATCGCCGCTGCGGCCCGCCATTCGTCTTCCGTAGTGGGCGCGGACACTTGACGCCGCCTGGTTGAGGGGGCACCAGCAGCGCTGATCGCTTTCTGAAGGCCAGGGCTTGCACCTTCTGGCACTGGTGGCAGCTGACGCTCGTGCGACCACGCGGTGCTAAAAACACTCAATACAAGGCTACATATCCAAGCAGACTTAACGACTATTACTCGCAGATTTTTCATAGTTTGATCTTTAAATATTCTTTTATGGGTAACTATCGCATGTCTGCGTAACTTAACACGCGGGTATAGGCTTTGGCCCCAAGGATTGCCCACAGAGAATTAACCAAAGCAAAAAAGCAATGGCGTGAAAACTCTATCGCAGCAAGTACGAATCTAGGTTAGGAAACACCAAGGCTACGACCTAACGAAATCCGAGGGAAATGAGCGGAAAAACGCATTCGCCGCAGATTCCCTTGAAGCCCTTTGGTCAAGCATGAAGGTTTGACCCGGCGCGCCCAAATAAGGCACCCTCTAAACCTCACTGCGAGACAAAAGGCTCGACGATACAGCCTCTCATACCCAACACATGAAAAGGAACGCAACACAATGCTGGCATCACAACAACTAGGGCATAACACCGGCCTTAGCGTCTCAAAACTCTGCTTGGGCACAATGAATTTTGGTGAGCCTGGTCGTGGTCATCAAGGGGATTGGACGCTGGGTACAGAAGACGCCCGGCCAATCTTCAAGGCCGCTATCGAGCAAGGTGTCAATTATTTTGACTGCGCGGATATTTACGGCGTTGGCGCCTCGGAAATGGTGGTCGGTCAGCTATTAAAAGAGCTTCTGCCACGTGATGAGTACGTGCTTACCACCAAAGTGTCGATGCCCATGGGCCGATCGCCCAATCAAGGCGGCCTGTCAAGGAAACACATTATCGAAGGCATTGATCGATCGCTAAAACGCCTCGGACATGACTATGTTGACCAGCTGATTATTCATCGCCATCCCCACGGCATTCCAGGCCTCGCCCAAACCCCGATCGAAGAAACCATGGAAGCGCTTCACGATGTGGTTAAAGCCGGCAAAGCACTTTACCTTGGCGCCTCTTCAATGTTTGCTTGGCAGTTTGCAGAGCTTCAAATGACCGCCGCCCACAATGGCTGGACAAAGTTTATCTCGATGCAGAACCACCTGAATTTAATTTACCGGGAGGAAGAACGTGAAATGATTCCTTACTGCGTTAAAACAGGGGTTGCAGTGACTCCTTGGTCGCCCTTAGCCCGTGGCATACTCGCTGGGGCTTACAAAGGTAGTTTCGATGGTGGCTCTACGGCGAGATCGTCAGGGCAAGATCGCAAGCGAACCGAATCTCTATACCACGGCGACAACATTTTCAAAATTGCCGATCGAGTGATCGAAGTTGCTCACAAGTATGGCAAGACGCCAGCGCAGATCGCGGTTGCCTGGCTGTTCACTGTTGAGGGCGTTGTGAGCCCAGTCGTGGGCGTATCGAAGGCTTCCCAATTGACCGACTTGGTTGAGGCAACCCAGATCGAGCTTGCGGAAGACGATATTGCTTACCTAGAGGCTTTATATCAACCCGTAGAAAACTTGCTATCGAGCGGGATGTCTTAATGCTAGTAGTCGCTCATTTTATAGCGACCACTCCCAACCCTACTCGAGTCAGATCGCTGGTTTAGTATCTCGACCCCTTGCATCTGACCGATGTACATTGCAACCTCGACTCAGAACCTATGCTAGCCGTGGTTGCCAAATCCACTCATTTTTAAGCATGTGCAAAAAAAAACGCAGATGCTACCGAATAAGCGAGGGGATTCGACATATAGGCAATCATGATCAAACATTTTAAGGCTTCGACTCACCTAACATCGCACCGATAGATATGGCCCTGCGGCCAGCGGCAATCATTTCCGTGCCTTCAACGCGTTGCTTTTCACCCTCGGTTCGTTATGGCTTATGGCCAGTAACATCAAAACCTTGGAACAAGCCATACTCCTGTTCAATAACATGCAAGGGCAATTTGTCCTGTTTTTTAATCCGAAGGCAGCCTAAAACTGCCTTCAGATGATTTGCTTAGCCGGTGGCTTTCGGTCTGAGCAGAACCTTTATTTTTATGCTGGTTGCCGCGAGCGTCATTACTCGTGTAAGACACTGTATACAGGGGCATCTCTTGATTTGAGCTAAATTGCTGACCCGATGTTAATACATCAACGACCGCTTTGCCGTGCGTCTCCTCACCGAAACTCAGTGTTGATTCTCTGGGTAGCATTGCACCTGAAACCAAAATGCTTGCGCAGCAATATCATTCGCCCACCTCAGCAGGGCTTTCACTCATAAGCAAACCAGACACCGGTTATCGATAACATCAGCTCGCCTCGAGTCTGATAAAAAGTTTGACGATTCACGGTATTTGCAGAGAGAAGATAAGATGCCCTAGATGACTTATAACCTGCCTTGCGATCGCGAATATTACTCCAGGCAATATACACCAAGCTTCAAAGCTATCCGCGCGACTAGGTTGCCTAATTTCAGTAGATCTTGTATTTCCGCGATAACAGCAAACCTAAACAATTTGACAGCAAGCCGAATTTCCATCGAATTTACTCAGGCCGATCAAAGCACCTCCTTAAGTCGTGTTGCTGCCGTGGCAAAAGATTCAGGTGAGTAGTGATCTTCATGCTTTAAAGTGTCAAACAATGCCTGTATTTCGGCACGGGTCGACGCCCACCGGCCAGAGTCCTCGAGCATTAGATTCATTGCCATTAGCGCCTGCTCGGCGAGGCTATAATCACGGTAATGGCCCCTCGATGCATTGCGAGCGATGGCCTTTAGCATCGCGATACGTTGCTGTTCTGTAAGCACCTCAGGCGCTATTGCTCTGACCGCCTCAAGCTCGATGCTCAGTGTATTTAGAGCCAACGTAAAGTCTGCCTTTGATTCTGATACCGCCGTATTTAATGCTCGCAATGCTTGCAACATTTCTGGATTTGGTGATCCCAGAAGGCCTTCTGCGATCGGTAGCAGAAAGGCTAACGGCGCGAGATTAATACGCAGTGAGCCAGGCTCTGCCCCTTTAGCAAGTGCGAAAGGCTTCCAGCGCTTTTCGCTCATAGCGTGATGACAGGCGTGACAATCAAACAAAGCAATTTCCGGTACTAATTTCTCTTCCCGTATCAAATGGCTATCAAGCAGCGCAAGCATTTCTTGAGCTGACATCAATTGCCCAACAACCCAAAGATTAACCAAATTAGAATCACCCTTACGGGCTTTATAATCTTCATCTTTTTCCCAATGCGGCGGCATGAGCTCTAGAAAAGTCACCAATTCAAAAGATAGTCGAGGGTGACCAGCGCCCATTATTCGGTGAGTTGTAAACTTATCTTCTGTGCCAAGGTGACAGGACAAGCATACCCTTGCGAGGTCTTTGGGTTCGGAAGTCGGGTACGGCTGAGCCAGAGCGCCTTCGACGCGTTTGGATGCTGGTAACACATGGCTTGCGATCCACTCCTCGCTACCACCATGACAAGATTCACACCCCACCCCGTCTGTAAGGTCAAAACGCGTACCCCGCAGTTCTACTGAGACATTATCGGCATGACAGTCGAGGCAAACCTGAGCTTCGTGGGCGTTTTCTAGGCCAAGTTTGCGAGCAATACGCTGGGAGTCTGTATTGAGCAATGTGTTGTAGGCATTACGATGACGGTCATGTCGACTCCAGGTCACAAATTCGTTCTGTAGCACCAGAGTACTATTTCTCTCGAGAGCCGAACCATGGCACACCGAAGATGCGCAGGTCGCTACTCCAAGATGCTGCTGCCCATCCTGATCCGGAAGCGCTAGAGGAAACCCTGAAGCGCCGAAAACGACCAAAAACATCGCTCCACCGACAGCCCAAGCTAGTGTCTGAAACTTAATCAAAACAGGTCCTCAAGACTGATAAATATAGATTCCTTGATGTAACTATGGGTTCCATTTATTGCGCCTTTTCTGAATCCCCTTTGATGCGAGCTCGCGGTAACAGGGCACCCGTTCCCGGCGTATCCACCACAAACCAAGGTTCCCCATTTTCACGCTGCATCATCTTGTCCATGTCTTCCTTACGAAGAGGACCCGAACCTAGTCGGCCAAACACAGGGACCTGCCCGCCGGTTTCATCGACAGCTCGATCTCGCTCTAGTCCTCGAGTCACCGCATAAAGTGGTTGCTTAGTAGCAAACTTCGCGATCAATTTAGGTACAGGCACCGGGGCAAATCCATAAAATCCTGGTACCGTTTCTGGATCGGTCAGTTGTAAAACCTTAAGACCCGCGTCGCCATCGGCAATATAAGCAAAGAGTGAGGCATTGGTGTGGGCAACCGCAATATCGTAGGGATCTATGATGCCCTCATCAGGACCAATCCTCTGGTGCAATACCAGCTGCTCTGGACGTTCAGCATCAATGATAACCAATCCATCGGCTCCTGCCGCCACGTAGATCCAACTTCTTGCAACCGCAAATCCTCTCGCGTCCTCCAAAGGAATCGTATTGTTGAGCACCTGACGCGGCGCATCTGGATCACTGACATCAATCACGCCCAATCCTTCGGCATGGGTGACAAACAAATATCTCAGTTGTAAAGCAGACGTGCGGGCATCGACTAGATTTACAGTACCGCGCAACTTAGGCCCGAGAGGATTGTTAAGATCAAGAATCACAATTCCATTTGGCGTTGTGATGTAAGCTAAATATCCACCCATCGTCACATGCCGCGCGCCATTAAGTATGCCGTCAGGATTCCAAGTTAGCGCCCGCTTGAGAAAATTATTACGAGGCTCTCCGTCAGCAAGTGTATTGATATCCACTAAAATCAGGCCCTCTTCAGCGTCGGTAATCACGGCGTAATTATAAATGCCGTGCATAGGACGCTCCTGATTTGTCTCGCGCATCAACTTGCCTTGGTTGCGCATGGGAGCGATCGGTTGGGTTGTTACCAGTGACACGCAGGTTGCATTCTTGGACTTAACCCGAGTGTTGTGCCCCATTGGGCTGAACGGCCCAGTCAAAATTCTGTCGCTAACGCCTTTATTGGCAATCGATGCAATATCGAAGACTTCGAATCCGTTCTTCCCGCCTGCGGTGAAGAGATATTCGCCGCGATGCTGGAGACAGCCGACTGTGCCATCAATCGATTCTTGGTGATGCTCAGTCAAAAACCCATCATTACTTTGATGGGCCTTGTACCAGTCGGGATAAACCATTTTATGCAAGTAGGAACCAATCACAGCCTGAGGTTCTTCCCATTCCGTGACTTTAATCGCGTCAACACTGCCTTGCCCACCAGCATAGGTAAAATGCCCCATAAAATCGATGTAATCGCCCCCAAAACCCAGGGTTTGAGCAAGGATTGCGTTATTGTCGCCATCCTCGGATAAATGACAGTCACTACAATTACGCGTCTCGGTTTTTCGTACCGTGTGTGCAAAATGAGGGTTCATTGCTTGTGAACTGTATCCTGCCGATGAGATCGGCGGCTGCTGGACATACAGTTTTTCTCGGTTGGCATTGGTAGACGACAACACCAATGCTGAGGTGGACCGGATAGGTGCGATTCGCCCGCCATTAATATCTCCGCGCCGGCCAAGCATAAAGACCTGGTCCCGAGCCACTTGCGGGTTATATGTCGCATAGTTTCGAGTTTCGCCGCCTTCGTAATGGTTTCTGGGCGTTTTCCAATTGGCCTCAATCGGCAGATGACAACCGCCACAACTCGTCGTCCAGGACGTATGACAACTGTAGCACTCCATTTTTTCGTAACTATGTGCCCGCTGATAATCTGGCACATCATTACCCCAATCTTGGGTTGCCGTATTAGTTGACATCAATTTAGCTCGAGCTGCCTTTTCATTGTAGTTTTCGTGCCCTTCGGCGACTGAATCTTTAACTAAACTGAGCGTCCACTCGAGATCAGGATTCAATAAACTTCGCTGAATGAACTTGTTTCCGATCCACTCAAAGCGCGGTTTGCCATCTGGATTACGCAATAACGAGAGATCTATCCCTCCAGGTGGCGATGCCGGCCCGGAGGTCACCAAAGTGGGATACTCATCCGATGTGCCGTGACAATCTTGACAGTCTATCGCGACCGCATCAGCAACTTGTGTGTATAAATGACCATTTCCGTGAGAATCCTGCGAAAAGTGGCAGTCAACGCAATGCATACCCACATCAACATGAATTGAAGACATGTGCACCGCTTTATCAAATTTTTCTGGGTCATCGTGATCGACAATGTCCCCATCAGAATCAACTAAATTGCCCCGCCGATCCTTCCTAAAAATGGCTCTAAAATTCCACCCGTGACCGTGATAATCTGCGAACTGGGTATTGTCCATATCGTCGTTTCTTTCTGATACCGATGCGAGGAAATCGGGATCCGACCAAAGTCCACGTGTCGCCGCGCCTTCAGGGTTGCGTTCATTGATCTTTCTTATTTCATGATCGGTCGGATACCGCTGTTCCGAGGGCCACATTTTGTCTGCATCAGACTCGTAATCCCACATTGTGTAGCCAAGGTAACTGTTCAGGAACATGTTCGGTTGGTGCATATGGCATGACATACACTGAGCTGTCGGAATCGCACGACTAAACACATGTTTAATCGGATGACCGGCGGCCTCGTTATCTATCATGGGATCGATGGTGGCACTCTGACCGCCGTGTCCATGCTTGGCCCATAGCCCTGAATGCCGCGGATCACGATCATTGGCATAAACCACATGACAAGCGCCACATCCTGATGTTCGGTAATCGCCGGGCTGCTCGTTGGTACCCAAAAACCACATCAAAGGGTCATTTAGGCGGGTTTTAGCAATGTTGATCAGCGGCACTGAAATACGCTGTCCTGTGCCTGGCCCACGATTTGATTGGCGAATATCAGGCCTACCTGGCTCTTCTAAACGTTGGATCAAGCCAAGAGAATTAGGCAACCCTACCTCAGGGAAAGTATTGAGAATGTTTCGGCCACCTCTTTCAAAGACTCTAAAAATATCACCCGGTTTGACCGTCTCCCAGGCGGGTAACGGTAAAAGGTAAGGCTGAACACCATAGGCCTCCTGAGCGCCTGGCACATCTTTTAAAGGCGGCCCAGTAACCGCTGCGGGCTCACCCTCCCGGGTATAAGCCTCTCCTAAGATATAGTTTTTGAAAGGCAAAATACCGTTGTTATAAGCAGCACCACCCCAAAGCATTGCACCCGTCGCCATGATGCTTCTTTTCGCAGCCTGAATCGTACTGAGATGACAAGCGCCGCAAGCCTCCTCAACAACCCGGTAATCAGATGGATTCACAAAACGGACAAACTCTGGGCTCTCTCGATTCAGTAAGGTGTAGCTGCCTTCAGGGTTCTCTGAGTCTGGAAAATGCCATTCGTCCGGATATACCGGTAAGACGTGCGCTCGCTGCAGCGTCGAATCAAATTTCTCTGACGGCCTTGAGATACCTTCCGGCAACTTCACCGAAGCATCGCCACCATGGCAATCAGTACACCCCAATACCACCCCAGGGCTGGAATGCATGGTCTTTGCATCTGTCTCGAGGTGGCAAGACTGACACCCTTCACTTTTCAGTGATGCAGCTTGCCAGGATTGAGCCGAAGGTGACGGCGGATAAAAGGGATAATTGCGCACCACCTTTTTCGGCGCCTCGCTGGCTAGCGCTTGCGACATTACGGTCACAGTCGACCAACTAACGATAAGCATCAAAAAAGCTATCACGAGATGGGATATAGCTCCAAAGACCCTTTCCGTTTTCCTCGTGTCATCCATCAAATCCTACCTCTCAACAAGGGTTCATCGACGTGCCCTGTCGGCAAAAATGTCAGAGAACCTTTGACTATCAATAACTCAGCACCAAATTAAATAACACTGAGTAACCTAAATCTTCATTGCGTCCCATCAACTGTTCGTAGCCTCTACCCGGTATCAGAGCTGCACCGGACACCCGCATCACAACATTCTGAATCATGAAGGGTCGCCAAGTTAACGCTAAAGAAATATCTGTACCGATGAAGTTGTCAATCGAGCCTTGATTCCTTGCAGCGCTCAAAACACTGGTATTCTCAAACCAAAGTCCATTGACGTTAAGGGTTAGACGCGTCTCGGGAGACACATCGACATCAACACCGATACCTAACAACTGCGTGCCAGGATTAATGAAGTTTGATTGACCTTGCTCTTTGGACGAGCGCAAGCTATTTAGCACCCCGTTTCGCCCCGAAAGGCCCACCGCACCACCACCTATCAATGGCACCGCTTGCCGAATCCAGAAACTTGTATCAGCCCCAGCGAATAACGGATTTTCAAAAATTGCATCAAACCCTTTGGCTCGACCGTCATACGGATCATCATCACCACTGGCATACAGCCCGGAAATCCGATATCGAATCCAGTTGTCATCAAAGCCAATTTCAAACGCAGCAAAGAAGGCCTTTATCTCATCGAGTGTATTCCGATACTGCTCGTTAGTTTGTTCACCCGTGGCAAAATACGCACTTGTGGTGAGGTTAATCCGACGAATATGTCCATCGGTATTAAATCCCAAGTACGTTACGTCGTAGTCTCGAGCAAAACGTTCGGCAAAAAGTGACGCTGGTCTTGCAATAAAGCCATTATCATCAAACGTAAGTTGGCCTTTTTCTCGATTACGATTGTAGACAACAGTGACCTGAGCGGTATGCCCAAGCGTTATTAAATCTTGCCAGTAAAGGTTCGCAACAAAAACATCATCTGATCTGAAATCGAAATCGAACTTGTTAAGACCGTTATTAGTATGTTTTTCTAAACGCCTAAACCAAGCCACGTTGTATTGAAGGCGATTATTTCGTCTGGTTCCGAAGAGACGAACGCCAGGCTGCTGGTCTTGAAACAAAAAGCCCCTGAAATCAGTCGTGAAGGGCTGAATACCAACCCTTAACGAGTCAAAATCATAACGATCGGAGACATTCCATAGGTGCTTGTCAGCAAACAGTCCTTGAATACCGACGGTGGACTCAATCCGCAGAGACTCGCCTCTGCCACCGCGATCTGGCACCACTCTTAACACACCAACTTCCTCTGCAGAGACACGCTGAAAGTTAAATACGGGTATGAAACGAAACTCCCAATCCGGGGGCTTGAACGTCGTATCCCCTTTATAAAAAACAAACTCCGTCACGAGCTGCTGATTGAGTATCAGGGATCTAGATTCCGAAATAATGTCATATCGGCCTGGCTCAAGAGTGGTCGCGATGCCCACAGGTAATGGAAACCGTCTTGGCTCAATCAAAGTGTCTGAAATTGCCGTCAGTGAAAAAAACCAATCATCGCCATATACGGGTAAGTCGCCCTTAAGTGGGTTATGTCCTCTGTAGGGGTTCAACCACTGTTCTTCATAACCAAGTGCTTGAACGATACGCCACCGGTCTGGAACGGTTGGTCCAAGTTCAATCCGAGCTGTGAAAGGCTCGATTCGACCCGAATCGCAATTTTTTGTCATCACTACTTCGATGGGTGGTTTACCCGGTCGCTTAAGTCCCTTCGCTGGTGTCGCCTCAGGACAAACGGGGGGTTTATGGTCTCCCGCGACATCCCTCGCCGCAACCTCTTTAGGCGTCAAGGAGCCCCATAGCACCAACACCAGTAAAATCACTTTCACGCTAGATTCCGTCACAGACATTATCTTCCTCAGAATCAATGAAAGGGCTTTGCGGACAGGAAACATAGCGTAAGCGCTGCAAATTGTTAGGTAAGGCGATCTGATCCGCTCGAATCTCCTTGGGGGCATTACCAAGAGCGCCAGACAATGACATTGATGCATTGTGGACGCTTAAAAATGCAATCATGTCGTCTTGGTCAACACCATCGCCGGAAACCCCGACGCCGCCAATTAAGGTGTTACCTCGAAAAATCGGCACACTACCGGGGAATATTTGAAGGCCGTTTGCTATCCGAGGTAAGCCCATCTTGGTTTGAAATAAAGCCTCAGGGTTAAAGCCTGTATTACCGACACAACTCTTACCCACGTCTTCAATAGCTCCTTCGAGCGCAACATGTGCAACATGATGGATCAACGCGTTATAAACAAGATCGCTTTGAAGTCCCACAGAGAAAATACTCCATTGGCCGACGGGCTTAGAAAGAGGACCATTTGGCTTAGAAGCTACCCCGTCTGGATAATGCGGCCGGGACAGGTTGCCTCCGGCGCGATCCGAGAACGCTCTCGGAGTACCGTCTCTCTCTAACGCTAATGGAAGCCCTAAAAACTGCTGTAAATTGCGCACATAACTAGAAAAGCTTGTCTCTGGGGACATCAAGGGAGATGTCTGAAGCAACGCCGGTACCAACCCTTGAGCAACATTGTTACTGAGCGTTGCAAGATCGGATACTGGCGCGAGATATTTAGGCTCAGGCAAACTTTTTAGTGCCTCGCTTGACGAGGGCGATATTGATTGGCCCGAGCTTGAGAAAAAAACCGCCGTTCTTGCTTTTTGAATGGAGACATCAGCGCCGAATACTGGCGCATCTCTTGACCTAACCATACCAACGATCTGACCGACCGAGTCGACCACACTCACCGTCACTCGCGCTGGGGTACCCAGTGGGCGACGGATCTGGGCACGACTCTGATTAGCGATGACCAATGCCTCACGTAAAATGGTATGGACTTCTTTTTGGGATAGCGCATGCTCCTCTAGTCCATCTGGGGCATCCTGTGCAGGTCGACTTGGGTAACGATTATTACCGGCCGCATCCACGAAAACGAAAGCATCTAGGAATTCGCCATCGGAATTCTCGAATTGCCCCGCAAGCGCTGGCAAAATCCCAGAGTCGGCATGACCAAAAGCGGTACCGGGATGAAGTGCAAGGCCATCATAATAACCCGTCACGGCAGTCAAATTACCTCGGCTTTGTAACCAATCCGCTAGACTGGATGAATCAGTCAAGCTGTCTGATACAAGTTCCGAAACCGACCAATCCGAGTACCTGAGCGTTTTGCCAGCAGCAGTGATCACATCACCGCGACGGTCGAGTGGGGCCGCGTAAGACACTGTGCCTGCAAGAGCGATGACTTCATCTAAATCCTGATCAAAACCACTAATTTGCTTATCCAGACCATAGATGCCATCACCAATAAACCCAATGCCACCGACCGGAGTACCTGATTTATAAAGGGGAAATCCACCCGGATCGGCGGACAACCCAAGAGGGGCTCGAAGCGGCCCTGGAACCGTACCTTGGCTCACTGCCGCTCTGCTGACGAAGTCCCCGCAAGGTAACTGACTAAATTGAACCCCAAACAGAGGCCCAGAAGGCTGATTAACTTCACCAGGATTGAAATTTTCTTGAATAATCTGCGATGCTGTGCGAGTCGTGAACGCATTACCTTCGGTAGACAAATAGGCCCCAGTCTGGGCTTTTGAAATTGCAGCCAAGGTTGCTGGCACAACATTAACGCCCTCCAGCCCTCCCGCGATTGGTGCACCTATCTCGAAAGAAGAGCTGATTGTCACCAGCGGCTTGGCATCGTGCATTTGATAGACAGCCAAAACATTACCCACTCGATCGACAACAGCAATCGTTCCTGGCTGATTTCTTGCCTCCGCTTCTGCAACGACCTGAGCCAAAATTCGTTCGACATCGGCTTCACTCAGTCGAGTGGCTATATCTGCGCAATAACCAGAGCATGAAACTTGTAGCGCTGCAGTTGCCCCTCCATCGACTGCCGCCGCCTCAATAGCGCGTACGCCTCCTGCTGAGCCGCCGCAGGCATTAAGACACGCCCAGAGGAAAATAATTCCACAACTGCTTGCAAGCTGATATCCGGTCAGGCTCAAGGTTTTGCTCCGTTTAAAACTGTAGGCAACGAAGAGAACTCCCGCCCGCGCATCAAACCTTGATTCGGATTGTGGAACCGGTGACAGTCGATGCATTCGGATATCACCTTATTTCGGCTGTGCTCACTCCCGTGACAAGACTGACAACTGGCTAGAGTAGGCATAAGAATGTCAGTGGCCACGGCAGAGGCCTTCGCTTGATGGCAGTCGCCACATGACTGATCAGCATGGGGCTTATGGTCAAAGATGCTCTTAGGCATCCAAGTAGCAACCAATTTTACTGGCAACACTGTCCAGGAGGGCTGACCAGTGTCGGTCGTCGATCGAGTAACATCATGGCAAATAGCACAGGTCGTTTCTTCGAAGATCATCTCTGCCGTTGATCTCGCCTTACGCTTGGCCATCACTAGCGCCTGCTCTCTAAGCGCAGCCTCCATACGAGTTACCTTGCCTGGACGCTGTGCTGGAAAAGTAGGTCTCCCGGGTTCAAGATCCTGGCTCACAAGTGTTTGCCTGGCATAAAATTCTTCTAAGATAGGGACCAGTAAATTCGCCTCCCCGTGCGGCAGCTGCCTTTTCGGAAAATCTGTATCGAAAGTCAACTGGTGACAACCCGAACAGTCCTTCTCCATTCTTACTGGCTCGTAACTCGCGCCTCCCATTTCAACTTGATGACAGTCGGCACAGCCCATAACGACTCGAGCATCCCTTCCCTCAATACCTTCAGGATTTAAGTGCACATCATGAGGAAATTTTAGTTGCGAGCTGTCTTGTTTATTGGTTTCACTCAATGAAACGCGCTGGGTATTCCAGCCAGCAAATTTCTGATCATAGACCTGCAAAGAAACTTTAAATTCGGGATGACTGAATTCAAAGTCACTGACCGGGGCCAGCGTCGTTTTTGTTTCTGCAAATGTTGCGACGTCACCATGACAGTTTGTGCAGCCGCGACTATCTTTATTAATTAACGCAGACGGATTATTGTGCTCGACGTGACAGGTTGCGCAGCGGGCCTCACCTAAGCCTACATCCGGGAACCGGAACATACTGGCGTGATGGGTTATTTGCTGATGGCAGTTCAGACAGGTATTGTTTTGAACTTTTACAAATGGTGTCTCATGACATGCGGAACAGTTGTCACCAATCGTACGATGAGCGTTGTGTAGAGGACCTGAATCCCAAACGCCATCATCGGGGATCATGACGGCAGCCCGAATCGGTTCTCGCAATTCAGGCTCCAGAACCACCAAAAGCGGTGCTAGCAGGCAAGTTAAGAGGATCCCGGCCACTAGCAACCAAGATAATCCGCGTTTCGAAACCCCAGTTGTCGCTAACGACTCCCGAAGGCTGTCCTGTAATTCAGTCGTTTTTCTACCCCGACGCTCGGTAAAGACCGCTAGCGCCGCGTCGTAGCCATCAACAGGTTCCAAAACAGTGACCTGGCAGGAACCAGCATTGATTTTGTCACCTGGACGTAACCGCGCGCCTAGGGTTTTTTTATTGTTGAGAAAGACCAGTGGTTTACCTAGCACGGACAACCGCAATTCGCCAGCGTCCAGAGAAAACTCACAGCAACTCAGCGGAACCGCTTCATCTTCAATGACGATATCCTGATCGGAGGCCCGACCTAAGCGTAACAACGCTCCTAAAAAGGTTCGTTCTTGAAACGATTCTTCATTCTTTAACTTGGTTTTAATTAAGAGTCGCAAACGCCATCACCAATAGATAAATACAGCAATAATATGGATGGTGACCGCTGCAAGCGCAGCAAACGCAAAGGGAATATGAACAATCAACCAAATTCGCAGCAATTCTGTCAATCTAACATCTTCTCGAATTCTGCTCAGCAATCTCGCTCGGCGTCCCATCAACGTGAGCATACGTTGCAGCGCTTCTGCCTCATCAGCGTTATCACCGTTTTGTAGATGCTTAACGAGATATTCAGCAACGGTCTTCATATCTCTATTGCTACAGAGCCCTTTGTCAGGAAGTTGGACACTCGAGCGGTCTTTAGCGGTTAGTTGATCAAAGTAAGACATTCCAATCTCTGTACGTTCAAGTGCGCCTCTAATGACTTTATCAACCTCTTCACCTAACTGATTTGAAAGTCGGACTATTTGACGATCTTCTTCTTTTAGATCTTCAAAGAGCGCCGCGCGCATTTTGCCCCTGCTATTTTCATTGATCCGTAAGGGATAGCGTGAGTACGCCCAGACACCATAAATGCCGCTTAAACAAACCAACAACATTAAAATGTAAGCCAAAGTGTGGACATTGGCGCCAAACTGAAAACCTGTGTGCAGGGTTGCGACAAAAATAAGTGCAACCCCTAAATATACATGTGCGCTGGTCCATCCCTTTACGGTACCAACATCTGATAGGTAATCACGCTTCCTTCGGCCAAGCCAAATCAACCAAAACATCATAATCGCAGCCACGCCACCTAGTGCGTAGCCCACAGGGCTACCGCCATTTGGATCAACTGAGGGGTCTTGTGCGACATAACCGAAAATTGACAATACCACCAACAATGACGCCCAACGTAGCCAGCGCATCGAACGATGAACGAGAAATGATTCAGTCATAATGCAATAAGGCCTTATGAATCAACTTGCCATCCTCTCGCAGGCATGCGTTCTGACTTTTAAGTGTGCTCATAAATATCGCTCCGAGATGGTCTGCACGAACGCCTCGGGTGCCAATCGACTGGCCGCACCAGTGGGACATGCCCTTACGCAGGCAGGCCCACCAGTTAGATCTTTACACATGTCGCACTTAACAGCTTTTTTTATGGCGGCACTAGTATCGCCAGTCTCCCCCTCCGTCGCCGTCCTGCTTTTAGGTTTAGGCACTGCATCGCCAAAAAACAACGCTCGCCAAAAACCCTTTCCCTCGGTGCTTGGATAAGCCATCTGAATGACATCGTAAGGACAATTTTGCTCACAATTACCGCAGCCAATACAATTGTCACCAATGAAGACTTCGCCTCCCGGAGCGCGTTGGATGGCATCGGGTGGACAATCTTTCATACAGTGCGGATCCTCACAATGTCTGCAAGAAGTAGGTACATGCACTTCCGCAAAAATAGCGCCGCCCTGACGATTAAGCCTTGAGGTGCCCTGATGGGTTTGGGCGCAAGCCGTCTCGCAGTTATCGCAATTAATACACAACGATTTATTAATCAGTAAAACATCGGTGGCCTCTCCAAGCCCTTGCCTTAACAGAAAATCGAGGACCCCTGCGGCTTCCTCGCTGCTTTGCCGACTCAGATTGTCTTGCAAACGGCTTTGCATCACCTCTTCTAGGCGCGTTTTTAGATTTTCATTTGAAGCCAAGAGACGCTTAAAGTTGTAGGTATTTACGGATATCGTTTGCGTCTTAACAGAGGCTCGCACTGTTGCCGACCGCTTATGGCCTCCTAGTAGGCCCATCTCACCTACATAATTTCCGGCCGAAACATAGGACACAGGCAACTCTTTGCCTGCGTAAGTCTTTAGGACGCTGACCGATCCGGAGCGAATCAGGTGCAACGCATCAGCATCATCACCTTCGTTGAAAATAGCCTCACCAGCTTGGTATTCGTTTATCAGAGCAGAAGATGCGATGGGCTGAAGCTCGGCAATGCTGAGTTCAGGCGCAAAACGTCCTTGTATAGCACGCAGCACAAAAGTTTCATCGAGAACCTGTTTGACTGAGGGCACTGAATTGAGGAGCTTGTTCATACACCTTCGAGGGATTTCAACAAGCTCACAGTTGTCACCAGCAAGCACAGTTGCAGACCTGCGTCGACCTGACAACAAGCTAAGCTCACCAAAGAAGTCACCCTGCTTTGAAGTGATCGCTTCGCCCGATTCCAACTTAATCAGTACTTCGCCCCGAAGAATTGCATAAAAACTGTTGGTATAGTCGTTTTTCCTAAAAATGATCTCACCAGAATTTGGTTTGTGGACCAAAGAATCGAGTATCAACTCACGAAACATTAAAGGGTTAACATCACTAAACAGCCTGATCTTTTCCTGCATCATGGCTAAAACTTCGTCGACGCTATTGTTGACGCCCAGTACGTGAAACTTTTCGGCGAGCAGATCGTGGTCAGCTGGTTGGACCGGCTTACCTTGGATATAGTCGATAACCTCATAACCTTGATTCATGGCCTGCTTAATCAGAGGGTATCCGGCCAACGCTCCAATAATATAAAGGCCGGGAACTGAGCTTTCATAGCGCGTTGAGAGCACCGGTAAACTTGACGGATCCTCGCTTGGAAAAGTAACCCCAAAAGATTCAACTAATCCTCGAGGAGGAATGGCTCCCAAACGGGCTATCACTCTGTTAGCAGACAGCGCTACCTCGCCTTCCGCTGTGGACAAGGTCACAACACATGCTGAGCCGGAATCGACAGGAGATATCCCAATCGGCTGAGAATCGAAAAGGCAACTGATATCACCGGCTGATATCGCATCCTGAATCTGAGTAATATTGCCCTCTTTAGCTCTAGTAAACTCATCACGACGGTTAACAATAGTTACTTTGTTTTGCTTACTGAGCGCAATCGCATTCTCAATAGCCGCATCACCTGCGCCTACCACTAAGATCATTTCGTTTTGGATTTCGTCGGGGTCATCCAGCTGATACTCAACAAAAGTTGAGTCGTCCGCGGCCAGCCCTAAGGTCCGTAAATTCCCCTGAACCCCGATGCCTAGGACGACATTTTCTGCTAGTACCTGCTCTTCATTTGAAAGACGAATCCGAAAGTCGCCTTTTACTCCGTCAATAGTAGTTACTTCCGCGCCTAACTGGATATTGATTCGATGCTCTCTGAGTGACTGGTGCCACTCTGCTAGCACTTTTTCGCGAGTACCTTGGGCAAATGGCATCTCGCTGCGCAGGGGCAGGATGCTGGGCTCTGCCATCACGTGCTTGCCCTTTTGATACTTATGTATGGTAGCGGCGATTGCTGAAGACTTCTCAAGCAAGACGTGCGAAATGCCCAATGCTGCTGCGCGGGCTGCCGCACTTAACCCTCCAGGCCCTGCACCTACGACTGCGATTTCATACTTTTTGGTCACGTTCGTGTCGTACCTTTTACTTCAGGCTTGTCAATCAAAAATGAATAATATTGTTATTTTTTCATTTCTTGCTTGATTGTACTCAAAACTCCGATCTCTGCCATAAAATTTATTGACTGATGAACAAGACCCTTCGACCAGAAGGATCATTCATCGCTTAACTCAAAAACGATCATGGCGCCTCATCATCGAAGCCTGATAATCCCTTGGACTGGCCCGCGCCTGTGATTCGACAGACGTGCCAGCGCAAACTGCTCAGAATAAAGCCCCATATAGAGTTCCCGCCTCCAATAATGAATTGCCTTTCATGAAAGCTACCCGTCTCACCTAGATGCAAAAAGAACCGATAAAGATAAAGCCCATTCAAAAGAATTTGGATCACCCAATTCAGACGCCAACAGATATGTACTTACCGATAGGTTGGAGATATCAGAACGAAAAGACTTACGCGCACAGTTGTTTTCTTTTTTTACCGAATGTAACTGTAAATCTTAAAAAGTAACTTCAAAGTTTAATTTGGAGAGCTTTAAGACTTTATAAAGATAGGGCCAATCATTCTGAATCAGACGTAAAGATGAATTCATGTGTTAGAAAAATGCTGTGATTTGTTTACCAACGATGCTACGGATACTTTAAGGGAGTTTTTTCTGCGTTCTAGCTTTTTCGGAACAATTAAGCGCTTTTTCGGAAAATTCCTAGGCTGAACGGAAAGATAGATGTTTTTAAAGGAGGAAATGGGTGGAGCTAGGTGCACTTGTTGCCCTAATCCTACACCAATTCGCTTGTCAGCTACGGTAGATCAATAGCCTACGCATCCTTGGTTCACTGTTAAAGGCAGCAAAAGGTCTACTGTTTTATCTACTGCTGCGCCTCATTGTTAAAAGCTTCCACCCGCTGTCTCCTATTGTGCAACCTAGTCATTGATTGTTCTTGTGGAGGATGTGGAGGGTTTTAAAAGCTGTAAAGGTGGGGTAGGCAGGAGGCCATCCCACGCCCTACCTGGATATAGCATTGCATGAACATTTTTAGAGGCTTTGGCGTGTTCGCTAGTCACTTGGAACACGCGCTTTAATATACGCCGCAACGGCCTCAGCGGTATCCCGTTCAGCGCCTGAGCCGACTGCGCCCGAGATCAACGAATCACCCGAAAATCCAAACAAGTAGCGTATGAGCAGCAGCCCATCTGTGAGCGGCTGAGACTGGCCATCTCCGTCGATATCAAGTTGCGCATCAGCGTCCGATAAATATTGCGTGATCCTATCAGAGGAAGCGCGAGCAGCATCGGTTGCGATGGCACCAGAGGTAAGCGACGCGCCACTAAAACCAAACAGGTGTCGGATGACTAACAACCCATCTGTAAGAGGTGTCGCTTCTAGGTTTTCGTCAACATCAAAGCTAAAGCAGCCAGTTTTACAAGAGACTCGGCTAAGCGGGTCGGTACCATCGATCGCTTCTTGCGCATCACTGACGCCATCTCCATCATCATCTGGATCAGCCTCATTACCAATACCATCTAAATCTGTGTCTAGAGTTTCGAATGCATCAAATGGAAAGGCATCCGCGTTGTCGCCGACACCGTCGCCGTCTGAGTCTCTCGTCTCAGACGCATCCTCAGGAAAGGCATCACTATTGTCGCCTACGCCATCTGCGTCCGAGTCTAGGGTCTCACTGGCGTCTAGGGGAAAAGCATCACTGCCATCCTCTACGCCATCGTTATCATCGTCAGCATCAGCAAGCATCCCCACGCTTGTGCAGTCGGCGTTACAGTCATCGGGATAACCGTCCCCATCAAAATCCGGACGGCCTTCCAAACTAATCTGAGGGAAGCCATCACGATTATCCCCAACGCCATCACCGTCGGAGTCTTTTGACTCGGACGCATCATTGGGGAAGGCATCCCCATTATCACCAGTACCGTCTGAATCACTGTCTACTGTTTCATTTGGATCCTTGGGGAAGGCATCGGCTGCATCAGCTACACCGTCATTATCATCGTCGTCATCGGCCTCATCGCCTACTCCATCGAGGTCAAAATCACTGGACTCCCTCGGATTTTCTGGAAAGCGATCGTCCGCATCTTCAACACCATCGTTATCGTCATCCGCGTCACAAGCATTACCCAAGTCATCAAAATCGGTGTCCTTTTGATCGTTGTTGACCACATCGGGGCAGTTATCTACCTCGTTAGCAATCCCATCTAGATCTCGATCAACCGGGTCTAGATCCGTCACAATCTCTAGATCATCCGGCAAAAAGTTATTGTCTAAATCAAAGTCACAAGCATCGCCGAATCCGTCGTTATCAGAGTCCAGCTGGTCGGGATTTACATCAGATGGGCAGTTATCCACTTGATTCAAAGCACCATCACGGTCTGAATCTGAGTCAACGCCCCCAACCGCCTCATAACCCAAGGAAACTGTATTGTTGCTCAAACTATCGTCGGGAAATTGCTCTGCTAGGGTTTCGTCGAGAAACACGCCCATGCTGACGTAAACATAATCTTTCCTTTTATCCAACGGTAGGATTACCGGCAGCTCTAGGTAGCCGAAATTCCGGTTCCCAAAAAGTTGGCTAATCGGGATAATACACAACACAAAGACAAAGCTTTGCTCGCTTGCGACGGCACAAAATTCAGTATCACCCAATACCTGGGTCCCTGCCGGGAAGTAGACCGCGATCGCCACCACGTTATCAGGCTCTGGGTTGACTTGGCCGGAGGTAAAGGAAACGGGCAATGCGAAGCGCATTTGTGTGCCAGAGAAGACCGCGTTTTCGAACCCAACGGCAGAAGGAGAAAGACTATCTGGGCCAACGGAGGAAAGGTTTAAACCACCACCACCATTACTATCAGGGACGCTGTCCCCCTCGAACTCTCGAAATGTGGGCTCCTGGTTCCCAAAAGG
>JADHNJ010000014.1 GCA_016779565.1 Pseudomonadales bacterium
CCATACCAGCACCCCACCACCTATCTAGATATAGGAGTGCTTAGACATTTTTAGAGGTTTTCGGAGTGTCAACTAGTCGCTAGGAACACGCTCTTTGATATAAGCCTCAACAGCATCCGCTGTATTACGAGTAGCGTCGGTGCCTATTGCTCCAGAGACTAGTGAGCCACCTGAGAATCCAAATAAGTAACGTATCAACATCAGGCCATCGGTTAATGCGCCTACTTGACCGTCACCATCTTTAAGCCCGATATCCATAGATTTCACCCCTCTAGTCAAGGTAGAAGTAATCACTCCGGCATCTCCACCGCAAACGTACCATAGACCTTGCGAATACCCAGAATAGCCAACGGTGCATAAAGCGTTAACGCAAGACCGACCCAAATCGTCGGCAACAGTATAAAGGCTGCGATCCAGCATCCAAAAAACGCCAGAAGTCGCATCATCACCAACGGGAAACGTTGCATTGGGTTGGCACCATCTCCTTGATAAGTAAATGCTTTGGGTCTGACAAACCAACCGTGCGCCATAAGCATCAAAGAGAATATGAAAAAGGGAGGCGCCTTGCCCCCCGTTTCAGGCATTTCATCTAACTCCGCATCGTTCCCTAGAGGATCGTTCAAAGCTGCCTGAATCTTTCGCCAAACATAATCTTCTGTCGGCCTGCCCCCAGCACCACCCATATTTTTTCGATTGGGAATAGACCGCCAGCGATAAAGTAGACGCTCAGTGTTCAGTGCAAGCACACCGGGCTGATAAAAACCTTTAGGGTGGGAGACATCCCAGGCCGTGTCGCGGGTTATAAATTCACCCACTTCGTTTGTCCGCAAATCTAGCAAACCCTGTTGGCGTGCAGCGCCTGCGATTTCTTGATGCGGGTCTCCCACACACTCAAAAGAAAGGGCCCACTCTTCTTGAGCACGAGACGCTAGCGCTTGCGGCTCACTGGTTACTGCATAAACTTCCCCACCTGCAGCTCGAATAGCGTCGACCACACCACTAAAAACATAGCCTCGCAACTCGAGGCGACAAGGGGGTCACCAGAAGCCGCGATAAAACAACAACACAACAAAAGTATGCCGCTCAGCCACATCTTTCAGCCATGTTCTCCTTGCACCAGGAGGCGGATCAAGTTCGGCAACGCCCGCGCTGTCCTGGGCGTGGTCTAACCCTAACCACTGTACCGAAGACAAATCTTCAGACGCGGCGACTTTAAATGTTTCCTGGCGGCACACACCCTCGCCGCACAGCACCAAGCGGAGATCCTCTCCAGAGCCAGCCGCGTTTGGAGGATCAACAATACCTGTCACTTCGAACGAAGCATTTTCGCGGGCATTAAACCAACTTACGGCAGCGTTCACTTCCTCGCGCAGCTGGTCTGGAATAATTTCAAGTACAGTAGGCATCCTCTAAAGCTTACAGATATATCAAATTCGAGCAACCAGCACATGTTGAGGACAAAAGTGACAGGCAAGACTGGGATAAGCACAATGTGCCGCCTAAAAAGGCAGGTATCCAGCGAGGCCTCGGCTAACAGACACTTGGCGCCTGCCGAAACGGCGTCGCCCGTAACCCGTCTCGCGCGCAGTGTTTTGCGTTTACTAATGCCTCGTAAGCCTGTTGGATCCCAGTTCCAAATCAAGGCCGACGGCATCGCTCCAAACGCTCAGGCAATTTTTTTCAAGCTAGGGGACTTCGCGGAATGAAGCCTAAGCGCCAACACTAAAAAAATGTTGTTGCATCCAAATACGACTCAACGCCATCAACGAAGGCTTACCTGTCTTATTTGAGTGAACTATTCGCGGAGTAGGAGGACTTTACTTTACCCTGTCGATTTGGCACACGCCCTTGACGCTAATGGGTTGTATCATCGCGCCCCACTGTCGCTGCCCGGTATATTTCAAGGTCACACTATCGATCTTCAAATAGTTGTTATTCGAAGCCCCATCTGAGCGATCAGCCCTGAAGTAAACAATGATAAAATCAGGATTCCATGAAACCTGATAGCTTATGCCAACTTGGTCCTCGACTACCGAATACACATTCGGGGTCACCAACAAAGAGAGCGCCGCTTCGCCAGCAGTATTCTCACAGCTTAACTGAACGGGCTCGGCAGCTCTTACCCCTATGGCGAGGGCGAGCAGTACTATAGCGGCTGCCCCCTTAAACATTGGTTTTGACATCACTAAGAGACACGCTTTGTTATCACCCCCTTAGATACGATGCTGAGCCCTATTCGACTCACATCGCCCCGAGGGGAAGCAGTTTTTAGCGCCTCCAGTACAGTCCAAACCTGAGACGACTCGAACGTCAGCCGAGCCTTTTAGCGCGGTGCAAACCGTTGGCCACCATCAACCCGAAGGGTTGATCCGTTCATCATGGCCGACTCAAAGATCGCTATCGCCATCACTGCAAATTCATCCGGTCGACCCATCCGTTTTGGAAAAGCCGCATCCTTCGTTAACTGCAGCGCACCTTCGTCGGGGATTCCTGCAGTCAGTCCCGTATCGAACAACGAGGGGGCAATGGTCATACACCGAATACCGTGGGTACCCAGGTCTCGCGCCATAGTGAGTGTCATTGCGGCTATTCCACCTTTGGCCGCGGTATAAGCCACTTGCCCAATCTGGCCTTCGAAGGCCGCGATGGACGCAGTATTTATCATCACCCCACGCTCACCATTTTCATTAGGTTCATTGCTTGCCATGTGCTGCGCCGCAATACTATTGATGTTAAATGATGCGATTAGGTTCAAATCGATGATTCGACGAAAGTCCTCTAACGCATGCCGGCTGCCATCTTTCTTAATCGTTCGCTGTGCGACACCACCTCCAGCAGTGTTAACCATAAAATGAATACCACCAATCGCATTAACCGCAGACTCGATCGACGCTTCCATGCCTTCATAATCCATCACATTGCAGGGTTGAAACACACCGCCCAGAGATTCGGCAACTTTAGCGCCATCGGACTGCTCTAAATCCAGGATGGCGACTTTGCCGCCCTTTTCTGCGAACCGCATCGCTGTTGCCCGACACATCCCCGAGGCTCCTCCCACAAAAACACCACAATTGCCTGCAATTTCCATAATTCAATTCTCCTGACTGATCCTCTAATTCGTAACTCCCACAGCATAGCGCTGATAACGGTTTATAGAGAAGTATTAATGGACAGATAATCGCCAACAACATCGCGTCATCAACGCGCTATCAGCGGACCATCACCTGAGGTTGTGTTTCTCCCGTAGACGTAACGCCTTTTGCTTGCGATGAATTTAAGTGAAAAGATCGAAAAATTGTCAGCACGTCATATCGTTTAGGCGGCAAGACGCTAATTAGGTACACTCTCTGCTAGTGACCGCAATAGGGAGATGCCCATGAAAGCTGCAGTATTTCACGGACCGGAGGATGTCCGCTTTGAAGAAATTGACCCACCCGCACTGGCACCGGGGGATGTTCTACTCCGGGTCAGAGCTTGCGGCATCTGCGGCTCTGATTTGCATACCTATCGTCATGGCTTGTTCCAACAGCTGGGGAATCCCATTGAACAGGGTCGGGTGCTAGGACACGAATTTAGCGGCGAAGTGGTGCAAACCGGCGGTCCTATTGAAGGGATTGAGTTGGGCAACCGCGTAACCAGCATCGGCATGGGCGCGAATGCAGAGTATGTTGTGATTCCCAAAGCAAGAATCGACACGATATTACCCATCGGTGACAACATTTCGTTTAGCGAGGCCGCCACAACCGAACCGCTCGCAACTTCATTACATGCGGCAAATCTGGGCCAGGCACAAGATGAAGAAGTCCACCTCATTATGGGGGCAGGCATCATCGGTCTTGGCATCTTGCAATGCATCAAGGCGCGCAGCAAAGCTAAAGTTATCGTTGCAGATCTTTCAGAAAAGCGACTCGCCAAGGCAACCGAACTGGGCGCTGACTCTGTCATCAACGTACGCGCGCAAAATATTGTCAAGGATTTAGGCGGCAGCTCAGCGTTCTCCGAGGAGACGCTGCTTGATATCACGACCGGCAGCGTCGATACCGTGTACGATTGTGCTGGCATGAGTAAGAACTTCGAGGGCATCAGTGTTTTAGAACAAGCACTGGCTATCGTAAAGGATCAAGGGCGAGTAGTCGTCGTGGCTGTGTTTGAGCAGTCGCCAAAGATTGATTACAACCTAATTGTCCGAAAAGGCATTCAGCTTCTGGGCTCCTGGGCATGGTCGATAGAGGAGTTTAAAGAAGCGGCGAGCTTGATTCGAACTGGAGCTATCAATCGAAAACCGCTCATCAGTCACACGTTTACTCTAGAACAAGCCAGTGAAGCCTATGAGACTCAGCTGCGTGCCGAAGAGGCTATCAAAGTGGTTTTTACCCCTTGACCTTTTTTAAGGCATAGATCGATTGCTGAACGCATGAGGCATGGGGGGCAACGAGAGAAACCACAAAGCCTAGCAAAGAAAGCTAGAGACCCTATTGCTCGGACAAAATGACATATCGTCCAGTGACCAGCGGATCTTGCCTTGGCACACGAGTGATCCTAACAGTGACACCCTGCACCGAAATTTCGTCACCAACTTTAAGATCCGCTCTTAGATCTAATTCCTGCTGTATTGCAGCTTTCAAAGCGATTCTAGCATCAAGCTTATCGGCCAAGGCCTTAACCGGAATTGCATCTAAGTCAGGTAACGCTGGGCTAGCATTGGACTTGTCTTGCATAGCGCCACGGTTGTCGACTGGCCCCGTCATCTTTTCGGTCAATTGTTGAACGCTGGCTACCTGAAAACCGATGAGCAGACAGACGAGTCCGCCAATAATCATCCATCCTAGTCTCAACATATCAACACCCCTCGTGAATGTGTTCGCTCAATTAACCACGCCAGACCCAGTTTACCCATCAAATCAACGCTGAACGAGCAAGCCTTACTCGGTCGCGACGCGATAAAGCCTTTGCGTCATCAGTGCGCTGTACACGCCATCGACTTACTTTAGCCTAATGAGCACCAAATCCTTATCGATAATATTCAGATTAAAGTCATCCAATCGAAAAGACATCGCCGACAATCCGGCCCTAAGCCGCACACATCGATAACAGACGCAACGATCAACTGCTAGCCGATCCTTGCCTTTTCTAGCACACTACCCGCTTCTCATGAGCCCAAGGCCTACTTATGTCCGCTAAACCTCTAGCGCTAATCACAGCCGGCGCCGCCGGTCTCGGCTTTGCTATTGCTAAGACTTTCTCTAACCATGGGCATCAACTACTTATAGTCGATTCTGATCCTGCCGCCTTAGACCAGGCCCAATCCTTACTGCCGGAAGCCAACGTTTATTGCTGCGATCTTGCTGACTCAGAGGCTGTATCCAAGCTCTTTGCAACCTTGACCGACCTTTATCAACGCCTAGATTGCCTCGTAAACAACGTCGGCATCGCTGGACCGAACGGCGAGCTTGACGATATCTCGGTCAGCGATTGGGATCGCACCCTTGCGGTCAATCTTAGTAGTGCCTTTTATACAACTCGCCTCGCCCTGCCTCTCATCAAAGCCGCACGAGGTTCAATTATCAACATTTCATCGACCGCCGGACTGTTTGGTTGCCCAAATCGATCACCCTACGTGGCTTCAAAATGGGCGCTTATTGGACTCACTAAAAGCTGGGCCATGGAATATGGCAAATACGGTATACGCGTTAACGCAATTTGCCCCGGAAGCGTTGAGGGCCCAAGGATCAATCAGGTAATTGAACTCGATGCTGCTCGCCGAGGCGTTACGACTGATCATGTTCGAGCGGCTTATGAAGCCCAAACCTCGCTAAACACCTTTGTCGCAGCAGAAGATGTTGCAAATATGGCACTGTTTTTAGCAGGTCACGAAGCGCGATTCATCTCTGGGCAAGCCCTGGCGGTTGATGGTAATACCGAAACTCTAGGAGGGCTACCCGAGTAAACTTGCCGCCGGGTTGGCACACGCTGTGACCCGCGTTCGAGTCAATTCACTGGGTTGCGCAAAGCCTTCTTTTGTCTTTTTAGCTGGCCAGAGCCACTGCTTCCACTACCTAGAGGGACATGAGAACATCCTTCTGATAGGAGAATGTCATGGGGCAGAGACCACCGTTAACGCCAGATTTTTATCACTACCCTGAGGCTTCGATAGCAACGGTAGAGATCTCGATCAACAAGGATGCGCTTGCCGTTAGCTGGTCAGATGGTACTCAGCTATCCTGCTATTACTTGTGGTTGCAAGAAAACGATGTCTCCAATGGCCGCGTTGATCATGCGACCCGTGAGGGCCTCATTGACCCTGCAGATCTCGATGTCGAGTTAACTTTGAGCAGCGCATCCGTTGATCCGCTCGGACATCTGTTGGTTATCTGGAATAACGCTGATACATCGCGGTTTCATAGTGGTTGGCTAAGACACATCGCCGAAGGCCAGCATCAACCTGCAGCGTTCTTACCACAACCTAGCGCCTGGACTGCTACGCGCCTGCCTGCACCCCCTAGCCATTCGGTAGATCACCTTTTCACGTCCTATGAAAACACCGCCGCTTGGACGCTAGATTTACTCAAATACGGTGTCACGAAGCTCACCGATGCCCCTACCGCCTCCGGTTATTTAAAGCACCTGGCAGCGCAAATTGGCCCAGTGAGAGACAGTAATTTCGGCGCTTTATGGGATGTCAAATCGGAGCCCGCATTTGCAGGTAAAAACGACACTAACTCCACCGCTAACACCAGCCACCGATTGGGACCGCATACAGACCTACCGACCCGAGAGACTCCACCAGGTTTTCAATTCTTACATTGCCTTTGTAATGAGGCCGAGGGTGGGTTCTCCACACTTTGTGATAGCCTCGCCATCATCGACCACCTAGCGCAGGCCGCGCCTGACCTGCTCGAGGCGCTTACGACCTTGCAGTGGATATTCTTTAACCGTGGGCCTGCATTAGATCACCGCTGGTCAGGGCCTATCATCGATTACACGCCCGGGTCGATCATCCCAACCATTCGGGCTTTCTATCCCGTCAAAGCTTTTCCCAACATGGATGACAACGATATACCAAGGGCCTATGAGGCATTGAGGCATTTCCAAACGCTGGCCGCCGACCCGCGCTTTCAAATCCGATTTCAACTTGAAGCCGGTGATATCCTGTGCTTCGATAATCGCAGAATCCTGCACGGCCGTGACGCTTTTAACCAAGCACAGACAAGGCATCTGCAAGGCATCTATATCGACCGAGATGAGATCTATTCACTCGCTCGGGTTACCCAAAGGCGGGCAACCGCAACCTTAATCAACACAAGGAATTAACATGCCCCTGGCTATGCAGAAAAAAGTGTTTATCACCGCTGCGATCACCGGTTCCGGCAATACTCAGGATCGCAGCCCGCACGTACCGAGAACCCCCGTAGAGATTGCAGCATCAGCAATCGATGCGGCAAAAGCCGGCGCCGCGGTCGTGCATTGCCATGTGCGAGATCCAGAATCAGGTGCCGCCGCCCGAGGGGTTGACCTTTACCGCGCTGTAACCGAGCAAATTCGCGCATCGGATGTTGATGTTGTGTTGAACCTAACCGCGGGCATGGGTGGGGATCTTGTCCTCGGTCCTGCTGAGATGCCCCTACCCTTTAATCCCGAGGGCACCGATATGGCCGGGGCCGCCGAGCGGGTAGCCCATCTTGAGGTTTGCCGACCAGAAATCGCAACGCTCGATTGCGGCACCATGAATTTTGCAGAAGCTGATTACATCATGACCAACACGCCAGGAACACTGCGAGCCATGGCAAAGCGCATGACTGATCTGGGTATTCAGATCGAAATTGAAGCCTTTGACACCGGTCATCTTTGGTTTGCCAAGCAATTGGTCGAAGAGGGATTGATTGTTGATCCGGTGATGGTGCAACTATGTATGGGCATTCCTTGGGGCGCCCCAGATGACCTTAATACCTTGATGGCGATGGTTAACAATGTACCCCCAAACTGGACCTTCTCGGCATTTTCGATTGGACGCAACCAAATGCCCTATGTCGCGGCTGCGGTGTTATCTGGAGGTAATGTCCGAGTCGGACTTGAAGATAATCTTTGGCTCGAGCGCGGGACCCTCGCAACCAATGCGCAATTGGTAACGAAAGCCGTTGGGATCGTCGAGGCAATGGGCGTCGGCATTATGACCCCGGCCGAAGTCCGGACCGCGCTAGGGCTCACCAAGCGCGAGCCATTAGGGTAAAGCGCGCCTGAGCGCCTCGTTGTACCCTCTGCCCCGACCTCTTTGGGGCCGGGGGCACTCAGCTACTCACGACCTGCCCGATCAAGCTATTCATACACCTTCGAGAGCGCTTGATAGATGCCAACGGATAAATCATCTCGGAGCCGCCAAGGCGAGTTAAACAACTGCACCATGGCAACTACCACCAATTCCTCGGTGGTATCTAGCCAATACACAGTTCCGGACACCCCACCCCAATTATTCTCACCCACCGACGACAGCACACCTCGGCGGACGGGGTCGATATACACGCCGATTCCCAGCCCATGACCGCCCCCAAGACCTAAAACCGGGTCATGATCAGGTCCTATGTTGGCATCGGTAATCCTCCGAGGGAGGTGATCCTTCGTCATAAACTTAACGGTTTTAGGGCTCAAAATTTGCTGCTCACCAAAGCGGCCCTCGGCACGCAGCATTTCAAGAAAATTCAGATAGTCCCGGGCCGTTGAAAATAGCCCCATGCCGCCAGAATCGTAAGGCTTTAAACGATACCCTGGGTTCTGAGGTGCTGCCGGTGTAAGCGTCATACCCGCTTGCGCATCGTGCCAGATATGACTTGAAGCCAGCCTCGACTGCGCGTTTTTTACCAGCTCAAAGCTTGTGTCTCGCATGTTCAGCGGCTTGAACAACCGCGCTTGTAAGAATGCCTCAAGGGACTGACCCGATAACTTGGCGACAACCGCACCTAACACCTCTGACGCATAGCTATAGCCCCAGGCTGTTCCCGGTTCAAATACTAGCGGCAACTTGGCTAAGCGGCGTGTAAATTCCGCAAGATTGGGGCTCTTTTCTAACGCTAAGGCATCGAAGCTGCTCCGAAGTGGATGGTCTCCGCGAAACCCGTAACTCAGACCCGCGGTATGGGTAAACAACTGATGCATCGTGATTGGACGCTTCGCAGGCTGCAACTGGCCATCCTGCCAAATTTGCATGTCGGCGAATTCAGGGAGATATTTTGCCACCGGATCATAAAGATGAAAGCGGCCTTCTTCGTACAAAATGAGTGCAGCAACCGCGGTAACCGCCTTCGTCATAGAGTAAATACGATAAATTGTATCGGCAGCAATGGGCGCTGGGTTGTCCAATCCCATCACACCCTGGTTTGCTTCATACACGATCTTTCCGTTACGGCTGATCAGGACTGTCATTCCAGGCACTCGCCGCTCGGTGATATAGGTATCAACAAGCGTATCCAGCCGCCGCAGCCGATCTGGGTCAATGCCTTCGGCTTCGACAGCATCTACTGCAACAGGCGTGGCGTCTGCTGCCATCGAGAATAGAACCCCAAAAACATAAGAAACCGAACGCCAATGAAAGCGGTATACTGTTTTCATCCGATAACCTTTTTTCAATTAATGCGGCCCTCGACTATGCGCGGTATGCCTTTGCTTATCCAACGCCAAACTCTTTGGTGGAGCCTGTGCTTAAGCTGCGCCATCGGCCTGACCTTTTCCAGTCATGGTCTGGGCGCTGGCACGCTTAGAGTATCGCACGCCCTTGAGTATGGCGGTGCTGAGAACTTAAACCCTTATGACCCAAACCGATTCACCCCTACGATTTATTTTTTATATTCCCGGTTGGTTCGACCAGATTCTAACGACAAACCCTCGCCAGATCTCGCACTGGCTTGGTCTAGTAATGACGAAGCAGACCAATGGCGATTTAAATTGCGCCCCAACGTAACCTTTCACGATGGTTCTGCCTTTGATGCCAGCGACGTCGCCTACTCCCTTCGCTTTTTGTTAGATCCAAAGCTCGATTCCCCATTGATATCGACTTTGGGCATTGTGGATCGAGTCGAAATTATTGACCCACTGACCGTTGATATTCATCTAAAGCAAGCCCACGCAGATTTCCCCGTTTTACTCATGGATTATCGAGCCAGAATCATCCCCGATGGCGTTGGCCTGAGCATTCGAGATTCCGGCATTGGTACCGGTCCCTTTCAACTCGCCGTCAATGACCCAGAAGGTATCAGTAAGGTCGTCGCTAACCCTAATTACTTCCTAGGGCCACCAGGGCTAGATGCGATCGAAATTATCGGCGTCAACGATGCCAATGCCAGGATGCAAGCGCTGCTCTCTGGACAGCTTGACTACGTTGAACGGGTCAGCCCGCGTCTCGCGCCCTTGTTTGGTGGCAACCCAAAATTTCAGATCCAACGCTTTGCCACCGGAGACATGAATTTAATTGCCTTTCGTACTGATATGGCGCCTTTTGATGACCCTCGAGTCAGGAAAGCCCTTCGCATCGCTGTCGACCGAGAGCAGCTTATTAATACAGCAATTGGTAAGGGCGGCGCTGAAATTGCTTGCGATGCACCGGTTTGGCCGGGAGACCGTTATCGTCTGCATGCGACCTGCCCGCAAGATCAGGCTGAGGCTAAGCGCTTGCTTGCAGAGGCCGGTTACGCCGACGGCTTGTCCTTTGATTTATACACTACGGCACTGTTCGCAACCGGCATCCCCTTTGCTGAGGTCTACCAACGCCAGTTGTCCGAAATTGGGGTCGACGTCAACATTATCGTGGCGCCAGCGGACGGTTATTACGGCGATGTTTGGCTAACCAAATCCGCTTGTATCAGCTACTGGGGACATCGACCAGCTGATCAATTCCTCAACGAATTATATCGTTCCGGTGGTAGCTGGAATGAAACTTACTGGAATCGTCCTGATTTTGATCAACTTTTGGATGCTGCTCGCGCTGAGCTCGATTTCGAGCAACGTCGAGCATTTTACTGGGATGCTCAACGCATTTTATTTGAAGAAGGTGGGAGTTTTATGCCCTTCCACTACGTGAACTATCGGGCGCTCAGCCGCGATGTTGAAAACTTTGATGAAATCATGGAGTTTGCGGTGCGCTGGTACAAGATCAGTAAGGCTGTGCAGACTGACACCTAGATATTCGCAATTTTGCGCTACAACACCGCCTTGATGAGCGACTGGGTGTAGGGGTGCTCCGGAGCATTGAATATTTGCTCAACTCGGCCGCTCTCGCAGATCTGACCTCTCTGCAAAATTGCAACGTCATCGGCTAGCGCCATCACGACCGGCAGATCGTGGGAGACAAATAACAGCGTCAAACCCTGAGCGTCTTTTAAGTCTTTAAGCAGCTGAATAATCGAAGCTTGCACCGACACATCCAACGCTGAGGTAATTTCGTCGCAAAGCAAGACATCTGGCTTGGACGCCAGCGCTCTGGCGATGGCCACTCGCTGACGCTCTCCTCCTGAGAGCTGCCCAGGATAACGCGCAGAATATTCCATCGGCAGCTGCACTGCAGCCATCAGCCGTTCAACCTCGGCTCTAATCTCTGGTTCGGATAATCGAAAATAGATCCGGAGTGGTCGTGCTAATGCGGCAAAAATGGATTGCCTTGGGTTTAATGAAGCATCCGGATTTTGAAACACCATTTGAATCTTGCTCAGACACGCTTTAGATCGATGCGCAACAGGCGTTGTAAGGTCGAATTTATCCAGCAGCTGCGCTTCGCCCTCGAAACTTTTTTGCAAACCTATCAGCGTTCTTAGAATCGAGCTCTTACCACTACCTGACTCCCCAACTAACCCTAGCGTTTGCCCTCTCACAATATCAAAACTGACCTCTCTAACTGTGAGCTTGCGCTCCTGGCGCGAAGCAAATGGCCACCAACCTGTATGGTCATAGGATACAGACAAGTTGTTCACCGACAGCACATACTCTTGCCCTACCATTTTTGATTCGCCCTTGTGCCCGCCGGCAGGCGCTACCATTCGTGCTATCTCCGATAACTGTACGCACTTAACTTCACGATCTTGATCCCGCGTCAATCTAGGTTTTTGTTTGAGGCAGGTCGGCCCAACATATTCACATCGGGGCGCATAAGCGCAGCCAGATAAGCGTCTGTCCTGCCCTTGCTGGATCGAGGTTGGTGCTTTAAACGCCCAGGCTTGCCCAAGTTTTGGAATACTCGATAACAAAGCTTGAGTGTAGGGATGTCGAGGGTGCTGTAAAATTTGATTACAAGCGCCTAATTCAACAATCTCGCCGGCATACATCACCGCTACCCTTTCGCAAACTGCGCCAATCACCCCGATGTCGTGGCTTACAAATACCATCGCCGTTTGGCTCTCTAAGGCAATTTCTGAAAGCAATGCTAAAACCGCTTGTTGCGTCGTCACATCAAGGCCGGTCGTTGGTTCATCCAAGAGCAAAACCTTTGGATTGCCTGCCAAAGCCATAGCAAGCGCAACGCGCTGTTGCTGTCCGCCAGAAAGCTCGTGGGGATAACGACCTAACAGATTAGCAGGATCTGGCAGTTGCACCCGATCAAATAACTGCAGTATTCGGTCTTGCCGAGACGCAGCTGGTAGCGGAGTATGCAGTCGCAGCGCTTCTAGCATTTGCGCTTCAATTTTCAGGGTGGGCGTCAGCGCCTGCCCAGCGTTCTGGGGAATTAGCGCAACATCACCCCCGCGAAACAGCTGCAGATCTGCCTCGTTAAGGGCACCGGGGTCTTTACCCAGCAGCGCAACCTTTCCCGCTAAACGCGCGAGGCCTGAATCGTAATATCCCATCAGTGCCAATAGCAGCGTGCTTTTGCCACAGCCGCTTTCGCCTACCAAGCCTAGGGTCGAACCTTCCTCCAGCTGCAGGTCAACTTGGTTAACAATGGGCACCGCAACACCATCAGCACCCTCGTAGCCAATAGATAAGCCATCTATTTTTAATAGAGGCAGGCTCATAAAGGCATTCTTTGGACGCGATCAAGCCCAAGGCTTTTTGCCAATGCATCCGCCATCAAATTAATCCCTATGATCAAGCTACTGAGCGCAATCATCGGCAACAAAACCGGCCAAGGCGCTAACGGCATATAGATACGGGCATTGGCAATCATTAGCCCCCAATCTGGTGTCGGCGGTGTAACGCCAAATCCAAGAAAGGACAATGCTGAAAAAGCCAACAGCATCCAAGACCAGCGCATCGCAGCCTCTACCATCAACGCATCACGGATGTTGGGCAGGATTTCAGCCAGCAGTATGACCCACACACTTTCTCCTCTCGCCTGAGCCGCCAACACATAATCTTTGGTGACCTCGCCCAGCGTCGCCGCCCGCGCTAAGCGGATCACTCCGATACCGTAAAGAAAGCCCAAAGTCAGCATCAGCACGATCACGCTATTGCCAAAACTTGCAATCACCAACAAAAGCAAAATCATGAATGGGATCGCTAAGAAGGTATCCACCGCTCGCATCATAAACTCGTCAGTCCTACCGCCCTTAAAGCCTGAGAACATGCCAAAAAGACTCCCCCAAACCATGGCAATTGCGGTACCAAAGATTGTTACTAACAAAGCTTCACGGCCACCCAAAAGCGTACGTGTGAACACGTCTCGCCCCAAGGTATCAAGCCCACCCCAGTGGGCGAGACTCGGGCCCATGTGCTCGAGCACTTCGCTTTGCGCATTGAAATCGTATGGCACTACCCAAGGTGACACGATCGCTAACACTATATGAAAGATCACAAGCGCCACCCCCACCTTGCCTGACGTCGACCTAAGGACAAGCCTCATGGTTTGCTCAGCACCACTCATGGTTGAACTCGCTGGGTTCGCAGCTTCGGGCTCAACATCAATGTCAAAAGATCTGCGAGTAAGTTCAAAGACACATAGATCGCTGCCATCAGCAGTGCGATCGCTTGCACCAGCGGTAAATCACGGTCTGCGATCGCGTTCACCGAGAGACGGCCGATGCCGGGGTAGTTAAAAACGACCTCAACCACAAGCACACCACCCATCAGCCAGGCGATATTCAATGCGATCAAGTTAATTGCTGGGAGCAATGCATTGGGCAACGCATGCAGCAGCAGCAATCTCCATCGAGGTAGCCCTTTTAGCGTTGCCATCATCACGAATTCACTCGCCAAGACGTCGATCATGCTTGATCGAACCATCCGCATAATGTGCGCGATCATAACCAGCATCAAGGTTAAAACTGGCAATCCGATCTGCGAAAAAACCTCTGTAATTGGCGCATCAACGCGCATGATCACAATCCCCGGCAGCCATCCTAGCCAAACGCTAAACAGGGAAATCAGCAGCGTTCCTGTAATAAAATCCGGGATGGTCATAAAAAAAATTGCCACACCAGATATCCAAAAATCCACTTTTCGCTCTCGAAACCAGGCGGCTATCACCCCTAAGGCGATCGCCATAGGTATGCCGATCCCGGCCGCAGTCAGACCTAAAATCACCGTATTACGAAAGCGCGGTCCTATCACTTCTTCTAACGGTTTGCTGCGCTTGATACTGTTACCTAAATCCCCCTGGGCCAAACCCGCCGCCCAAATGCCATAACGCTCGATAGGCGATTTATCCAACTGATGCTCGGCTCGACAGTTCGCGAGACGCTGTCCTTGGGCCATTTGTCCTAAGAATGCCTGACAGGCATCCCCAGGAAGGAGCTCAATGGCCGCAAATACCACCATCGACACTACCCCTAGGGTGACAAAGGCAGCAAATATTCGCTGGATCACTAAGCGCAGCAAGTAACTAAGCTCCTGTCCATTGACCATCCCTTAATCGATCGTTGATGCATTTTGAATCGGCGCTGGTAATCCGTTTGGCCGAGATGACAGCCCGAGTCAGCTCCTGCGACCAGGCTCACACAGCGAGCGCCTGAAAATTTAGATCTGACATGCCTGCCTACCAAGCGCACAGGCCCAACTGATCTCCCTCGGCCAAATCCGACACGGTGTTATTCGGTAGCAACCGCGGCTGCCCAGACTGACAGACAAGCGTTCGATCACCAAATCCTGCAAGATCCAAAAGGATTTGATCGAGGTGCCTATACTGCACATCGTGACCCTCGCCGGGATACGTCCTTAGCGTCACCTCTGAATTGGGATAAACCTCCTGCCAGGCGGCGGGTGACATGCTTGCCAGCAAGCTATCATCTAGCCCCGCATAAACATAAACCGGCGCTCGCACTGCATCATTGTCTGGGGGAGTGGTCTGGCAATATAAGTTCAGCTCATGATCCAAGGGCGCGGGGTCCGCCATTTGACCTCCCAAAAAATGGGCTCTGGCGCCTTCATCATATGCCGTATCTTGAAGCCCGGGTACACGGTGAATCGCGCTGTCACTTGGAAATCCAAAGTATTGCATCGGAAACGCTAGTAAGGGCCTGTAGATTGCGCCTGGCGAATTTGCACCACAGCGATTTCTACCACCCAAGCTAGGAAGTGTCGCTGCCATATGCACACTCAATAGCCGCGCGCTATTTCGAGCCGCTATCTGCGCGGTGTAAGGGCCACCTCCTGATATTCCAAACACTGAGAAACGATCAATTTCGAGTGACTCCAAAACTCGTTCAACATCTTCTGCGAAATTGATCATGGTGAGCGTCGGGTCAAACGCTGTTTGACCAAAACCATTGCGTTCAACCGCAATAAAACGAAGCCCTAACGACACTCTAAAACTGCGTAGAAAATCCAGCAGCCGAATGGCGCGAACCGAAGTCCCCAAGCCTCCGGTAAATACCACTGCCTGCCCTGTGGGATCACCATCATCGATAAAATGGATCACACGACCCTCGGGATGCTGCAAGGTTTGAACCGTTGGTCCCAAGTGGTCAAACCGGTCTGGCAGCGATGGCAGCGACTGACCCGCTGCTACCTCAATGACGAGCGTCAGGCCAATGACCAGGCACCCATATTGAAAATTTCTCATAGTTCTCAACCATACGTTTTGTTGAAGGCATTACTTTCTCGACCTGATGTTGGTCGAGCACGCCACACCCTTGTCATTGGGATTCACAATAGAGGTGATGCCGCTAACTTGCTATATTGAGGACGCCTTTGCAACCGGCCAACCCGATGCGGTGAGCACTTTTTGTCAAAGACGTTCGCAATTGCCATTTTTATCCTATGCGTCTACCCAGTTTTGGTAGGCTAAAGCCATCTGTTATGGGGACACTCTGATGCAAACTATTGCAATTATCGGCACCGGCGTCATTGGAACGGGGTGGGCGATCCGTTGTCTGGCACACGGAATTAGGGTCAATGCCTGGGATCCAGCGCCTGACTTCCAAGCGCGATTGAACAAAGATGTTCGCAGACTATGGCCTTTGCTGCAGCAGCAGGGTTTAACCCAAACCCCTGAGCCAGCTGAGATCCATTGCCATGAAGCACTGAGCACTGCCTGCCAAGGTGTGGATTTTGTACAGGAGTCGGCACCGGAAGATCTCTTAATCAAACAATCCCTGCATCGAGAAATCGATGCTGCTACCGACCCTGAGACACCAGTCGCGTCGAGTTCCTCTGGTTTGTTACCGACCGAAATCCAAGCGGTCTATCAGCATCCGGGCCGTTGTCTGATCGGCCACCCCTTTAACCCAGTGTATCTGCTACCACTGGTTGAGGTGGTGGGCGGACAGTTAACACATTCTACAACCCTTGAAACCGCTACGAAATTTTACGAGCAACTGAGCATGAAGCCCTTACGGGTTCGAAACGAAATCGAAGGTTATCTTTCTGATCGGCTGCAGGAGGCGCTATGGCGCGAAGCGCTGCATCTGGTTAATGACGGCATTGCAACCACCGAAGAACTCGACAACGCCATCACCTATGGCCCGGGACTCAGATGGGCTTTTATGGGAACTTGCTTGACCTTTCATCTAGCCGGTGGAAAACAAGGTATGCGACACATGCTTGAGCAGTTCGGTCCCGCGCTAAAACTGCCGTGGACGAAACTCGAGGCGCCAGAATTGTCCGATACGCTCATCGAACGCATGGTGTCAGGTACCCAAGCCCAGGCAGGGTCGCGCTCGATCGAGGAGCTAGAATCACTTAGAGACAACTGCCTTATAGAATTGATGGCCGTGGTTGAAAAGTATCGCAGTCAAGGCTTGTAAGCCGCAACAAGCTTATGTAGCTCAGCTGCTTCCGGGTATGATTTCAGCACCTTGTGTGCGACTACTCGTGTCTTTGAGTCGTGCTGGAAAGCCTTCAGCGCGCAGTGTTGTCCCGGCGGCATCCTCTAAGCGTTTCACGATCATCGATGACCAGGCTCGCGGACCAAACTGCTTAACCCCGTCTTCAAATATGCGCTGCAGTAGAGGTGAAATTTCTAAGGGAATCAACTGTTGATCGGCAATGCTCTGGAATAACCCTAAGTCTTTCAACACTAAATCGAGGGTGAAATTAATGTCATAACTGCCGTTTAAGATGACTTGACTTTCAGTTTCGTGAACGAACGAATTACCTGATGAGATTCGGATAGCCTCATAAGCCAGCCCCAAATCTAGACCCGACTTCGACGCGACCGTCAGGGCCTCGCCGACTGAGACGAGATTGGCAAAAGCCAGATAATTGGTGATGACTTTTAATATTGAAGCCGACCCAAGATCACCTGTGTGCAAAATGTCCTTACCCATTGCCTTAAGCAGAGGCAGCCCACGTTCGAAAGCCGATCTAGACCCGGCCGCTAGGATGGCTATGTTGCCAGTTTCTGCTCGATGACAACCCCCTGAAACTGGGGCTTCTAGGGTATCACCCCCTCGCGCTCGTATCTGTTCGTGCAATCGTTTGATTTCGTCACCATCGGTGGTCGACATTTCTATCCAGATTTTGTTTTCGCTGAACCCAGCTAAAACCCCTGCTTCACCTTCCATCACCTCTGCAGAAATCGCTGGTGACGGCAAACAGGTGATGACAAAATCTGCCCACGCTGCCAACGTCTGAGCCGAGGCACCCCATTGAGCTCCATTGGCTATCAAGGGTTGAGCTAAGGTCTCATCTAAGTCTCGAACCATCACCTCTATTCCCTCGGTCGCAACCAAGCTGCCCGCGAGATGGTGCCCGACATTGCCTAATCCAATAAATCCTGCTTTCATGAGCTCATCCTCTTTAGGTCGCTACTTCTTTATGCCGGCTTCATTAGACGCCAATTGTCAGCGGAATCCTACAGGCAAGCGCGGCGTGAACAGCTTCTTTCTGGATTTATTCAATCTCACACGAAAGCTCATTCTGGTAATCGCTATGACCTACACCACAAAACTTCCTGCCGATAACACGCTCCTAACGCCTAAAGTTCTTGTGATCCTACTCGATGGCATTCCTGCAGACAGTCTTGAGGCAACCTCTACGCCGAACATAGATCGTATCACCGCAAAAGGCCGATATATGAGAGCCTATGTCGGCGGTGACCCCGGCACAGAATCCGAAAGCCCGACCATATCGGCCGTTGGCTATCAATCGATGCTAACGGGTACTTGGGCCAATATTCATCATGTCTATGATAATAATGTTGATTCACCAAATTATGAGGCTTGGGATTTTTTCCGCATTGCTAAGACCCAGCGGCCGGATCTGAGCACAGCGATTTACTCGACCTGGGAAGATAACCGAACAAAATTAATTGGTGATGGCCTTGACGCCGCGGGTGGGCACAAAATCGACTACGCCGTCGATGGCTTGGAACACATGCAAGATCAGTTTCCCCATGATAGGGCCGCTAATTATATTAAAGCTATTGATGCAGAGGTCACGGCCAGAGCCATCGCGCACCTCGGTTCGGTCGGTCCGGACCTATCTTGGCTCTATTTGCAATATACCGATGACGTCGGTCACCGGTATGGAGATAGTCCCGAAATGACGAGCGCCATAAAGCTAATGGACGACCTAATGGGTGACGTTTCAGCCGCTATTAGCGAGCGCCAAGAAAACCACCCCGAGGATTGGCTGATTTTAATCACGACAGACCATGGGCGAGACGCCCTGACTGGGAAAGACCATGGTGGTCAAACCATTCGCGAGCGCACAACCTGGATTGCAACAAATCATCCTAATGTCATCGCTGAAGCAGAGGAGACTCCGGCGATTGTAGATTTGCTGCCTACCCTGTTAGATCACTTAAACCTGCATCCACCACAACCCATCGCCGACCAACTGGCAGGACGATCACTGCTTAAGGCAGCCCCGCCCTGAGGCCCGTCTGGAGACCAGCCTACCCGAACGCCGAATAGCGAGGGCCAAGCCAATGCCAAGCCGAAGAAAAGCCGACGCAGAGCTTCTATGTGATCCTGGTCTGGCTGAGGTAACCGCGGAACTATATCGCGATGCGTCTGGGCACATCGGGTTTTTCGAGAATGACCGGCGCATCAACTGGCGGCGCTTGATGGGCGCTTAGACAAAGCCGGGTTAACTCCTCACGAACGGAAGGTGCTAATTGGGCGGCCATGTTTGAGGCACCAAAGTGCTTCATACCTGGTTTCTTATCTACCATTGGCCTGACCCAACTCGGGCAGACAGCATTTAGGATTGCCAATCGATCTTGGCCACTGATATTCAGCTCTGGGCTCGCGCGATGCCACATCCGAGAATCGTAAATCAACGCTGAACCTGCTGGAGCTAGCATTTGAGCAACGTTTTCGTGGGGTGCCACCCCCATTTTGGTACCACCCTCATTCATAGCCTTCGGTGGATAGCGTTTAAGCCGATGTGAATTTGGTACAAACTGCGTGCCGGCATTATCTGCACGAAAGTCATCAATACAGATATTAAATTGGACGCCATAAACCGCGTCATCTGCCCACCTATCTTCAGGATAAACATCAGGGTGATAGGGATAATCGCTGTGCCAGCCAGATTCTGGATGCTCGCCAATCAAGTCTTTCGCCGGCCTCAGCACGGTCATTGCCGGCTGATGACAAAAATGAATCGCTTCTGTCTCCATGTAGGCTCGAATGAGCGCCAAGGCCACCGGATGGGTCACGGCACGGCAGATATCTGCGCTCCATGCAATGCCATTGGGGACACCAAAGCGATCGTCGAATGCTGGCGGCGCTGGATCGAGCAATGCAATCTGAGCATAGGTCGCTTGCCGTATGTTTTTGAGCGCGGCTTCCGAAACAACGTGATCCAAAACGGTAAATCCATGCTCACGTAACGCTTGCAAATAAAACTCTAAGGGCTTTTCTGGCGCTGTCACCTCTTCTGGGGACGGGTTTTCATCATTCATTGTTTTACCTTTTGTTGCTCTACCAGCTTTGTTAATGAGGACCCAGTTTTTTTGAGTCGATATTAACGTGAGCTCGATGCCTCTTTAAATCTTAACGCGTCTTGGGGCTGCTGCGGAGTCCCTACCAGGCGAATCGCGTCATTCACCCGCTTTGTTCTATTGATGGGCGATAACAGCAAACATCCGACACCTTAATCTACCCGGTTAATTTGCCTGTCGGTTTCTTCCCTGTCAGTATTCGACAAGTTCAACTTAGACTAAATCTTATGGCTATCAGCGTCATTTTAGATACCGATATTGGCTTTGACGTCGACGATGTATGGGCAATGGCTTTTTTGCTCAAATGCCCCGAGCTCAATATCAAGCTCATCACCACGACAACCGGAGACACCATTTATCGAGCGAGATTGGTTGCTAAATTGCTTGAGATTGCCGGCCGCACCGATATCCCAATCGGCATCGGCATTCCCCTTGATCACAATGCGCTCACCCACGCCGCATGGCTTGGCGACTATGCCCTGAGCGATTACCAAGGTCACGTCTTCTTAGATGGCGTTGGCGCAATCTGTGACACCATCGAAGCCTCACCGACACCCGTAAAAGTCATTGGAATTGGTCCCTTACCCAATATCGCGGCTGCACTGTATCGACAACCTAGCATCACCGATAAGGCAGACTTTATTGGTATGCATGGCAGTTTACGGCGAGGTTACTTGGGCGCGCCTAAGCCCATGAGAGAATTTAACGTCAAGCAGCATGCGCTCGCCTGCAAAGCTGTCTTTGAGGCGCCTTGGCACAAGACCATAACGCCGCTGGATACATGCGGCACTGTCATGTTAGCGGGTGACCGCTTCCAGCGAGTGGCTGCCAGTAAAGATCCGTTAACCCAGGCGGTTATCGCCAATCATCTGGGTTGGGCTAAAGCAGTTGCAGACTGGCCATTGCTGAAAACCCTCGATCCAACAAAACAGAGCTCTATTCTCTATGATATTGTTGCGATCTATTTAGCGTTTAGTCAGCAGTTTTTAACGATGGAAACGCTACCCATCACGATCACGGAGGATGGCAAGTCCATGATTGACAATGCCGGTGATGCCGTTGCCTGCGCCACCGACTGGCAGAATCAAAATGCCTTTCTCGATTTTGTCGCTGAGAGGCTCGCTTGACCCAGGCCAATTGTGCAACTCAGCTAGCCAATCATCACGAGGCAATGACGCTGAGTTGTCATCAATCGCGGCAGATATCGAAGCCCAGATGTGCCCAGATACAGGCTGCCACTGCTGTCAGGAGGGGCTTAACCGAAGGCCTGGTCGTTCATGAACGTCCCCATTCGAACAGCTGGGTCCCACCGTTGGCCCAGAAATTTTTAGATACCGCGAGCGCTGCGCCAAAAACACGGATCCTTCATGAAGTAACCGTGAGCCAAGTACGTGAGAGTTTTAGCGCCTCGCTGTTTTTCCGCGCTGAAGCGTTAACCGCTTGGGTAGCTCAACGACCTATGTTTCGTGACTTTTGGTCAGGACAGAGCCCAGTGCAAGAAGGACCAGTGCGGTCGCGCCAGAAGCTGAGGTTTACCTTGAGCGTCGCCTTTCCTGACCAAACGCGCAGAAACCCGGTGCCCTTCTGCGACGGCTGATCAGCACATGCACCCTTCAGCAATGAATTAAGGATACCTCTTTCATGTTTAGGCCTAATCTATCTGCGAGCCTTATGGCTCTCGTTTTCTTGATTTTTGATTTCTCAAAGGCTGCATTCGCCAATAATGCTGGTGAGGCAGATCCCTGTATTTCCACAGATGCAACCCTAGGGGATTCAGCCTTTTGGGCTGTGCGAGCCGTTGAGCAGTTTGCCAGCCAAGACTCTGAAGCCGCAGTGGCAACCGTTGATGCTTGCTTTGATCGCTGGGGACCAGAAGCGGGCCACCAACAAAAGCGAATGCATGATGCCGGTAAGCGCTGTCCCAAGACTGGTCGTGTCTCCGCTAAGGCGCGCGCAAAAATAGAGGCCAACTACCTCATCAATGATGTTGCCCTCGCGCTTTGGGCCAAAGCCCGCGCCCTCGATGAACTTGGTCGCAAAGACGAAGTGATCGGGGCGTACAGCCAATGCGTTTACATGACTTGCGGCCGAGCCTGGGATCCTAAGGGTTGGTTCTGGAGCCCCGCGGAAGACTGCGCCGAGCATGTAAAAAAATTACTCTAAGACCGGGGTAAATACAGTGCCGCAATCGTGAGATTTCCGCCCAACTCAACAAAGCTCATCCTGTTTGAAGCCATAAACAGACTCGATAAGCTGACGACAAAATACCGGATTAGCTGAATCTACGCCCAACGGACCACGGATGTCTTGGTGTGACCGTGCGACCTAGTCGGTAAACGGTTATTGAATCCTCGATTGTGCAACCATTAAACCTTCGACCGAGCAATCAGTTGCTCGCACACGCCGTCTGCTATCTTTCAACTCGCATTAGCTACATTAACGTCCGAATTCGGCTTGACTTTAAACACAACGCAGAAGGGTATATGTTGACACCGTCAACTCCTTATCAGGTACACAGCATGGCATTACAAGACATTACTCCTATCAATAATCAGCTGGCCGATATTATTGTGCGATCAGATGCGCCCTGGATCGAAACAGAGCCGGGTCAGGCATGGACAAAAGTGCTTTGGACCGGCGCCGAAAGTGGTGGCTGGGCAGCACTTTTTCGCTGGAACAAAGGCTACACAGCGTCGCCTCATAAGCATCTTTCAGATGCGCATACCTTCGTGATCAAAGGCAAGCTGCAAGTCAGAGATGGCATTTTGAATGCCGGCGACTACGACTACGAACCCAACGGCGTGCTCCATGGCGCGACAGTTGCACTTGAAGATACTGAGTATCTTTTTATCTGTAACGGCCCAGTCATCTTCTTCGATGACGACGGCCTCACGCGTTATTTGAGCTGGGAAGAAATGGCGAAAATGCAGGCCGCAACACCCCCGGCTTAGTCTGAATACTTGGTAGACTACCCTACTCGGATCGGAGCCTAACAATACCATCCGCTGGTCAATAATGAACCTTCGCGCGTGACCCATCGTCGCCAAAAAAATTAAACGGACGATTTGTGAATACGTGGGCACAAGCCCTGCCCAGGGCTCATTAGACTAGACTTTACATTGGCGCATTTCGCGGACGGTTCTTGGGCTTAAGAGCGCACTCTGGCGCCAGATAGATCAGGCACTGCATGCTTTGCCGAAGCTAACTAAAAACCCAACCCCAAGGGTTTATGCCTGAATCGCCGCGTTTTGTTTAATCACCGCTGCGAAATAATCGGCTTTAATCACCTTGCTTTAATCACCTTGGCTTAATCATCGGATTAAAAGGCTTGTAGGCTGCGCCTTGGCAGACAAGCAATGATAATCACCTTGTCAGGATGCGCAAATTAAACCCTAGCCATCATAAAACCCAGGACTATGCAACCCAACCAAGGTTCGCAACCGCGAGTTATCTTTGCCATCGAGATCTGACAGTATCGAATCACTCAACTGATGGCTGATATCACTTGTTTTAAGCCGTTGCTGAATGTCTCGACGGGCATAGTGCACCTGCAAAAAATACCGACCGCGATCGTTTGCGCCTGTAGGCATTCTTCGGTGCCAAACATCAGACACAAATAACAAAACATCGCCAACCTCACCCGTTAAGGGAACTGCGCCTTGGCCTTGATAAGTGAGGTTTGCATCCAACGCCTGGCGGTAAGGCGGAGGTCGCCCAGACAGGTGACTGCCCGGAATAAACCCCGTGGGACCATCGTTCAGCGCACAATCTTGCAACAGGATATGGCAACCGATCGCAAACACAGGGTGGGGAATCTCCGGCGGCCACAAAACATCCGCCGGCAAGGGGATGTGAGGACCGCCATCTACATGCCAGGGCTGAGCGCTATCATTCGGGTTGGGTGGATTTCGCCATGCCGTGTTGGCAATAACATGACAATCCTCTCCCAAAAGCGGCTCGATAGTACTAAGAATTGTCGAGTTGGCCACGGCTTTTAGGCATTGACTACTTCGATTCAACATTTCATATCGAAATTGCTGGTCCGCCTGTTGAGCGCGATGCTCACTTCGACGATCGGCCGGAAATACTGCAAACACCTCGTCAATGGCTTCCCGAAGCTGTGCAACAGCGTCCTCGTCAAAAACCCCTTTGACCACGCAAGCACCACTTGTCTCTAGGCGCCTTGTAGCATCGGATACATCGCCCGATGCGTTATCCCAGAGATACCCATATTTACGCGTTAACATCTGCATCCCTCCATACAAAAACTAGCTTGCAGGCATTCCAAGTCTGGATGACGATCGATGCAGGCGCTGCCTCGCCTGCCTAAAGCCTCAAGCGGAACTTGGTGGATTCATATAGTCTTTGTAGTAAGTTAAAAGACCCTCTTCAACCCGATAAAGACCGCATCCTTCGATGGTGCCTGTCGGCGTCTCAGCAAGCCACTGAGCCCAGGCCGTATCACCGCCTCCGGCAATCTCAATAGCTTTAAAAGTGGTTTGTCTCGACTGCATTTCAATATTCATTTTTGCCATAAATTCGGCAATTGCGGCTCGACCCTCAAAGACGCCAAACACAGGATCGACCAAAACAGCCGTTTCTGCAAAGAGCTTCACGACCTGAGTGTAGTCCCCATCATTTTGAATCTGCCAAAACAGTTCTATGGTTTCTTGCGCGCTTCTGTGGGACATCTATTCACCCTCCGTTGCCATCTGGTTTTGTTAGGATTTTGACCCTAACAGAGGTCAGCAAACTTCAGCAACCAGCATTCCTTGGTTATCTTTTGGATTTTTAAATACTTCTCAAATCTTGGCACGAGTGAGTTTTTGAGCGAGACGGAGTTTTACCCCAGCGTCAATTGCGCTATGGTTCGAGTTCGCACAATTGCCTAATAAGAAAGGATTTGACCCATGAGTGAAGAACAAGCCGTCCTAGTCGAACGCCGTGATCGCGTGATGATCATTACCTTAAATCGTCCGGATGCGATGAACGCGATCAATGGCGCTCTGTCCAATGGGCTGTGGAACGCGATAAAAGAACTTGATGAAGATGACGGCCTTACCGCAGGCGTTATTACGGGCAATGGCCGTGCCTTCTGCGCCGGCATGGACCTTAAGGCTTTCGCACGTGGTGAAGACATTGGTCCACTCAACGAATTTGTTCGCACGGGTGCCAAAAAACCTCTCATTGGCGCGATCAATGGTTTTGCGCTCGCCGGCGGCTGTGAAGTTGCTTTGACCTGCGACTTATTGGTTGCTTCTACGGCAGCTAAAATTGGTATTCGAGAGGTAAAAGTTGGCTTGTTCGCAGCGGCAGGTGGTGTCTTTCGTTTGCCCGCTCGGGTTGGCTACGCAAAGGCGATGGAAATGGCCTTAACGGGCGAGCCTATTACCGCGGAAGAAGCGATGGCCGCTGGTATGCTCAGTGGCTTAACGGCGCCCGAAGATCTACTTGAAGCTGCTGTTACCTTAGCAGAGCGCATTGCCGAAAACGCGCCACTTGCTGTTGCTGCGTCAAAAGCCCTGGTCCGCGCGGCTGCCCAAGGCGTCGAGGAAGATAAACTCTGGGAAATGCAGGTGCCACTCCAAAAAACCGTGTTCAGTTCAAATGACGCTAAAGAGGGCCCACTTGCTTTTGCGGAGAAACGCGCGCCGAATTGGACGGGCACTTAAAATTTTTACTCGGTAAGAATGGTTAGCGACCAAGCAATCCACAACCGTGAATGAACCTAAGAACCCTAAGCGTGAGCTTGGGATGCGCATTCACCGCCGCGATTTAATTCATGGTGCTGGCTTGCTTGGTTTCGGCTTGAGCCTGCCCCGAAGCCAAAAGGCAGCCGCTGAACCGATAGAAGCTAGCTATCCACCAACCAGAACACAGCTTAGAGGCTCGCATCCTGGTTCGTTTGAAGCAGCTCATGCTTATACCCGAGATCAGCTGCCGCCACCCAAACCCCGCCGGCTACCCGAGATTTTTGATTTGGTTGTGGTCGGCGCGGGCATTTCCGGCCTTGCTGCAGCCTACTATTATCAACGGCAATTTGGACCTGACAAAAAGATCCTAATTCTGGACAACCACGACGATTTTGGCGGTCACGCAAAAAGGAACGAGTTTCATCAAGGCGGTCGGATGCACTTAGGAATTGGTGGCACCCACAACCTTGAATATTGGCAATTTAACCCGGTCGTGACCGACCTCATGAACGATCTCGGCGTAGATATCAAAACCCTCAGGGCACAATCTACTTTTGATTACGGCCGGACAGGTAAAAGCCCATATGCGCTATGGTTCGATGCAGAAACCTTTGGACGAGACCAATTAATTACCGGTTGTAGCCTTAAAGGTCCCCCTTCAACTTCACCGCTACTATTTCTAGACCAGTTTCCCATCAGCGATACGGCAAAAGCGCAACTCAAGCGATTTTATACCCTACAGCAAGATCTGCTCGCGGACCTCGCGCCAGAGGCTCGAACTCATTATCTAAGGACTACCGGATACTTCGATTTTCTTAGGGATCTCGGGGGTCTTGGTGCTGAGGCAAGACAATTATTTAGCAAGTCATGTCATGGATCCTGGGGGCTTGAGGCCCATTGTCTGTCCGTTGCCGAAGCCCTCGGCGATGGCTTACCCGGTCTCAATCTGATTGGCGAGACCCCAAGTGAATCAGGTTGGGATTATCCAGCAGCGTTTTTTCCGGATGGCAATGCCAGCATTGCGCGGTTGTTGGTTAGCCGTTTAATTCCTGCGGTCGCAAAAGACGTCACCGCTACTTCGATTGCTACCCAAGCATTTGACTATGGCGCCCTCGATCAGGCCGCGCAATCGGTGCGGATTCGTTTATCGAGCACCGTGGTCCGCGTGAATCAATCTGGCGGGCTTGTGGGCGTCCGTTACCTTAAGGGTGGACAAGCCTTTGAAGCTAAAGCACGTCATACCGTTATGGCCTGCTACCATTCCATCCTGCCCTATATCTGTCCTGATTTACCCGCCGAACAAAAGGCTGCCCAGGCCTATCAGGTCAAATATCCGCTCGTCCTTACCAATGTACTCATCCGCTCTAAAAAGCCCTTCGACCAGTTAGGTATCCACGGCGTCAGCTGTCCAGGGCGGATGCACGCCTCACTTTTTTTGATGAACGGCATCAATACCGGGGGCTATGAACACGCCTTAAATGACCCTGGTGCTGCAGTGGTGGCTTTCTGGGGAAGCCTCTCACCACCTGCATCGGCGCTTGATCTTAGGGCACAATTAAGAGCCTCGCGAGAACAAATGCTCGCCTTGCCCTTTGAAGCCTACGAATCAGAAGTTCGTTTGGTCCTTGGGGGACTCCTCGGCGATGCCGGATTTAATGTCGACCGAGATATCCTCGCAATTACTGTCAACCGCTGGCCCCATGGCTATGCACATGAGTATCTCGATCTATGGGATGAGGATTTTGCACCAGGACAGGCGCCCCATGAATTGGCCAGAGCAAGATTCGGCAATCTTACGTTCGCTAACTCAGATGCTGGAGCCAGTGCCTACACCCACACCGCAATTGAGGAAGCGTTCCGAGCCGTTAATGAGTTACGCGACCTACGCAGCTGAACATACACCGAGTCAGATCGCTAAAATTTTCGTTGGCCACCGATGTCTAGAATCCAGGCTTTGCTCGGATCATAGCCATTGACTGACGCTGCCTGTTTAAATCTGCTAGGCGGCTCCGCCAAGGGTTCGTCGGATAAATCAAAGGTACCGTAATGGATTGCCAAGGCATGCTTTGCCTTTAGGTCCACCGCCGCTAACATCGCTTCCTCGGGGTTCATGTGCGTGGCTCGCATCATTGCACGAGGGGCGTAAGCACCAATGGGCACGGCAACCAGATCGAAGGGCCCATAGCGTTCGCCGATGGCCTTAAAACCTTTGAAATAACCAGTATCTCCCGCGAAATAGAATCGCTTTGATTCACCGATGACCGCCCAGGACGACCACAGCGAACGATTGGTATCTAAGAGACTGCGCTTACTCCAATGCTGGGTTGGGAGCGCTACAATTTTATAATGATTGAGTTCAACCGTTTGCCCCCAATCCAGCGCTCTGACCCGTTCGATCCCCGCATCGAGCAACACCTCAGCATTACCCAAAGGCACTAAAAATAGGGTTCTTGGATTGATCGCTGCCAACGCCTTTAGCGTGGGTAAATCCATGTGGTCGTAGTGGTTGTGAGAAATCACTACGACGTCAATGTCTGGTAAATCATCCAGGGCAACCCCTGGCGCGACGAATCGCTTCGGGCCCAGAGCTGGCACGGGACTTGGGGTCGCAGACCAGATTGGGTCGGTCAAAACATTGAGTCCTGGAAACTGCGCCAAAAGCGTCGCATGGCCAATCCAAGTTACTCTCGCATCATCTTGGGCAGCTTTTATCGCTGCGAGATCAGGCTGAACCTCGGAAAGGCGGGGTGCACCGTCACCACTTCTAAAATGCGTTGTGAAACGCCTTAATAAAAATGGTATTCGTACTGTCACCGAGACCTGCTCAAGATCTCCTCCGAGGTTCTGAAACTGGCCAGATGTCGTCACTGGGGCTGGGCCAAGGATTTCGGCCTCAGCAAGGACTAAATCGACCATGAACAATCCAACGAAAGTCAGGATAAGCTGCTGGTATTGACGACGCATGAATATCTCGCGCTCACAAAACAGTCAATACTAACCTAAACCCCTGCCAACACCCACGAGGTACATCCAGCTGGGGCCACCAAAATCGAACAAGACTAGGCAGACACGTTGAATTCGCACTAGACTGAAACAAATAACAATCAGGAGACGATCATGACAATTCAAGCAGTCACCACTTGGGAAGGAACCGTTGCCGGTTTACAAATACTAGAAGCTGGCGCGAAACAATCCGGCCCCATTCATGAAAGCATGGGTGCTAAGAACCCAAGACTGTGGCGCGCAAGCGCAGGCGGCGATAACGAGCGGGCGTACTATTCCATCGAATTCGATTCCCATGAGGCCTATGGCAAGTTTAGTGACCTAATGATGGCATCTGAATGGTGGGCCGGCACCATCGAATGGATGGTCGCCAACAAAGATGAGATCGAAAACTTAGGCACGACCATCTACTACAACGCCATCTGACGAAATCGGGCGAACGACTTAAGACATCAAAGACCTGGGGGCACCTAAATTTTTGCGCCCAGGCTCCTTGATACTTTGATCACCATCGCTAGCGGCGACTCGCGTTAGTCTTTTTTGAAAACCACTTTCGAACTAAATTGGACGCCGACGGGAATGACCGATCAAACTCGTTGTCAATCCTTGCGGATTTCAAACATCAAAACACTCGGAGATTGCAATATGCAAAAACGTTTAACGAAATGGTTCCTAACCGCCTTAGCGCTAAGCTTTTCCCTAGGTGCCTCAGCTGAAGTGCTCGAGGTCTATAACTGGAAAGCGCACCCCGGCAAAGCTCAGCAAATGTATGACACGATGGCAAAAGCAAAAGCAATCCAAGAGTCTGTTGGCATATCAGTTGATGTGTTTAATCTGCAGGTAGGCAGCGATATGACCGTTGATTACGTTCTACGCTTTGATTCCATGGCTGATTGGGGGGCAAAAAAAGATGCGATCAATACCAATCCGAAATGGATGGCACTCTGGGCAGAATCTAGTGCCGCGGGCAATGCTGACCTGCAAAGCAGTTTGGTGGGCATCAACCTAGATCCCTCTATCATGGCAGATGATTTCGATAATCTTGTTGTCTATAACGTTTTCGTTTGGCAACCGAGCCCCGGCCAAGCTGCAAACTTAGTGGCACGCATGATTGAGGCAAAAGCCATTCATGAAGACCTAGGCGCACGGATCGACATCTACAGTGAGGGCGTTGGGGGAACCGGCAACTATCACTATGTGATTTCCGCCAAGTCTTGGACCGAGCTTGCGGCAGTGAATACTCGAATGTCAGAAAGTAAGGCTTGGTCAGCCTTCCAAGCCGCTAACGATCCTAACGCGGCAACTTTAATTAGAAGTTTCTCAGGGCAACGCGCGCCCTTATAAATAGCAATGTTTAAACCGCCGGCGCTACGGGCTGCAGGACGCAGCCCTAGCTGCTTGCCTTTGATGTTCTTACCTGCGGGCCAGCCGCTCGGTTGTCGCGCCTCAATCACTACGGCGCGCGGTGTGTTAAGTGACTTTTATTGAGACGCTGTTTGATTCTCATTCAGCCGGTCACCTCATAGCTGCAAGATAAACTCAGGCGCTATTGTGTCCCATAATCGATATCCCCGCCCAAAAAAGTTACGCTTTCATCCAGCGTCGCACGTGCTGTGCGAGCCTGATTCGCAAGCACCTCCGGGTTCTCGTAGCCGAAGCTGAGACCATATAAAACGGTCATGTTATCCGGCAAATCAAAGGTTTCACGGACTAGATCGGGATAATGGCCCATCGTTCCTTGGGCACAGGAGGCTAACCCATTGGCGGTCATCGCCAGCATTAAGGTCTGGGTATACATACCAACATCCGCAGCAGATTGTCCGCCAAAACTATCTTCCATACAAAAGAACGCTACATGGGGTGCATCAAACAGCTCAAAATTTCTAAGACTGGCTCTAGCTCGACCATCTTTGTCCTCCCATTCGATGCCCATAGCGTCATAGAGTACTTTCGCACAAGCTCGCCTACGACTTTTAAAAGGCTCAGCCAAGCGTCCTTTGTCGCGATGATCTGGGGCCGCCTGAACGCCTGCTTGCACACGCCTTAAAAACTCCTCACGCATGGCATCCCTGACCGCGCCAGATGCGACACAAACCCGCCATGGTTGCACGTTCGTCCCAGAGGGGGTCCATCGGGCGATATCAAAGACTCGCCGCATTAACGCTTTAGGGACTGGGTCTGGCAAAAACCCTCGAACCGAATGTCGAGTCCTGACTGCTTCTTCTAGACTCATTTCCGTCATAAACGCCTCGATCGATAACAAACGCGCACTATACCGGAAGTCATCGCTAACCTATAGATCGTTAACGATTAGCTTTATTCTCGGCCGCTTGAGACAGCCGTTATAACGGTAAAACCCGCAGTCGGCCTAAGCTGCTGGACTGCACGTGATTTACTGGCGAAGACGCCTCAGCTAAGCTTGCAGAAATCATAGGGAGTGAATCATGAGCCAAGACGATCACGATACTGCAACCTCAAAGCTACCTTGGGACGTCATCATTCACAGCAGTGCTGGGGTTTTGTGCTTGGTCATTGGTGGTCTGATGGTGTTTGAGGTTTATCTCTGGGCGACAGACGTCTTTTCTGGTTTGATGCTCGTGACCTTCTTAAGCGCTATCGTAATCAGTACAACAACCCAGAGCTGGGTGCGAGGTCACTATCTAGCAATGGCGCCCATCGTTGGCATCGTGGCTGGATATTTGGGGTATGAGTGGGGTTTTATGCTGGCCTATGGTCTATTGTGGTTGGCCTTCATCCATTTCGTTTCACGAGGCTTTGTCTCCGCTTAGATCAACCAACAATATCACTGTCTCTTTGCTTATGGATAATCATCTAGTGCCGCCGAGGCAACCCAACATCGAACTACGATCGACCCTGCGTTTGCTCGCCATTGACCTTTATGAAACCCGGCTTAGTTTTGCCAAACGGTTTCTGCTAGTCTGACCACAGTATGAAAATCTCTTTGGGGCTCGTCAATGACACGGCCTAATATCCTGATATTTATGCCCGATCAGCTAAGGGCTGATGCCATCGGGTGTTTTGGTAATCCTTTAGCACAAACACCCAATATCGATGCGCTCGCTGCCCGAGGGACCCGATTTACCAACTTTTATGCCAATCATCCGGTTTGCAGCCCTTCTCGAGTAAACCTAATGACGGGTTGGTACCCTCACACCCAGGGCCACCGAACCTTGACACATCTGATCCAGCACGATGAACCTAACCTTCTAAAATATCTAAAAACCGGCGGCTATCAGGTGGCTTGGGCAGGTGCAAGAGGTGATGTCTTTGCCCCCGGAGTCACTGAAGCCTCGACCCACTTTTGTGGCTGGACCGTTAAACCCCAAAAAGGCCAAATGGGGATGGGCCCTCAATTTCCGGAAGATTCGCTCGAGTACAAACTTTTCTATCATGGTCTAAGGCAGGGAGACGCGCCCTGGTTAGATTTTGATGAGGCCTGTACCCAAACTGCCATCGATTGGATTCATGCCGGTTCGGATCAGCCGTGGTGCCTTTGGATGCCTCTGATCTTTCCGCATTTGCCTTTTGAAGTCGAACCCAATTGGTATGAGTTGTTCGCCGGCACGGATTTCCCCGCGCCAATCCCGCCAACGCCCGGGAAGCCGAAGTTTCACGATGCCCTGAGGGCAAGCTACGGTGCGAATGTTCCAGCTGAATTATGGCAAGAGATCATAAAAATCTATTACGCCATGGTCAGCCGCGTCGACAGCCAACTCGGCCGGACAGTTTCGGCGCTTACCAGCTGCGGGCAGATGGAAAACACGGTCATTGTTTTTTTAACAGATCACGGAGAATATTTGGGTGACTTCGGATTAGTCGAGAAGTGGCCTTCGGGAATGGACAACTGCCTGCTCCAAAATCCCGTTATCATCGCAGGACCTGGGGTTAGCGAGGGTGCAACCTCAGATAGCTTCGCAGAAATGGTCGACATCTTGCCGACATTACTCGAATTGGCCGAGATTGAGGTTAACCACACACATTTTGGCCAGAGCCTAAATCATGTGCTGGCCAATCCAGGCAACCAACATCGGCAACAGGCTTTTTCTGAGGGCGGTTTTACGATGCTGGAGACCGACTTGCTCGAACAGCCCCAAGGAGAATACAAACAAAAAGGCGCACTTCAACGGTCTCAGCCGGACCTGGTCGGCCGCACTGTTGCGCTAAGAAACGAACGCTACACCTATGTCTATCGTCTATATGAGGAAGACGAATTTTATGACCGGATCGCGGATCCTGAGGAACAAACGAATTTGTTCAATCAGCCCGATCAGACCAATGTTAAATCGCAACTGAGGGATGAGATTTTGAACTGGCTTTTAGCGACAGCCGATACGATCCCTTGGTCAAGCGACCCCCGTTTCCCAAGGGTGCCGAACGGCTATCACGACCAACTCTAGATGGCTCAACCCCTAGTTAGCACCAAGACTATGGCCTAGGTCGAAAAATGTCCCTGAGCGACACCAGTTTGGTCATACACAGGTTGTACCAGATCCACTCGATATTTTTGAATAGGCGGCGTCCCCGGTTTGCGAGCAAACTGTGCTAGGTGACCTCCCATGTCTCGATACCAATGACTGTTCAGATGCGCTGCCAAGGTATCTGAAGATGTCCACTCTTCGTAGACCCAAACTCGGCCTTCGGTAAGATGATCTTGAGTCCAGGCATAAGCAATACACCCTTCTTCAGCTAACGCTCCTTCGATGTGCGGTCTTGCGGAGCGAATAATCTGCCCAACATCTTCATGCGCTTCAAATTCAATATACCCAGATATTACTACCGTCATTTTTATGCTCTCATTAATCTAAAATTTACCTGCCTGAGGACTCGTTTATCGACGTTTCACTCGCCAAGCCAGCCCCTTACTTTATCAAAGGTGGACCTCACTTAGCAGTGCCTAAGCGCACCGGTATTTGGCGCTTTCGACTTGCATGGATACCGTGTCATCAACTAGTTAATATGGCGCCTGATTAACCATCCCCTTTCGATTCCAGCGACCGGTTTAAAGTACGGCAGGTAGCAACGCATTTTTCCCCGCCGCACGTTCGTGGGTTCTAATTCTTCTGGATCTAAGACGCCCTCCCACAAAACAGAGGCTGCAGGCCTATCGGCAGGACATTCAATCATGGGTAATCTGGCTGGGCATTGTTACCTGAGGCGCCAGCTCCGGGCTCGGTTGACCGCTGGCGAGCTAGCGGGTCTTGCTTGACAGACACTTAGCCAAATCCCTTATTGGAAGCGGCTGACGCCACGCTGATCGGCAAGTGACCGGATCCCACTTAGCGCTTATCCGAGAAAAAAAGGCAGGACGACGAAAGTCGATGCTGCTACGAGGGTCAGTTCTAACGAGGCTGAAGTTATGTTTACAAGGCGTCTTTTGGACACGGGGTGCTCCTATTGCAATTTACGTCTGGGCCGTTGTGCGGCACTTTGACTAAGTAAGGGTTACGTCGTTGTATTCAAGGGGCAATGTCGATCGGGACAATCGCGCTTCCTGATACAAGACGACTAGGTCTACGAGCACTTGGAGTAAAAAGACCAGCACGGCTCCTAATTGACCTTTGAATCCACCACTCAATGCTCAGGACGGGCGGAAAACCCACAGCTTTACCAAAGAGGACCAGACAAACTGCCGTCCAGGTAACGCTATTTACAGAGATTTTTTTAATAGAACATTTGCTGCCGCAATGGGCTAGGCGTTTATGCCGCGAAAACTTCAGGCCGATAAAGCGCTAACTTGCCTAGGCACTTAGCCGTCTATTTCGAGCTAGCGCGTTGTTAGCCGCAGCGTTGCTGGCTCCCTAAAAGCTTCGAAGGTCTATCTATTCCCTTTGACTGGCCTGACGGTGTCGTCGCTCTACGCGCTCCGCCTTGCACGAACCGCTTGCGCCAAGGCCTCAAGCGCCACTTCCGTTGCCGCCCAGTCAATACAAGGGTCGGTAATGCTCTGACCGTACCTGAGATCAGCTTTATCAACCACATCTTGCCGACCAGCTTCAAGATTGGATTCGATCATAACCCCGAAAATATCTGAGTTCCCTCGACTGACTTGGGTAGCGATATCGGTAATGACATCCACCTGTCTCGCCGGGACTTTTCTGCTATTGGCATGACTGGCATCGATCATAATTCTGGCCTCGAGCCCCGACTTTTTGAGCAGCTCAGCCGCATCTTGTACAGAGAACATATCGTAATTCGCTCGTTTGCCACCCCGCAAAATGATATGGCAGTCCGGGTTGCCTGCGGTTTGAAAGATCGCCGAGCGGCCTTTTTTAGTCACTGACAAAAAGTGATGCGAGTTCGATGCTGATCGAATCGCATCAACGGCGACCTGCGTATCGCCGTCAGTGGCATTTTTAAACCCAACCGGACAGGATAACCCTGAAGCCAACTCACGATGGGTTTGGCTCTCGGTCGTACGAGCCCCAATGGCGCCCCAGGAAACGAGGTCAGCGAGGTATTGTGGGCTGATCAAATCTAAATATTCCGTGCCTGCGGGCAAGCCCATCTCAGACAATTGCAGCAGTAGCCCTCTCGCGAGACTCAAACCCTTATTAATCTGAAAGGTACCATCTAATTCTGGATCGTTAATCAATCCCTTCCAACCTACGATGGTTCTCGGCTTTTCGAAGTAGACCCGCATTACGATACAAAGATCATCGACGAGGCTATCAGCGATCACCTTCAATCGCTGGCCATAATCGAGCGCGGCATCAGGGTCGTGAATCGAACAGGGACCCACTACAACGACCAATCGATCATCAACGCCCTTTAACACGTTGTGAATATCGGTGCGCGCTTTAGTCACCGTCTGTTGGGCAATACCCGAGGCCGGAATGCTCGCGATTAGCGCCTCGGGATCGAGCAACTCGGTAATGGACTGGATACGGACATCATCCGTGTTTGACGACATTCATTCACCTTCAAGTATTGAGCCTTCTTTGAGGCCGCGAATCTTAACATAGCCTCTACTATGAAATCACATGAAGGTGACTGGCGCACAATCTTCAATAACCGATGACTTGATCCACTCATGGGATCCCTACGCTCTGCCCCACCAGCGCTTCATTCTGGCGTACCAAGCCTCAGGTAACTAGGATCTCAGCACCACTTGAGTAATAATTGGCAAAATCCAGTTAGAAGCTGAGCTATGCGTGCCCTGATTATCAAACTGCACCTTATGATTGCTGCATTTTTTGCGCCTGTTCTGCTCATGGTGGCATTGTCCGGTGGACTCTATCTTTTTGGTCAAAAAGGTCAAACGGAGCGAACGGCTCTCGAGCTACCCTCGGAGCTAACGCTGAGCGAGTTAACGCCCACACCCGAAGAGGCGGTGTCAAATCTGCTTCAAACAATCGACCCTGACTTTGATTTCGAGTATCTCAAGGTGAGCGGTGATCTGCTTATTACCCGACCCACCTCTAATACCTATTACGAAATCAATCGCTCACGCGGTGACTTGACCGTCACCAAAGTAGACCCAGACTGGATCAAAGCGCTCGTGGAATTACATAAGGGGCATGGACCAACATCATTCAAGCAGTTTCAAAAGATCATGGCCTTCGGTCTCCTGTTCATTGTGTTATCCGGGCTTTGGTTGGGACTTACCGCCAAAAACTTAAGGAATAACACCCTCCTGACCAGTTTCTCTGGATTGATCGTGTTTTTAATCCTGGCTTTCTTTTAGCGGACAAACTAACACCTGACCCACCCAACCTCGCGTGTCCAAAATCTGCGGGTGATCGCCTGTTGATCACCCACTCAGCCGGCTAAAGCGGAGGGCTACCTAGCTCTGCTTAGCGGCCAGGCGGCGCCACTTCCGTAGCTTCATAAAATGTTGCCGTTACAGACTTCGGTGGGTAAGCCGCCATTGCGGCTTGAAAACTAGCCATATGTGGCGCACTAAAATGGGCGACTAGCGCATCCATTGTTGACCACTTCTCTGTGATCCTTAAAACATCTGCGTTGTTCAACTCCACCGAAAAGGTATAGTCCTCGCAACCTGCCTCCGCTCGGCTAGCAGTCTCCATATCTGCGATGGCAGACTGCATTTTCGCGATATGCTCCGCTGTAGACTCGATCACGGCATTAACAACAATCATAGCTGCTCCTCTAATTTGGCCTCAAAATTTGGACACGGGTTGGGGCCAAACATCCAAGACCCACGTGTTAGCCATGCCGCTGTTACTCAACGCGCAGCAGGTTTCGACAACATAGCATTGAATGACCCTCCTGGTGCACACCTAAATGACGCAGAGGGGGTGAGCCCATGGGGTTCTTTGGCCGTGCCAAGAAATCGCGGGCACGTTTGCCACGAGCCCCTCTCAGCGCGCTAAACCCCAGACAAGGCGTTGCCGGTCTGGCGCTTCGGTGGGAAAGGCTCATGGAGCAAGCTGCCCGGCGCCTACCTAATCTTGATCACCGCTGTTGAGGTACCCGTCTAACGTTTGATGATAATTTCGAATACGGGCTTCTTGATAATTCGCTAAAGTTTGGCCTGGCTTCATTGATGCATTCATTCCAACCCATTGTCGGTGGAAGTTTTCGGTATCTTGGTCCAGAACTTTGGCTAAAGGAAAATTGGGCACCAATTCGTAACTATCCTCGATACCCAACTTTATGGGTTCAGCTGGTGCGGGCCTAGACTGGCCATCGGGGCACGGCTGCAACAACATGATTTCATGAATACAGGTCCCGAGCCCGGTCGGTCGAAAACGATAAATAAGGGGTATCTGGATTCCCGGGAAAAAACACGCATTCGGAAACAGGTGGTATTCAATAGAGTCGAGCATAATACTCGTACTGACTTCGCTCAGATCCTTGCCAAATCGTTTTCCCATTAGCTCACGCTGGTTCAAAGCATGCTGTTCACGCGCTGACTGTCCTTCTGGCAACGGGTCTTGATAACCGAGCAACCGATAAATTTCAGCCTGAGTTTGATCGAGATTAGGGTTTCCTGTGGCAACGGTCTGCAAGAATCGAGTCACCGTTGGCCCAAAAATATCGTATTGCGTGTTCGCCCAACTTGATGTGTAAATCACTTCTGGATGCGTCGCCAACACATGAAAGGCTTCTAGAAACCCTTCCATACACATCTTCCAGTTTCCCGGTAGCGTTTTATGGGTGTGAACGGCGACAAACCGATCTTCCAGCCCCCAATCCTTAAAATGTTCTGGCAGCACGCCCAAATCATCTGCGAGCGGCCGACAATTACGATCAAAATTGACAAACACAAACCCTGCCCAAACATCGCACGGCAACTCATCAAGCCCAAAATGTTCGTCTTCGATATGGGGAAAGTCCCAACGACAAGGAATTTCGTTAAGAGATCCATCTAGAGCCCAAGCCATCCCATGAAACGGACAACGGATGAATTGCTTACCCGACCCTTGACTACCAGGATCCGTCAATGCCATACCGCGATGTGGGCAAGCATTCACAAATGCACGGATCACCCCTTGTTCGTCACGCACAATCAAGGCGCTGTAGGGCCCAATATCGTAAGTATAAAAATCGCCTGGTTTTGGAATGTGTTCTTCCCGACAGGCCCATTGCCACACCTTTGGCCAAAGTTCCTTCATTTCTCGATCGTAAAAAGCCTGGCTGGTATAGCGCGAAAAAGGCAAATCGTTATCGCCTAGGAACCGATCGCTGGCAATCAACAGTGCGGGATCTTTGCTATTCGATGGCTCGGATCGAAGCAAATCTTGGGTTGACGGACCCGGGCACCGTGCCTCGCCGGGTGATAAGGTTTTATCTGCTGGCGCCGTTAACGCCGTCATCATTTTCTTAATGCTCATGACCTGCCCCATAGACACCGCGAGAATCTGCTTTTGATTGTGCACGGATTAGCTTGAATCCTGCAACTTAAATCCTGTCACAAGCAACATTGGGTTGTTAGGTAAAAGCGTTTTTTTGACGACAACTGCTGTGGCTACCTCATCGTTCCGAGGCATACCGCTTTCCACAAATCGCCCGCTAACCTTGGGCGATCACACGACCATCTATCACTTCAATAGAGGGCGGGTCTGCTAACCGACAGGACGGTTGGTTCAAACATTCGCCGGACCGCACATCGAATTGATAGCCATGCCAAGGACAGGTGACAACATTTTCAACCGCAGCAGCATGTTTTAAAGAGCCTAGCATATGCGGGCAAAGTAAGGTGTAGGCATACCATCGATCATCCTCCATCCCCAATCGCCAAGGCCGACCTGCCCAATCGAAATCGTGCGGAAGCCTCTGGGCAATTTCCGCCACCGATCCAAGATCTACTGCGACAGGGTCCGCTTGCCTAGCTAGGGTTTGTGCATCTAGGGCCGCTTGTCGGCCAAGCATCATGCCCTCGTCTTCATCATAGAGTTGCTTGTACAGCTTGCGATACGCATGCCCAACCCGATCTTTATGGTCTTCCTGGATCAACGGTACAAAAAAATCTGCTTGAATTTCGATATCGCGCTCACCGAATTCAAAAACGTGCGTCCAAATTTCGCTGCCGACATTAGGCCCATCTAAGGTGCTCGAAATCCATCTCCGGTGCGCTCGATCGAGCGTTAACTGCAGGGTATAGCTGTTTGTTTCTGAGCGTCTATTCGCCAGCGCTGGCGTCAAAGTTGCTCGCCAGCCCCATGGACCTGCGTCGATAAGATCGATTTCGGCAAAGGCGTCTGAGTGCAAATGCGGCAGGTGTGCCCAATCCAGTGCATTCTCATACATCCTTTCGAGACTCACAGCCATCCGTCGCCGATAGCTACCAACCCATTGGCTCTGAACCGAGATAGGCTTGGATGTCATTACGAGCCCTCGCGATTTGGCCCGATCACAGCAAACGCCTTAGAGGCTTTGGGCTGGCGTTGGCTTAAGCCTGAACAAATAGGTTTCTTCGACATTTTCATTTCTCGGCCGGTTACCGTATTTTGATTCCCAAGCTTGAGCAAATCGCTCGAACACCGCTGCCTGTGTGACCCGCTCCGCTTGAAAGAGATAAATACTGCCCTCGCTCTGTAATCGAACCGCTGGGTCATTTTCGATATGCTCAACCCACGTCGCGTAATTATCCCCAGCAAAAACATGCAGGTCGCCGTCTACCAAAACCGTCCAAAGGTTAACCGAATAGGGGCTATCCCCTTGCGTTTCTAGCTGAATAATTTCGTCCGCGACGACCGCGTCCCAGGATGAAGGCGTCGGTTTTACCGCCCCGGTCAGCGCACCGCTGGCCAGCGGTATCTGTTCAGCACACCCCGCCAGCCCAAGCGCACTGAACATCACCAAAAATATTAGCCTCATGCTAACCCCTCGATTAAACAAACCGCCAATCACACCTCACCATGACCGATTCAGGTCCAGCCGCGCCACGCACCTGATGCTAGCTTGATTGCGCCGCGTTCCTATCGGCTTTAACCCAATCAGAGCGCCGAACAAGTTTGCCAGGCAGGGCGCCAGTATGGGTGCCATTCTCAAAAATCACTTCGCCCGCCTTGATCGTCATCTCATAGCCCTTGGCTTTTTGCACCAATCTTCGCCCACCTGCAGGCAAATCAAAGACTGCCTCTGGTCGGTACAACCGAAGCGCCTCAAAGTCGATGACATTGAGGTCAGCGATCATGCCAACCTTTATAAGCCCGCGATCAAACATGCCAAAGGCCTCGGCAGTGCTGGCTGTTAACGCATTGACCAAGAACTCCAAGCTCATCTTGTCACCCCGAGTTCGGTCCCGTCCCCAATGGGTTAAGATGAATGTCGGCATGCCGGCATCGGCAATCACACCGCAATGGGCGCCGCCGTCACTTAGGCCAAATAGCACATTAGGATGCTCCAAAAGTTTTTTCTGAGCATCCAGGGAATACTGCTGATATCCACCGAGCGGCTGATAAAACAATTCCTTACCATCGTTTGCAACTAAGAGGTCGTACATTACTTCAAGCGGCGCTTGACCCTGAGCCTTGGCGATACCTGCAATGCTCTCCTCGATCGTGGGTTCATAGTTGGGCACTTCACCTAAGGGAAACACCATCGACATCAGATTATCTAAATCTTGCATCGGCCCAGAACGAATGACGCTGGTTTCTGACAATAGCTGTCTCTTTATTTCAGGCTGTCTTAACGCTGATACCAGATCCTCATGGGACAAATCTGCGAGTGACTCACGCCAGGTTGGATGCCCAACAAAGGCATGAAAACTCGACTGTAAACCGTGTAAAACCCCCGTAGGACGTCCTGCAGCCTGAGGTCTAATTTCGTGTCCCTCAAGGCGCGCCTGCTCTGCAAGGTTGTACATTTTATTATTCTGGTAAGCCGGCGCAGTGGTGGCAATCAAAGTGACGCCCAGTCCTGTCTCCGCCTGAAACGCTTTGACCCACGCCCACTCTTCATCATCTCCGAGATGATCAGACACCAATTCAAAGACGGCGTTGGGCAAGCCTTTCATCCCTAAACCCAAGGCGAGCATCTCGTCTCGACCGGAGAAAGTGCCAGGCATGTACTCACCATGCACGTCTTTGTGAAGCAACGTTTTCGAGCTGGAAAACCCTAACGCGCCGGCAGCAACGCCTTCTCGTACGAGAGCTGCCATCTGCTCGACCTCATCAGCGCTTGGCGCATAATCTTGATTGCACCGTTCTCCCATTACATAGGCGCGAACCGCCCCGTGAGGCACCTGCGTTGCAACATCAATCGCCCTCGGAAAGGCCTCTAAAGCATCAAGATATTCAGGGAAGCTCTCCCATTGCCAATCAATTCCCTCTGACAAAGCTGCACCAGGGATATCCTCAACGCCTTCCATCAGCTCAATCAAAAACGCACGATCACTTGGCTTTACCGGTGCAAAGCCTACGCCGCAATTACCCATCACAACAGTGGTAACGCCATGCCAGCTCGAAGGCGCTAACAATGGATCCCAAGTAGCTTGCCCATCGTAGTGGGTGTGGATATCCACCCAACCGGGCGTGACCAGTTTGCCTGCAGCGTCGATTTCCCGCGCGCAGGGGCCATCAATGGCACCGATTTTGGCGATTTTTCCCGCCTCTATGGCGATGTCTGCAACATAACGGTCGCCACCTGACCCATCGATCACGGTGCCATTCCTAATAATTAAATCGTACATGGGACAAATCCTATTTCGTGAATGCTTAACCTATCAAGTTTTTAGCTCAAGGTCAGCGTTGTTAGAGCAAATCGCCCCGATCAACCAACAAAAGCCGCACTAAAGACCTTGAGGCGCCTGCAGACCAAAAATCACCTCAGGTCGCGGCCGCCATTGAACGCGCGGCGGCCATTGCCAAACAAGCCAAAGCAGCGCATCTGACGCAGGGCACCAAGCGTTATCCTCCAAAGGCAGAATTATGATTCATTTTGAAGCCGTATCATGGGTCGAAAGCAGCGACATCAAACTGTAAACTTACCCGCGACTAACGGCTTTACGATGAGTTTTAACAAAGTCAGCCTCAGCAACCCTTATCATAGCGGGCTCTGGAAAATCTATGCATCACATTCGTTTGTTGTCCGTCAGGAAACCGCTTCAGGCCCACCGGTTGTCGTGCGTAGGCTCATCGGCGACATTTCAAGCAGTTGTTTTATCTCTTATCTTGGCGAACCAACAGCGTTTAGTGCCGTCATGAGACAGACGTCACGCCCCTCCAGCAGCCAAGCGCCCGGACAGAAATCCGAGTTTGGTATCTTGTTGCCTTGGTTATCTGCCTTGGTGATAGGGCTATTGAGTGGCTCAACGCTGGCTAGCGAGACGCGTTTCGAATTCAGGATGCATGGTGTTTTACTGGGCGAGGTTACCTTTCATCAAACACAGTCGGGTGCAGACTTTCGTAACTCGAATGATCAGCTATGGATATCTGGCAACACCCGAGGCCCGGCTTACTGGTTTAAACACTACCGGGCCACATTTCATTCAACGATCGCTTCAGGGGACAAAGTCCATTATCGCGTCGACGCAGTTGATGGCGGTGAGACCGAAATCCGTGACATCGAATACTACCCAAAAACAAACCAAGCCCCCCAAGTGAGAGCCTTTTTGGATCGCACGCAAGCTACGCCGCTAACGCCAGTGGCTCACCTCGATAGCGGTCGCATCGATCCCTTAGCGACCCTTAAAAAGATACACACCAGAATCAATGTCGCACAATCTTGTGACGGAAATTACCGTGTTTACGATGGTAAGCGGCGCTATACAGTCCGTAGCCACCAGCTGGTGGCGCCGCTCGATACCTTCGCAGCACCCGAACATGAAGCAGACGCAGAGTCGTCACCCAACCCTCTACGACTTGCTTGTCAAATTACCCTCGAGCTACCAACCCCTGAATCTGAACCAGGCTTGCAGACCGAGGCCCCCAACGATATCGCTGCGGCTCGCGCCACCGGCGTCGGATTTTGGCCCTTTAAGAAGCAACAGCAAAGTATGACAATCTACTTCATAAAACAGCCTGGCGATGCGCTGTTTCACTTTCACGCATTCAACATTGCTTCTCCCTTTGGCACCATTAAGGGCAGACAAGCACCCCAGCTCCCAGCGAGCAGCTAACCGGTTTAACAGACGTACGTGTCTGGTTTCAAGGATTTGCGCAACCTTTGCTTGATTGGCATTGGCTCAGCTGCGGGCAGTAACGTCTAGCACCTTTCGATCTATCGAAGCGTTTAGATGGGTCCAGCCCAAATTAACAAACTGCTAGAAGGTTGGGATTCGAGGCGTGCTAAGCATCGCTTCAAATACGATCTCATTATTCAGACCACGCATCAAAGCGCATGATTTCGGAGACGGGCCGGCGAGTTACCGGTCCAAACTTACCCAATGGATATCCCACTGGGATTAAACATAGCGCTGCGAAGGTTTCGGGCAAATTTAGTGCCGCTCGTACCGCTGTCTGGTCCCGCAAAGCCAGCGTGGTTGGCGCTGCCCCCAACCCTAAAGCCCTCGCCATGAGCAGGAGATTCTGGACGCCAGGCCATACTGAGCCCGCCTTTCGGTAAACCTCTAGGCCCTCTGTAACCGCTTCATAATCGTAGCAAGCCACAATCAGGGCAGGTACTTCCTGCAGATGCTCCATCTGCCAAACTACGGCATCAAGCATTCGTTTAAGCTTAGGTGTCTGAGGCGCTGCAACATCAGCCCGTATATGGGGTTCGCCATGTTTGCGATTTAAATCCGCCAATTTTTGCTTTTGTGCCGGATCTCGGACGACAATCCAACGGGTTAGCTGGGCGTTGGAACCGCTCGGCGCCTGATTGGCGGCGTCTATGAGTTTCAGCAGCATGGCCTCGGGCACGGGTTTGGTGTCCAGTCGCCGCATAGCACGACAGGTATACATCGCGTCTTCTAGATCTAATACGCTTTCGTTGCTCACAGATTCCGCCATAATCAAAACTTCTCACTGTTTTGGGTCAATAGAAGCGCCTGACCATTCAGACGCTCAACACTTAGCTAAGCCTTAGTCTTGGTGCCGGTTTAATGTCGTAGCGTCTGTATCTTGGTTGTGCCGTACGCGGTTTAATGACCACGCCCTGGTTTTTTTTAACGCTGCAGCAACTTATCACAAACAAAAATTGGCTCAGCTAGGTCTTTACTGCTCTACGACTTCGCTACTCTACGACTTCGCTACTCGTTCTCTCTAGAACAAGGGGCTATCGCGTTACACCTTGAAGGCGTTGACCCCTGAGGTAAAATCGTACTTGAAGGTCGGGTCTCCGGTTATCGTGCCATCCCGATGCACAATATGCGTCGCTGGGCTGGCCCATCCAATAAAATCGCTGACTGTCAGGTCGCCAATTCGTTCTGAATTAGGATCTGGCTCTGCATGGTTTTGCAGCAATATCTCGGTATCACCTTCAAAGATACCGACGGTTTGAAAACCTTCAGGGCAATCACTAAATGGCGTATGAAACGATCCAGCCGCCTCGTAGGAAAACATACCAGTGGTAATTCGGCTCTCTTCGGGCTTTTCTGATTCTCGATAGCCGTACCAGCCTTTGACGGTCCAAGCCATAGCACGGCAAATATGGAAGTGCGATGGAAAATCTGGCGCACCTGGGTCCATTTTATAGCCAAACGCGACCGTGTTCGTTGGTTCGTGCACAGTAAGGACCTTAAAGTATGAACCGGGTCCAACTTCTACCCAAGACAGATCATTCATCTGCACATCCGCTGTAATTTTTTCAAGTGCCGCTAGGTTTAACCCCATGTCTTTTTCTCCCAACAATGACCAAATTCAGCCTGACTCTAACGAATAGCGTCAAACCACCCATCTTTTTTAACGCGTATTACTTCAAATTGCACCCTCAAAGCGATCGGTATCTGAAAGAGACCCAAGCAACCTTATAAAGGCGCGACATGCGCGATCAATTTCCCGCCACTCGGCGTGCCCGACCTTCCCAGTGTGGCTCCCGCAATACCTTGCGCTGAATCTTGCCCACAGGGCTCTTAGGCAATGGCGCCTCCTGAAAGAAAATTCTTGAGGGTTTTTTGTAAGATCCTAGGTTCTCAGCACACAAAGCGATTAGGTCAGATTCAGATACCTCCGCACCTGGGGCTCGCACACAGCTAGCCGCTGGCGTCTCACCCCAACGATCGTCTGGAATGGCGTATACCGCCGCCTCGATAATCCCGGGGTGATTTAACAATGCATTCTCAAGTTCAGCCGGCCAAATGTTGTAGCCGCCTGAAATAATCATGTCGTCTTTGCGATCTAAAACATACAAATACCCGTTGGCATCTAATCGTCCGATGTCACCGGTCAGAACAAAATTATCCGCTGTCATGCGGGACTTTGTTGCAGCCGCATCATTCCAGAACCCTGACATTTGACCATCGCACAATATGGCGATCTCCCCCGTATCGCCTATGTCAAGCTCAACCTCAGGAGACTCTGGATCGCGTATTTCAAGCCTTGCAAATGGCAGCGTTCTTCCGGCGGAGCGCAAAGGATTGGAGCCCGGCACTTCAGAAAACCATTCCGAGGGTCCCATCATGCAAACAGGCACGGCCTCAGTCTGCCCATAACCTTGATACAAAACTTCACCAAATATCTCACGCGCCAGTAAAGCCGTATCGTCTGCAATAGGAGCGCCACCGATTTGCATTACCTTAAGATGATCAAACGATAACTCTCGGGCTAGTGGGTGCCGCGCCAACATGCTGAGCATAGCCGGGACTAAAAATAAATAACCCACCTGCTCTTCCGATAAGGTTCGCAGGGCGGACTCCGCATCGAAGTGATCTACCAACAAGTTTGTCCCGCCCGCAAGCCAAGTAGGTGTATATAAATATCCACTACCATGCGAGATTGGACCCAAATGCAGGCACACATCTCCTGCCTCCATCGGCGGAAAATGATAAAACCAATCTCGACCCGCAGCGAGCCAGCTTTGATGGCTATAGGCAACCCCTTTTGATTTACCCGTCGTGCCACCGGTATGTCTAATTACAAACCAATCCTCAGGACTGACGTCAACATGCGGGTCCACATCAGCGCTCGCTAAAAGCTGCGACTCGTAACCCGAATCCCTAACCAAGACTTCGATCAAATCTGGCAGCTGATTCCGAATCTTTAGGATTTCGTCTTGATATTGCTCGGCAACGATTACCACTCGACAGCCCGTATGCGCAAGCATATGCACGTGACTCTCCGGCGCGTTGCGTGCATAAAGTGGCACCCTTACTAGTCCCGCTATCGCGCACCCTAAAAAGCAATCCTGAGCTTCTAAACTGTTGTCCTCTAGCACACCAATCCGGTCTCCAGGGTTTAAGTCCATCGACAACAACCAATTTGCCATCCTTACACCGCGAACCCAGGCCTCAGAAAAGGTAAGCCTTTGATCACCAAAAACCACCGCCGTGCGATGGGCATTGTATCGTGCTGATTGCCGCATCAGACTCGCCACTGTCAACCCACTACTTTTCGTCATGCTTGTAACCTTTGTTATCGTTCCCCGAAAGCCAATGAGACACGCACTGCCACTTCTCAACCGATATCATGCACCCAATAATCTTGGAGGAGGTAATGGTTTAAAAACTTTGTAAACGCGCCTTAAGCGCTTTCAAAGCAGCGATATTGGCTGCTCGAATGCGGTCCATAGTCGGTGCCTCAAGACTAATATCGCCCATCTCCCGCAGCACCACATGCACTTCATCATGCCCATCCACGCCATGCATTAACTCAAGCCAGCGCTTTACCTTCGGGAAGCCTGAAAAATCCATCAGATTTGTAAACTCTGGTTGTAACTGACCGATTTCGACATAGGCAGCCAGATCAGCAAGGGTCACGAAATCACCACATAGGTAGTCTTGCTCGGCCAGAAAATATTGTTCTAGAACCGAAAGCGCATTACCCAAATTATGATGCGCTGCGGTTTGAACTGCTTCAGGAATATTAAGATCTTTGCGAACTTTGGGCGCAACCAATCCCGTAGAGGCATCTCTCAATGACTTATGGTGATAATGCAAATAGGCATTAATGCGACCCCTTACTCGATGGTCTTTTGGAAATACATCATGCCAACCGTGTACGTCGGCTAGATAGGTCATGATTGCGTGGGCCTCGCCTAAGGTAAAACCCGTATCAGGTTCTTCGATACAGGGAATGGTGCCCGTTGGGTTCTTTCTCAAATAATCTGGATGCCGACTTCCATTATCGCCTTTGGAACCCGGATTAGTGAGTATCAGCTCAAAGTTTTGCCTTTTGAGCAATAGTAGCCACATCACGGCTCTGACTGGTTGTGAAAAAGGGACACCATATAAAATCAGAGATGACATTCGAGCTCCTAGTTAAGTTATTCCCAATAACCGATTAAACCAAGCTGAGTGAGTCAGTACAAACCGTCATTCGCCATCTGGGACTGACACCTCAATTTGACTGTTTAATCTACTGAGATGTTCTAAGCTCGACCACACTCTGGGATCGAAACGACTCGAGCGAGAACATTTATTGCTGCAAACAACCTAGACCTGAGACAATCTCTCGACCCATTGATCACGGTAACACCATGGCGATTTGTGAGTGCGGGCTACCTAAACCCTTATCCGCTTGCTGTCTCCCAATCATACAAGGGATACAGTCACCCGCTACCTGCGAGGCTTTGATGCGTGCTCGCTACACTGCCTATGCCCTTGGCGACGAATCCTTTTTATTGCGCAGTTGGCATCCCATCACTCGGCCGCTGAGCCTACCGCTTGATACCCAAGCTAAGTGGCTCGGCCTAACAGTCTTGAGCAGTCAAGGCGGCAGCTCGGACTCCGAGGGGACGGTTGAATTTATTGCTAGATATAAAGTCGGTGGGCGCGCTCATCGTTTGCAAGAGCGCAGTCGGTTTCTCCGACAAGACAACGAGTGGTATTACTTAGCGCCAGTCTCTTAAGTTGGCCGTGAGGCAATGTGCTCATGAGCCCGAACCCTTTGTAGGGTTTGGCCGCAGTTATAAATTGTCAGTCTAATACCGCCGCGTCTTGATGACCGTGCCATGAACTGGCATTCTGCCGAACTCGTGACATCGAGGCGCATCACTATGACCCGTTCATCTCGCACTTGGCACGCCGGTGGATGCCACTGCGGCGCAGTTAGATTTCGAGTGCAATTCGACAAACCGATAGCCATCGCCTGTAACTGCTCAATATGCGCAAAAAAAGGCATGGTCAATCTTATTGTGCCGTTCGAAGATTTCGAACTTTTACAGGGCGATGCGGATTTGGGGGTTTATCGGTTTAACACCGAAACAGCGGTTCATAGGTTTTGCAAGATTTGCGGTATCCATCCTTTCTCTCGACCCCGCTCACATCCCGACGCTTATGATGTTAATGCTCGCTGTTTAGACGAGGGTGCAGATCATTTTGAGATCACCATCTTTGATGGTCAAAACTGGGAAGCGTCCGTTGACGCCATCCGCTAACCGTCGGCAGGTCATCGAATTTTGCAAAGTCCAAAGGCCGGCCTCATGTCTACCACAAGGCCTAGCGCGGTTCGCCGGTTAAGGCACTCGCGGACTTTTTCTGGCTCTAAACCAATGCGCCCATTTCTTCGTCACTCAATCAGAGAGCAATATTAGCGCCTAGAGGTAGCAAGGCCGGGTTTTAGTCTAAGGGCCGGCAACTCACTCACTCGGCTAATTGTCCAGCGCTTCGTCATGGCCCAAACAAGCCAACTCTTTGGCCAAGGCAATCCGACCTTGCTCGGCTAATGGATCTTCTGGGTAATAGGCCAATTCCGAGGTTATCTCCCCTGCCACCCGAGTACCAATCAAAACCCGAGGCTGCTGATAATCGTAAGCGCAGGCACGGTGCAGCAACGCCCTGTTGTCCCAAAGCAACGTATCCCCGACTTGCCACTGATGCTGGTAGACTCTGGTAGGCTCGGAGACGGCAAAGTTCAAAAGTTCTTGCAATAAACGGCGACTTTCATCACGAGACAACCCCGGAATACCAAAGGCATGTCGTCCAATAAAGAGGCTAGGGATGCCCGTCTCCGGGTGCATTTTGACAAGGGGTCGTAAATAGGCTTCACCATGATAAAGCGTGCCCGTGCGACGCTCAGGAAAGTGACCCAAATCGTTCGCTTGTGAGTATTCAGTCGAGTGGTACGCGCTCAACGTAGCAATCTGCCGTTTTTTGTCTTCTGGAAGCGCGGCATATGCGGCGCGCATATCTGCAAATTCGGTTTGCCCGCCCTCAGTTGGTACTTTTATAGCGGTAAGCAGCGCACATTTACTACTCACCGGCCAGTATGTCGAATCCGTATGCCAAGCTTCATTTCCAATGTTCGTCTTCATTCTGTGACTGTCTAACGGCAGCATCTCACTAAACCCGCCATCAGTTGCCTTCTCTTGATTTGCTAGGGCTAAACCGCCAAATTCCAATGTTCCCCATCGGCGCCCAAACTTAATCTGATCGTCCTCGCTGAGCGCCTGACCTGGAAAAACTAATAAACCGTACCGCAGAAACGCGACGTGCAATTCTGCAAAACAGTCGTCATCGATCGCCAACAAATCTAAGTCAGTAACGCACGCACCGAAGGCTGCATCTGGAATGGGTTGTACAAACATGTGAATCCCCTTGATTTGGAAATTACCCAATATTTTCTTTTGATGCCAGTGACAAGTTTGAGCCGAAAGCCACTCGTTTTTGGTAGTCTATAATCCCCCAGCAAGGATCTCACTATGTCAAACGTATTCACGAAGCTCGCTGATTTCACCCTAAGTCCAAGCACCACCTTCTTTTCGCTAACGTTAACGAGCAAAACGGCCGAAACTGTGAATTTTGATCTGCATTTTCCTGAGGCGTCAGCAAACCCAATGGGTTTGGTTCAAGGGGGCATGATCACCGCTGCATTGGACGATGCAACATCCGTCGCGATGATTGACGGCTACCATGATGAGAAAGCCCCACTATCGACTGGACTGCATACACTTTTCCACCGCCCGCTGCCCTTAGGACCAGCACATATCGTCGTTAATATTATTAAACTCGGTCGACGCAGCGCTACCAGTGAAGGCAGGCTCTTCAACACGAACCGACAGCTTGTGGCAACCCTTTTACACTCAGCTCAGCCTGTCGATAAATCGTAATACGTTTGTCAGAAAAAAATGATAACGATCTCTGAATATTTAATAGCCGGGAGCCAAGCTGGTGCCAATTTTTACCTGCGGCGAAAGCTTGACCAGACGCTAGGCACCGAGATTCGCGGCGTTGTGCTCTTTGTACACGGCGCTACCTATGGTTCCACCCACACCTTTGACTATGCCATCGCTGGTTATTCTTGGATGGACCATCTGGCCCAGGAGGGTTATGACACGTGGTGCCTGGACCTAACGGGCTATGGATTAGCCGACCGGCCGAGCGCAATGGCGCAGCCTGCCGATGCTAATCCACCATTGATGACCACAGAGGACGCCATTAAAGAAGTATCCATCGCCGTTGATCACATTCTTGCCAGCACCCAAACCCGGCACCTATCGCTTATTGGTTATAGCTGGGGCACGGTGATCTGCGGCGCTTTTGCTGGCCAAGCACCTGAAAAGATCAATCGATTAATACTCTTAGGTGCCCTCTGGGTGATGCATCAACCGGAAACAAGTCTGCAACCTGTGCCGGCCTATCGTACGGTTTCGGCCGATAGTGCGCTGACTCGATGGTCCATCGGCTTGAGGCCAGGGGTCTTTGAAAACCTAATTGATTCAAAAGTTGCCCAGATCTGGTGTCAACAGGCAGTCGAGGTGGATCCCGATTACCATCGAGATACGCACGACTATTTACGAGCACCGACCGGCGTCGCCGCAGACTTTTTGCACTGTGCGATCACCGGCGAGCCATGGTATCTACCGGAACAAATACAAGCCTCCACACTCATTATTGTTGGCGCTTTAGATTACGAGACGACACCCGGTCAGGCCGCCGTCGTTTTTGCGCGTCTAGACCCCATGCTCACCAAACAAATGACCGTGATCGCTGATGCAACCCATTCAATTTTGCTTGAAAAACGCAGAACACAACTGTTCAAAACCTGCAGCGACTTCCTCACTGCCTAACGGTTGCTAGGTCTCTAGGAAAGAGTCCTAACTGTAGTCGTAGAAACCCTTACCTGATTTTCTGCCTAACCATCCCGCTCTAACATACTTTCTCAGGAGCGGATGCGTGCGATACTTTGAATCACCGAATTCTTCGTGGAATACATCCATCACAGCCAAACAGACATCGAGTCCGATCATGTCGGCCAGCGTGAGTGGTCCCATGGGATGGTTCGCTCCAAGCTTCATCGCTGCATCAATATCTTGGGGCGACGCGAGACCCTCGGCTAAAATCCCCACCGCTTCGTTAATCATCGGTACCAAAATACGATTCACCACGAACCCAGGTGCCTCTGCGACTTCTATCGGTTGCTTGTCGATCACCAATGCCACAGCTTGAACTGCATCTACGGTTGCCTGCGAGGTCGCGATTCCCCGGATGAGTTCAACCAGTTTCATGATTGAAGCGGGGTTAAAGAAGTGCATCCCCATGACCCGGTCTGGGCGGTTGGTCGCACTGGCAATCTCTGTTATCGATAACGAGGACGTGTTTGAAACAAAAATGGTCTCAGGCTTACAGGTTTTATCCAGCGCTTCAAAGACGGTTTTCTTGATGTCCATTTGCTCGACGATGGCCTCGACAACGAGGTCACAATCAGCCACAGCAGCAAGTTCCGTAGCCAGCTCCACCCGACCTAAGATCGCCTGATACTCAATTTCGCTCAAGCTCCCTTTGGCCACCTGTCGATCAAGGTTTTTTTGAATCGTACCCAGACCAGCAGCCACTAGTTCGTCCGACATATCTCGCAGCACGACCGTGAGACCTGCACTAGCGAATGCCTGGGCAATGCCCGCGCCCATGGTTCCTGCACCCAAAACACCTACTTTTTGCATGACGACTTCCTTAGTTAGCTCGGCGCGAACCTTATCAAGATTGCCAAAAAGGCGCAATTTCAAGTCTACGTCCGGTGTACCCGTCTTGAATTGACAAACCTTGCGACCCGGCCCTCAAAGCCCCCATCCTCTAAAGCTAATGTAAACCCTGAAAAAGACCGTTATCCTTGTGAATTCAGAACGTGAGTCACTGGTTTTTGTTTTACCCTGCAATTGGCTAAAGTGATTTTATGGACATCGATTTAGATACCGGCAAACTCATTGTCTTTATTGGCGGGCTAACTGTTTTTCTCATGATCGAAGCGCTCAGCGCCGCTCGCGAGTCAAGCGTTTCCAAGGTCGGTCGGCTGGTGCGTCATGGTTTTATGGCGTTGGTCAATACGAGCCTCGTACGTCTGCTAACCTTTGTGCCAATGCTTGCATGGCTCGTCTACGTTGAACAGCAAGGATGGGGAATCGCCAGATGGCTTGGCCTTTCCGGACCACTGGAGTTCTTTTTGTCGGTGCTCATTCTTGATGGCTTCGACTATCTTTGGCACCGTGCCAACCACCGAGTCACCTTCCTGTGGCGGTTTCATAAGGCCCATCACAGCGACACCGAAATAGATGTCTCAACAGCCCTTCGATTTCATCCGGGGGAACTCATCTTGTCGATGTTCGCAAAAGCCATATGGGTCCTAATTTGGGGACCATCTGCTTTTGCCTGGTTTTTGTTTGAGGCGCTGGTAAGTTTTTGCGCCCAAGCCCATCACAGCAACTGCGATCTGCCAGACACGATTGAGCGCTGGATGAGCGCAGTGATTGTAACGCCTCGCTTCCACGCCACTCATCACGCGGTTCGAAGAGACTTAGGAGATGCCAATTTTTCAACAATATTCAGTTTTTGGGATCCGATGTTTCGGACTCTGGCTCCTCGGCTTAGCAAGGCCTCTATGACGACGGTAGCAATAGGCTTACCCGATGCCCGAGGGCGAGCGCAGTCTTTGAGCCAGTGGTTGGTAGAACCTATGGACAACGCTAACCTTGATCTCAGTCAGCCAGCGAAATTAGGTTGAACCAAGATAGCCGTTTTTCTTATGCCGTTTTTCTGGAGATATCTGTTAGTGTAATACTTTTCTACCCTGAGCCAAGTTTAACCATTTGACCGTTTAAGGAGATTATCATGCGTTATTTCATCTTAGGTTTATTGCTCGTACCAGCGCTTACTATTGCAGCAGAGCATGGCGGCAGCGCTGCCCCGCAAAAATCAGAACATGGTGGCCAAGCGGCTGCAGCGAAACCCAGTCAAGAGCATGGCGGCAAAGCAGCAGCAGAAAAACCCAGTCAAGAACACGGCGGTAAAGCAGCAGCGGAAAAACCCAGCCAAGAGCATGGCGGTAAAGCAGCAGTAGAAAAGCCCAGCCAAGAGCACGGCGGTAAGGCTGCCGTGGAAAAACCGGAAGCCTAATTTGGTACACGGTCGGCACTGGCGAGCTTTTTTTGGGCTTAAAAAAAGCGATAGCTAGACCCATCCGATAGATCAGGGATTGCTCGTGAAACAAGCTACACTGGCCTTGGGCTACCTGCGCATCGTTTCGGTAATTGGCCTTTTCTGGACACTCGGCTCATCGGCTGCAGCCGATGAGCCTCAGTTCTATGCAGAGGATATCAAGGCCGCAATGACAGCGCATATTGCTGAACTCGTTGCTGACGACGGCTTTTGGCACACCATCGACGACCTGACCGAAACCCCGCTAACACTTAAATTCATGCAAATTCATGATCCAGTTAGACAAATTAGTCGACGCGTATATTTTGCCTGCACGGACTTCCATGACAGTACG
>JADHNJ010000015.1 GCA_016779565.1 Pseudomonadales bacterium
AAGGAGATCGGCATGAGTCAAACAGAGAACGAAGATTCTGGGGATGCGATGGTAGATGCAATGGGTGCTGTGGCGATTGTTGTCATTCCTGTCATTGCGGTTGTGTATTTTTTGTCCGGTTTACCGTCCTAGGTGGTAGCAACTAACCAGAATTCAAAAAATCCTGGTTAAGACTAATCAACGAGTAAATTACGGGCCGAAGGGCGACGAGTCAGAGGGCTGGCCTTGTCGACGCGTGCTTGACCAAAACGGTCTCTTTCTATGTCTGCGCCTTTCTAAAAGGAGATTTATCTCTCCAGGGGGGGTAAGAACTGCTGGTTGATTGTCGTTGGTAAATCGTGATGAAGGCGACTAAGCCTCAGATAATAAGGAAAACAATTCCGAGCAAGGTCGCGATAAAAAGTATGGTGAACACCAATCCCGCGATGATGAATATGAGCGGTGAACTTGACTGAAAATCCCGAGTGCGTCGCTCTGATCGCTGAACCCCTATAGCCGCACTAATTACGCTCAGGAAGGCTTGAAAAAAGCTAGGCGCCTTCTGGTACTCGTGGTCCTCTGGGTCTGTCATGGCGCGCCTGTATTCGATCTCAAGAGGAATTGAGTAAGGAATTAGAGCATTGGTTGTGCCTTGAGACAAGGTAAAGCATGGATCTGAAGCAATGTTTGATTTTATTGGTAGCCAAGGTTGGGTCGTAACCAACGTTCGGCAACATCCATCGTCCAAGATTTTCTGGTGGCGTAATCTTGTAATTGATCTTGGCTAATTTTACCCAGACCAAAATAGGATGATTCTGGATGCGAAAAATAAAGACCGCTGACAGATGCTGCAGGATCCATAGCGAAGGTTTCGGTCAAGTTGATACCGACTGCGGACTCGGCATCGAGTAGTTCAAAAAGGGTGCTCTTTTCTGTGTGATCAGGACAAGCAGGATAACCGGGTGCTGGTCGGATGCCTTGATAGCGCTCTTTAATAAGATCCTGGGTACTCAACTTTTCATGAACAGCGTAGCCCCAATAGTGCTGCCTGACTTCCGCGTGCAAAAATTCAGCGGCGGCTTCTGCCAGACGGTCTGCGATGGCTTTGACTAAGATGGCGTTATAATCGTCTTGCTCTGCTTGATACTTGCCGACTAATGCATCCAGGCCGATTCCAGCGGTAACCGCAAAGCCCCCAAGGTAATCTTTTGGCCCCAGCGATGGCGCGATATAATCAGCCAAGCAGAGATTGGCTTTGCCGTTCGGTTTGTCAGTTTGCTGTCTGAGCTGATGTAACCGAGTTCGCTCTTTTTTACGCTCTGGGTCATGAAAGATGACGATATCATCACCATCAGAGTTTGCTGGCCAAAAACCGATGACTGCAGCAGCGCGCAACGCATCAGAATTGATCAGATTCTCGAGCATGGCTTGCGCATCACTGAATAGATCGGTTGCTGCCTCTCCGACAATGGGGTCATCGAGAATCTCTGGATATTTTCCAGCTAACTCCCATGTGATGAAAAAAGGCGTCCAGTCAATATATTCGGTCAGGGTGCTGATCGGGATATGCTGAATGACTTGAGTACCCAAAAATATTGGCTCGGGAGGTTGGTACTCAGACCAATCAAGATTTGGCTTGCGGGCACGAGCCTCACTCAGAGTTAGTCGGTCTGATTTAGCCCGCCGATTAGCATTCCGCACTCTAATGGTCTCGTACTCTTCTCGAAGCGCCAGACCCAATTTGGGCTTATCTGTATCTGAGAGCAACTGGCTCGCGATTCCCACCGCTCTAGAGGCGTCGGGAACGTAGACAGTGATATCATTGTTATAGCATGGTTCTATTTTCACCGAGGTGTGGGCTTTGGAGGTAGTCGCTCCACCGATCATCAGCGGGACTTGGAAATTCTGGCGCTGCATTTCTGTGGCGATGGTTACCATTTCATCAAGAGAAGGGGTGATGAGTCCCGACAGTCCAATAATGTCAACGGCATGTTCTTTGGCCGCCGCTAGAATTTTGTCAGCGGGTACCATGACACCGAGATCAATGACGTCGTAGTTATTGCACTGCAGAACTACGCCAACAATGTTTTTGCCGATATCATGCACGTCGCCTTTGACGGTAGCCATCAAAATCCGCCCCTTTGCCTTAGACTCACTGGTCTTTTCAGCCTCAATGTAGGGGATTAAATGCGCTACGGCTTGTTTCATTACTCGGGCGCTTTTTACAACTTGGGGGAGAAACATTTTACCGGCGCCAAATAGATCGCCGACTTGATTCATACCCTCCATCAAGGGCCCCTCGATTACTTCGATGGGCCTTTTTGCGATCACTCTGGCGGCTTCAGTATCTTCGAGAATATAGGTATTGGTGCCCTTCACGAGCGCATAGGCAAGACGGTCCTCGACAGCTAGAGCGCGCCATGCCAAATCGCTTTCTTTAGTCTTATTTGTGTTGCCCGAGAATTGCTCGGCAATCTCAATCAGTCTCTCGGTAGCATCGTCTCGGCGGTTGAACAAAACATCTTCAATTCGATCCCGAAGCGTCTCCGGAATCGATTCGTAAATGGCTAGTTGACCAGCATTGACGATCCCCATCGTTAACCCAGCGCGAATAGCGTGATACAGGAACACGGCGTGAATAGCTTCGCGAACTTGGTTGTTACCTCGAAAAGAGAACGACACATTACTGATGCCACCAGAGATACGCGCGTGGGGCAGATTAGCTTGAATAAAAGCGCAAGCGTCAATGAAGTCCTTGCCATATAGTGCGTGTTCCTCAATGCCTGTAGCAACTGCAAACACGTTGGGGTCAAAAATAATGTCCTCCGCCGGAAAACCGACGGTATCCACCAGCAAGTCATAGCTTCTTTGGCAAATTTCTTGTTTGCGGGCAAGGGTGTCGGCTTGGCCTGTTTCGTCGAACGCCATGACAACAACAGCTGCGCCGTACTTCATGCATAACTCCGCCTGGGCAATGAACTCGGCTTCACCCGCTTTTAGACTGATCGAGTTAACAACGCTTTTGCCTTGAATGCACTGTAGACCAGCTTCAATGATTTCCCACTTCGATGAATCAACCATAATCGGAACACGGCTGATATCTGGTTCGGAAGCTATGAGATGCAGAAACCGCACCATCGCCGCTTGGGAATCCAGCATGCCTTCGTCCATATTGATGTCTATGATTTGGGCACCGTTTTCAACTTGGTCTAACGCAACCTGCAGCGCCGCTTCATAGTCTTCATCACGGATCAATTTTGCAAACTTCGCTGAACCGGTTACGTTGGTTCGTTCACCAACGTTGACAAACAGACTGTCCTCGCTAATTCGAAACGGCTCCAAGCCTGATAACAGTGTGTTTTTGCTTCTGGGAGCGGGTGTTCTGGGGGTATAGGCCTTGGCAAGTTGGGAGAATGCAGCAATATGTTCTGGGGTTGTACCGCAACACCCACCAATAATGTTGATCAGCCCATCGTCAAGATAGCTGCGAATTGAGTCAACCATGGTCTCTACGCGTTCGTCATACTCGCCAAATTCGTTAGGTAGCCCTCGGTTGGGATAAGCACTGATAAAACAGTCAGCGTGTTGGCCAATGTCACGAATATGCGTCCTGAGCGCATCAGCGCCTAGCGCACAATTGAAGCCGACACTCAGGGGCTTCGCGTGGCGAATTGATGCCCAGAAAGCCTCACTGGTTTGGCCCGATAATAACCTGCCACTGGCGTCTGTGATCGTGCCAGAGATCATGATGGGTATTTCACGATTGGTAGTTTTGAAATGAGACAAAGCAGCAAAAATGGCTGCCTTGGCATTCAGTACATCAAAGATGGTTTCGATCAGTAAGAGATCAGCGCCGGCGTCATCCAGAGCTTGGATCGCTAAGCCATAGTCTTCAACTAGCGTGGCGAAATCGATGTTTCGGTATCCTGGATCATTAACATCTGGCGATAAACTTGCCGCTCGCGTGGTTGGGCCGATAGCACCAGCGACGTAGCAAATCCGATCTGGCTGCTCAAGCTGTAGCGTCTCGATCGCTTCTTGGGCGATTTTCACTGAGGCATAGTTTAGTTCGTAGACTAGATCCTCAGTACCAAAATCTGCTTGTGACACTCGATTGGCGGTAAATGTGTTGGTGCCTAAAATATCGGCGCCAGCATGTAGATAATCGAGGTGAATGGATTTGATAATATCTGGACGAGTCAGAGATAGTAGCTCATTGTTTCCAGTAAGATCACTGGGGTGATCATTAAACCGAGTGCCTCGAAAATCTAATTCAGATAGACGTTTATCCTGAATGGCTGTGCCCATGGCACCATCCATAATAAGGATTTGCTGTTTAAGTTGATCAACGATGTTAGGTTTGTGCTGCAACGTGAGTGTGCTCTGATGTTTCAGTAATATTAGCAGAGGGCTTTAAGAACTTTTTTGAAGATTTATCTTGAATACTATGAAAGCTGTTCATGATCTGATGGTGGGGTCGTACTAAGATTTAATCACCACCGAAACCCATAAAACTGGCAGTCGTGCCTGCCCTCAAGTATCATAGAGCCCGGTAGAGAAAGCTGCCGTAGACACTAGTAGCTTCGAAAGCTGCTGCAGATTCGAAAGTTGCTGTAGCTTAGAAAGCTTCCGTACAGTAAAAAGCTGCCGCACAGTAAAAAGCTGCCGCAGAAAGGTTTTTGTCGCTTTAGCTCAAATATAGGTCAAAGAACGCATGGTTGAAATCACAGCATCAGCACAAACCTATTTAGCCGGTTTACTCGCAAAACAAGAGGCGAGTGATATCGGCGTTCGAATCTTTATTACCGAGCCAGGGACGCCAATGGCAGAGACTTGCATCGCCTATTGCCGACCGGACGAGGCTCAAGAAGAGGATATTCGAGTTGAATATGAATCGATTACCGCCTTCATCGACGCGCGAAGCGAGCCTTTTTTGGAGGAAGCTCTGGTCGACTTTGCCGAAGACCGGATGGGCGGACAGCTGACGATTAAGGCGCCAAATGCAAAGTTACCCAAGGTTTCGGCCGACAGTCCTCTTGAAGACCAGGTGAATTATATCCTACATAGCCAGGTAAACCCGTCTTTGGCGAGCCACGGCGGCATGGTGAGTCTTGTAGAGGTTGTTGAAGAATCTATCGCGGTGCTGCAATTTGGTGGAGGCTGTCAAGGATGCGGTATGGTGGATGTGACGCTTAAAAATGGGGTCGAGAAAACCCTCTTGGACGCATTACCGCAATTGACCTCAGTGCGCGATGTGACCGACCATACAGTTACCGAAAACGCTTACTTCTCCTAGGCTAACTGGCCATCGCGTTGTTGTGGCTGGCTGTAGTCCATTCAGATTCACCACCGCATTTAAGGTCGCCCTCCATAGGATCTAGGAGACGAAGCCCTGCTCTTTGTAAGCCGCAATAGCGTTCTTGCAACAGAGGGCATGAGTGTTTCAGATAATGACAGCGGCCGCTTGGTGCATTGAAAAGATGCGGCAAAGGCGTCAGAGGGGCGTATGCGAAAGACAAATCTAGCTTGCCTAGTTGCAGGCTTATTTACCCTACTGGGATTACTAAATGTATCGGCTCAAGCATCGGAATGGCGGGTAAAAGCCGCCTTTGAGTTGGGCTATGCTGACCTGCAGGAGGTGAGCGGCATCACCCAAAGCCGACGGTTTGATAACGTGTATTGGGTGCATAACGACAGCGGTGACAGCGCAAGAATTTTTGCGATTGATGGCAGCGGAGCCATCGTGTTCCCGCCATTTTTGAAGGTACACGGGCAGAATGCTGTACCGGGGAAAAAGCCTTGGAAAGGGCACGAGATTGAGCTGGCAGCGCATTACGACTGGGAAGACATTACGACAGATGGTAATTGGCTGTATATCGCTGACACGGGTAATAATGGAAATGCACGCCGAGATTTGGGCATCTACAAAATTGCTGACTTCAACCCCCGCGCGGTCGAAAAGACCCGAACCATCGACTATCTGCCAGTCCAGTATCCGGACCAGACCAGGTTTCCAGCGAAACGTTGGCACTTCGACGCCGAAGCGCTATTTTTTGATCAAGATAAACTGTATCTGATCACCAAGCACCGCAGAGCAGGGCGAATTGACCAGTTTGAATCCGGCGCTAGCCTTTATCGGCTCGACTTGACCGCAACGCCTCGGCCGATAACGCTTACCAAGGTGGACTCATCAAAGACGCTTTTTATGGTGACCGGCGCTGAGTTATCCCCAGCCGGTAGCACGCTAGCGGTGCTCGGTGCACGTCAGCTTTCGCTTTTCCCAAGGCCTCTGCAAGGTGATGCCTGGTTCCAGAGTAGACCCTTGACGCTAGATTTAGCCGCTTTCAAGTTAGGTCAGGTAGAAGCTATCACCTGGGTAGACGAGCGACGCCTATGGGTAACCAACGAGTCAGGTGCGGTCTTTGAGGTTTCACCACCAGCGATCGGGAGAGAGGCTCAGTGAGCCTTGAAGAGGTTGCTCTCCTGGTTTTAGTGGGAGCTGTTAGTGCGTTTATCAACACCCTCGCAGGTGGCGGCTCGATGCTGACGCTACCCGCTTTGATGATGATAGGCCTACCAGCAGATTTGGCTAATGGGACGAATCGGGTGGCGGTTCTAGCGCAATCTGTAACTGGTGCGCATGGCTTTGATCAGGCAGGTCAACTAGATCGGTCCGCACTAATAAGCATTTTAATGCCTACGATATCGGGTGCTGCGTTAGGCGCTTTGGCCGCTTCGATTTTGCCCAATAGCTGGCTCAAACCCATTTTGTTAATAACGATGATGATCGTTGCATTGTCGTTATTAGTCCCTAGGAAAAGCGTTCGTCGGCGGCCTACCGCGCTAAAAGAGAAGAGCCGATGGCCAGCCTTGGCCTTGTTTATCACGGGCCTTTACGGTGGCTTCATTCAGGCTGGTGTAGGTTTTATGTTGGTAGCCGTTATTTCGCGGTTTTTGCAGTATGATTTGGTTCGTTCTAATGCGATCAAAGCCGTCTGCACGGGTGTTTTCAGTGGTGTCGCGCTTTTAGTTTTTGCGATCCAAGGACAAGTACTGTGGTTGACAGGCGTGGTTTTGGCATTAGGGTCGATCGCAGGCGCTTATCTGAGTGTTCGTTTTACCCTTAATGTCCGAGAATCGGTATTACGAACACTTCTAGTTATAATGGTCATGAGTAGCTGCGTCGCGGCATTGTGGATTTAGGTGATGTATGACAATCAATGATGAACGATATCCCGCGAACTTCATTAGTGCGATCATTGAATCAGATCAAGCTTCAGGGAAGCATGACGGGCGGGTAAAAACGCGGTTCCCCCCAGAGCCAAATGGTTATCTACACATTGGTCATGCGAAAGCGATTTGCCTCAATTTTGGTCTTGCCAAGGATTTCGGCGGTCAGACCAATCTTCGGTTTGATGATACCAACCCGATCAAAGAGGATATCGCCTTTACCACTGCTATGAAGGAAGACATTACTTGGCTAGGGTTTAACTGGGCTGACGAACGAAATGCCTCGGATTATTTTGAGGCACTGTTTGACTATGCTGTTCAATTGATCCGAGATGGGAAGGCCTATGTCGATTCACTTTCTGGCGATGAGATACGGGAGTACCGAGGGACTCTGACTGAGCCGGGTCGTAATAGCCCCTATCGTGATCGCTCGATCGATGAAAATTTAGACTTATTTTCTCGGATGCGCGCAGGAGAATTCGCCGATGGCGCGCACGTGCTTCGGCTCAAGATTGATATGGCGTCTGGCAACATGAACTTGCGAGACCCGAGTATCTATCGGATTCGCCATGTCAGTCACCACCAAACAGGCGACGCTTGGTGTGTCTATCCTCTGTACGACTACACGCACTGTATTTCCGATGCCTTAGAGCACATCACACACTCGCTCTGTGATACGGGTTTCGAGGACCATCGACCGCTTTATAATTGGGTGCTTGAACAGTTGGACATGCCGAGTCGTCCGCAGCAGATCGAGTTTTCAAGATTAAATTTGCAGTACACGGTAACAAGTAAGCGTAAGCTCAAACAGTTGGTTGAGGAGGGTCTGGTATCTGGTTGGGACGACCCACGTATGCCAACCATCGCGGGAATGCGGCGAAGGGGTTACCCACCAGCATCGCTTCGAGATTTTTGTCGTCGGATAGGCATTACCAAAAGTGAGAATAACGTCGAGTTAGCCCTGCTTGAGAGTTGTGTTCGTGAGGCTCTAGAACCTGCAGCACCGCGAGCGATGGCGGTGCTAGATCCGGTCAAGCTTGTCATAACCAATCTGCCTGAAACGGCATCATTGTCACTGCAGGTGGCCAACCATCCCAAGGATCCAGCAATGGGAGATCGCCAAGTACCCTTTACTCGCGAAGTGTATATTGATCGAGCAGACTTTAGATTAGAGGCCAACAGGAAGTACAAACGTTTAGTCTTGCACGAAGAAGTGAGGCTGCGTGGCAGCTATGTAATCAGAGCAGAGTCGGTTGTTACCGACGATACAGGTAACGTCGTCGAAATTCATGCGACTTATGATCCTGAAACTTTAGGGACTAATCCGCCCGATCGAAAGGTTAGAGGGGTTATCCATTGGGTTTCTGCGACCGAGAATTTGCCTGCAGAGTTTCGGCGGTTCCAGCCGCTTTTTAAGGTGCCCTTTCCTGATGCTGAAGACGGCGATTATCGCGATTTGATCAATCCTGATTCTGAAGTCGTGTTTTTTGGGTATGTTGAGCGCAGTCTCGCTGATCAAGATTTGTCAACCCGCTATCAGTTCGAGCGTGAAGGATATTTTGTACAAGATGCCGACCAAGGCAGAGATGGCGTACTTCGGTTTAACGAAATCGTTGGATTGCGCGATAGTTTCTCGAAAACCGGCCAAATCTAATGTTCGCGCGATCAAGTAAGGCGTTCGTGTAAGCATGTTGTTTGACCTAAGCCTCTAATGGTCTCAGCAAAAGCCATTGCACAAGCGCAACGCCGTATCGAGACGCATATCGTGAAAACCCCGGTTTTCAGAGACGACCGGCTCGACGCTTTATTAGGTTTCCGGTTAACGCTGAAAGGCGAGCATCTGCAACACGTAGGTGCCTTTAAGGCAAGAGGCGCTGCGAATATGGTTCTCGCACAATCTGCTGCCGCGCTTGCGGCAGGGGTCTGCACCCATTCCTCTGGAAATCACGGCGCTGCTTTAGCCTATATCGCTCGGGCAAATGCAATACCCGCTTACATTGTTGTGCCTGCTGATTGCAGCGCTTCAAAACGGCAATTGATTCAGGATCTAGGCGGGCAGATTATCGATTGCCAGGCAGGCTTGCCAGCTCGCGAGGCGATGCTTGAGTCGGTAAAACAGCGTACTGGCGCGCTGTTCGTACCACCCTATGACGCGCCTGCGGTAATAGCGGGTCAAGGCACCACGCTCGCCGAATTTCGCTCACAAACTGACTTCCTCGATGCTGTTGTTGTTCCGGTGGGCGGCGGCGGGCTGTTAGCCGGGTGTTGTTTGATCAAAGAGGACAGTCGAGTTTATGGCGCAGAGCCTGCCGGCGCTGATGATGCTTACCGATCTTTGCTTTCAGGGTCGCGAGTATGCTCGCATCAGCCACAAACAATTTGTGATGGTCTTCGCACGACTTTGGGCGCGCTTAATTTCGACATCATAAACAAAGAGGTGGATGGCATATTTTTGGTCTCTGAAGAACGGATCGTTTTTTCGATGCAACTTATTTGGCAAACCACGAAACAATGGGTGGAACCGAGTGCCGCGGTGCCCGTTGCAGCATTGCTGTGCCATCGCTCTAAATTTATTGGCCAGCATGTTGGCGTTATTTTAACTGGTGGTAATGTTGACCTAGACAGTATTCACGATAAGTTGTTGGATGCAGATTCCTATGCTCGACAGGTTGAGTATTTTACGTCAAACAATAGCTAAGCCGCTGAGGCAGATCTGATGCAATTAACACCGTTTAAAGCAGATTGTCCTTACTGCGGGGAGCGTATCACCCTTCTCATCGACACCTATTCTGGGCCAGAGCAGTACATAGAAGATTGCCAAGTTTGCTGCCGACCCATGATCTGTATCGTTGAGGTTGACGGTGGCGGTCGCTATGAGCTGAGGCTCGAGGACGAAAATAGCACGTTCTGATGGGGCCCGAGGCCTTAATCTGAGGCGGATATCTCTGTCGCAACAAAGACGGTCTCGTCAGGGCCTTTAAGTTTTCTCAGTGAAGCCGAGACCGCCTCAACCTCTGTCATAACTCTTAAAATATTCTCTCCCGCTATTTTCGCGATGTCTTCGTCGCTGTAACCGCGAATCAACAGCTCTTTGAGCAAGGCAGGGTAGGTTGACACGTCTTCAAGGCCAATGGGGCCGGGTGGCATGCCATCATAATCGGCACCTAAACCGAGATGGTCAATGCCGGCGATATCCCTAATATGATCGATGTGATCTGCCACGTCATACAAGGTCGCCTCTGGAGCTGGGCGGGCTTCAGACCAGGCCGCCATTAGAGCCTGAATCTCAGTTTCTGAGCCTGTCAAACTATCTCGGTGCGCTTCATAGGCTTCCCGGTATAACCGAAGGGGTTCAGAAATATATGAGGTCAAGTAATTCACCATCACAATGCCTCGGTTATCGGCTACCTTTTTAAGAACCCTGTCAGTGACATTGCGAGGATGTTTTGTCACGGCATAAGCGGATGAATGAGAAAATATAATCGGAGCTTGGGTTATATCAAGCGCTTGTAGTTGAGTGGCCTCTGAAACATGAGACAAATCCACAAGCATACCCAGTCGATTCATTTCGCGAACCACTTGCTTACCAAAATCGGTCAGACCCTGATGCCTTGGGGTGTCGGTGGCAGAGTCGGCCCACAGCAAACCCTTAGAATGCGTAAGGGTCATATAACGAGCGCCGAGGTGATAGAGCTGACGAAGGGTCGCTAGGGAGTTGTGAATGGCGTGCCCGCCCTCCATGCCAATTAAAGACGCCATCTTGCCTTCGCCATGGATCCGGCGGACGTCGCTTGCCGTCAGCGCGATTTCAAAATCCTCTGAATATCGTTCGGTCAGGCGATAAACCAAATCGATTTGGTCGATGACTTGTTGGACTGCTATCGCTGAACCTCCGTAGGTTTCGATGGGGACGTAAACTGACCAGAAGAGGCCGCCAACCATCCCAGCTCTGAGTCGAGGGATATCGGTATGCAAAGGATTCTCAGACCGACTTAAGTTCTGACCAATATCGATGGCCGACAATTGATTGTTTGCTCGTCGTTTAAACTGCCACGGTAAGTCGTTGTGGCCATCGATCAATGGTGTCTGCCGAAGTACGGCGCTTACACGAGCATCTAAGGTATCTGCGATCGATAAAGATGTGTTCATCAAAACTGCGATGATTAAAACGAGCAAGGGCTTCATGAAATGATAAGGCTCCAAGGGTTAAGTGATTATCGCCGCGCGGTACGCGGAACTTTTGCTGGCCCGGTATCAAGTGCGAACCGACCTTGCGACAATATCATATTTGAGTCTTAGTCTGGATTAGCTGCCAAGCGGTTAACAATAATGGTCTTGTCGGCATTTTGCCTCAAGAAACGTTCAATTTATCAGGGCAAGCAGCTACAATGCCCGGGCACACGACTGGCGATGCGAGGTGGATAACCACCGGGGAGTGTGTGTTACCAGGCGGCTCCTAAAAAGCCGCTCCTGGTTCGATGAGGTATTGTGGCTGGATCTTAATCAACCGAAATACCTATTCGAGATTTGAAGCCGTTCGCCTGGGCACCCACGACATCCAAAGGAGATAGCCCTTGTCCAACCCATTAAAGTCCCAGCAAATCGATAGGCAGATGGCGCAGCAGACTACTGCAACAGCTCGCAATTTAGCCGCGCTAGCCGAAAGTGATCCTGCGGTTTATTCCGCCCTGCTAGGAGAAGAACAACGAGAGCGAGATGGGATAGAATTGATTCCCTCTGAAAATTACACCTTCCCCGAAGTTTTAACCGTGCTCGGTAGTGTTTTTACCAATAAATACTCCGAGGGCTATCCTGGTCGGCGTTATTATGGCGGGCAGACCTTTACCGATGAAATTGAGAATCTCGCGCGGGACCGAGCCAAGGCGGTCTTCAACTGTGAACACGCAAATGTTCAGCCATTGTCGGGATCGGCGATGAATCAGGCGGTTTATTTGGGATTGCTAACACCTGGCGATACCATTATGGCGATGGATCTGTCTCACGGTGGGCATTTGACTCACGGTGCGCCAGTGTCGCACATGGGTGATTTATTTAACTTTGTTCGTTATGTAACTGATCCGGTAGACGGCTCGATTGACTTTGACCGTGTTCGCGCAGATGCGCATCGGACCAAGCCTAAGATGATGCTTTGTGGTTATACGTCTTATCCTCGGGATATCGACTATGCAGCTTTCAAAGCAATCGCTGATGAGGTTGGTGCGATCACGATGACCGACGCGTCACACTTTGGAGGGTTGGTCGCCGGTAAAGCGATGGCTAATCCCTTCGATTTCGGTTTTGACTTGGTGACCACAACCACTCACAAGTCGTTAAGAGGCCCTCGTGGCGGTATGATCTTGTGCCGAAAGCCTTTCGCTAAAAAGATCGACAAGTCAGTTTTTCCTGGGTTGCAGGGCGGGCCGCACATGAATGCAGTTGCTGGTATCGCGGTGACTTTGCAGAAGGCGCAAACGGCTGAGTTTCAGCGTTATGCGGCTGATGTTTTGAGTAATGCGCAGGTTCTAGCGAAAGAATTCAAGCAGGCGGGCGTGTCCTTAGTCACCGGTGGCACAGATAATCACATGTTAGTGCTGAATACGATGGCATCCTTTGGCATAGATGGTCGAGTTGCTGAAGAAGCTCTGGATCAGGTTCAGATCACCACCAACAAGCAGATCATTCCTGATGACCCGAATCCACCATTACGGCCCAGTGGCATCAGGATCGGTACGCCTGCAGCCACCGCCAGAGGCATGGGATCGCAAGAGATGGTGCAGCTTGCTGATTGGATGTTGCGATGTCTTAGAGCACCTGAGGATAGCGCGGTTTTAGAGACTGTGCGCGCAGAAGTTGAGGCTTTGTGCCAGCGCTTCCCTGTGCCTGGAATCTAATCACCCTCACAATTGGGTCATTCTTGGCGGCTTGGCAATGAAATCTCGCGTTCGATTGGCTACCCACTGATAGACGGATTGACTGGGGTCTCGAGTGCTTTGGGTTTGATTGAAACTGTGATCGGCGCCTGGCACGGAGTGCCAATGGCAGGCTGGATTGGAACTGCAAAGGGTCTCGGCTAAATCCGGGGATGCCATTCGATCCCGCGAGCCACTAAAAAACAGCATGGGTTTAGTTAAACCAAAAAGATGCTGCCACCGTTCAAGATTAGGGCGCCCGGCTGGATGAATTGGCAAGGCATAAGCAATGCAGCCCATGACGTTTCGATAGACCGTCGCCATTTCACCGGTATTGCAAAGTGCTGCGAGCAGGTGGCTGGCAATTCGGCCCCCGTAGCTATGTCCAGAGAGCCAAATCTCTAGGTCAGGGTAGGTATTCATTGCGATAGATAAAGCGTCTTGGTAGTCCTTTACGGATTGATCAAGACTGCTAGGAAACGCGGCCCCTTGATCACGGTATCTAAAATTAAAGCGTAAATTAGCAAGATTTACCTCGGCAAGGCTCTGGCTCAAACGCACCATGTGAGGTGACGTCAACGCTGTCGCACTGCCATGGGCGAGGATTAGGAGGGCATTTGGCGCTTTGGGTATTTCGGCTGCAGTTGTCAAAGTTGAGTCGGTCATGATTTCGGCATCGTGCAAAGGTGAGTTGAAATGCCTAAACGCTTAAGTGAAAGTGCGTCATGCTACACTCAAAGCGTTAGGTGGCAATAAGAGGTTGCTATGTATCAACCCCGGTTACCTGTTAACCCAAGTTTACAGGCCTTTTTAGCGAATTTTGGTGTTGCAATTAGCCAAGTCGCGCCGGCGATTCACACTGGTTCGGGCAGTTTGATGGCAAAGGCGATCCACGCCTTTGCGGATAAAGGTAACTAGGTTTTAGTGTCCTTGGGGCTTAAAGGCAGCAAACAGATGTCATAGAGGCAGCACTTAAAGCTAAGCAGCCCGAGATTAAGTGGTGTCCTATGGAAGTTGATTCCTAAATTCAGGAGCAGTTATGTTGAAATTTGAGCACAATTTTGACGCCGCGGCGTCGTTGGTTTGGCAGGTGGTGGGTACCCCCGACCGGGTGGATTGGGTGCCGGGCGTCGACAAATGCACTTTTGATGGCGAGGTGCGTACGCTTGACTTACCCGGTGCGGGCACGATTCAAGAGCGAATTATAAAGCTAGATGCCAGTCGCTTTGAGCTGATCTATCAGTGCATAGCGTCCCCCATGCCCCTTGAACATCATGAGGCCTCGATGCAACTAAAGGCGCTCAATCCTCATCAATGCCAGCTTGTTTGGCAGGCCTCGATCCGACCAGAGGCATTTGAACCTTTCTTAAAAGACAGCATGCAGGGTGCGCTTATTCAGCTAGTGTCGGTTGTCAGTGAATTATCTGCTAGGTAGGTTCGCCAGAATTTTTCATGGGGTAGCGGTTGATCTTGCCAGCTAGAAAAACTCACCCCTGGTGGATTGTCTGGTGAGACAAGTGTGGGTGTTTGTCGATTCAAATCGACGAACCAAAAGGTCGCTGGCTGCCTTGCGCTGGCGATGAGATGGTCAAGCATTAAGCCGCGCCGCTCAATTTGGCAACTTTGAGCATCAAGGGCATGATGCCAGTCTTCGGCAGAACCAGCAGGTAGATCGCAGAGCGCATAGACTCGTTGCTGTAAACAGACGCCGAACCAGGCCTGCAGCCAAATAAGTCCCGTGCGTTCGCCACAGGCGCAATCCGTAAGTCCGTAGATGGGACCTTGCCAGTCTTCAATGGTGCGAACTTTTGCCCTGAAGGCCACGCCCTTCGCCGTAAATTGCCAAGGATGTTGATGGTTCACTAGGAAGGGCGCTCACAAAACCTGCTGAAACCCTCGGCAATTTGCTCAGCCTTTTGCGAAAAGGGCACAAGAGACTCTGATGAATTAGGATCATAGGCCTGATAGGCATTAGCGACTAATAGGAATTCAGGATAAATCAAGCCACCCAAACCCAGGAGATAGTTTGCAAGTTGACTGGCGGCGCGAATGCCGCCAAGCCCGCCTGGACTGCTACTCACGATCAAGCATGGTGTTAAGTAGAAGGGTTTGAGATCTGGGTTGCCTTTGGTGTCACGGGTTGACCAAGTAAGCCCGTTTAATAGTGCTGGTGGCATAAGACCATTGAATTCGGGACAAGCAATAATGAGCCCGTCACTGTTTAATAAAGTATGCCTGAAAGCTGTCACCTCGGGCGGTTGGCCCTGCTCGATTTCCACAACCTGACTGTATAGCGGCAAACGAGGGTCGGCTAAAGGTGCGTTCTCAATGGTGTGCTTTTGGGCTTTAAGACTTTTAGTCGCGAGGGCAAGAGTCCGGGTGTTGAAAGATTCTGCTCGGTCGCTGCCGGAAACCGCTACAAAGTGTGCCATGGGTTGTGCCTTGTGTTTTTACAATTGCTGATCGGTAACCCTTGAATCTCTGGGGCCGCGCAAGCTATTCTGACGGCAATTGGGTTGGATTCAAAGCACGCGGTGCTGAAAATGAGGATCCGTTCAAAGTTGGCGGCCATGGAGCCGTTGGGGAAAAAGTCGCTGCAATAAGCATTCATATGATAGTCGGTGAGTGATCAAGGCGAGCTTAGATGCGGCTAGACACGGCCATCGAGGGAAATTATGTCAGAATTAACAACAACCAAAGGGCCATTGCCCGTCGTACCGTATTTAAAGGGTGCCGACTCGGATGACCCATATTTAGAAGGCCTAGAGTGTGGCGCTTGTAATGCCATTTTCTTAGGAGAACGCAGCACCTGTGCAAAGTGCGGTGCTCGCGACGTTATGACCGCTAAACGATTAGGCACCCGAGGGAAATTGTATTCATACAGCATCGTATACCGCAGTTTTCCAGGCATCGAAGTACCCTATATATCTGCCATTGTTGATCTGGAAGATGGTGCAACGCTTAAAGGTAATCTTATCGACGTTGAGCCCGATCCAGAGAATTTGACGTTTGATATGCCCGTTGAAGTCGTTTTTGGTGATGCTTTGGGCCGAAAAGATAAAGATGGCAATAGCTACACCAGTTATTTCTTTAAACCAGTTGCATAAGTAAAGGAGGCAAAGATGAGCGATGTTTATGTGGTAGGGGTTGATATGATTAAGTTTGGTCGGTTTCCAGATAAAACGGTCCCTCAAATTGGCGCGGAATCGGCCCTCCTAGCATTGGATGACGCGGGTCTAACGATCCAAGACATGCAGGCCTTGTATTGCGGCAATTTGGGCCAGGCTAACGCAATGGTTGGGCAGCGGATACTGCAGGAAATTGGTCAGACAGGTATAGGCGTTGTCAATTGTGCGAACGCTTGCGCGACCGGTGCAACGGCTTTCCGAGAGGCCTGGATGTCAATCAAAGCCGGTGTATTTGATTGTGTCCTGGCCGTTGGTGTAGAGCAAATGGGTAAGGGTTTGCTAGGTGGGGCAGGTGGTGGCTCGGGTATACCTAAAGAAGGTCTTTTGGGCTCAGGCACGATGCCTTCTGTGTTTGCTGAGGCCGGTATGGAGCATGCGCGAAAATATGGGACTACCTTTGAACAATTTGCCAAGGTATCTGTGAAAAACCATCATCACTCAACATTGAATCCTAAGGCGATGTACCAAATCGAGACGCCTTTAGAAACTGTTATGAATGCTGAAATGATTTCTTATCCCAATACTAAACTGATGTGTTCGGTAAATGTCGATGGATCAGCTGCGGCCGTTTTGGTCTCCGAGAAAAAAGCGAAAGAGCTTGGGCTGAGCCGCGCGGTGCGAATAAAAGCCTCGGTTTTGGCGAGTGATCCGTATACAGACAGAGACCTTGTCATGCCTGACGTCAATGCGGTGACGCGTATCGCGGCAAAACAAGCCTATGAAATGGCAGGAATATCTGCGGCAGATGTTGATCTCGTCGAACTTCACGACTGCTTTGCAACCGCTGAGATTTTACATTACGAGAATCTAGGTCTTTGTGCTGACGGTGAGGCCGGGCGAATGATCGATGAGGGCGAAGTGGCGCTAGGCGGACGGGTGCCTGTTAATGTTAGTGGTGGTCTTTTGTCCAAGGGGCATCCGTTGGGTGCAACCGGTATCGCTAATATCTACGAAGTTTGCACGCATCTGCGAGGCGAGGCTGGAAACCGTCAAGTTGAAGGTGCGCGAATAGGCCTGACCCATGTCATTGGTTTGGGATCTGCCTGCGGGATCCATATCCTAGAGAAAGTGGCTTAGCAAACCTCTAGAGCTTTGCAGCGAAGGCCCGGTTGTCAGTATGTGCTGGTGATTGGGTCTTAAGGGACATGTATGCGTATCGGGATCGTCAGTGATACCCACAACAACTTGAAAAACTGCCGTGAAATTGTCGCTATCTTTAACGACCAGGGGGTGGATCAGGTCATTCATACCGGCGATGTGACTCAGGCAAAAACGATCGATGTCTTTGGGGCGCTAGGCATGCCTATGTCCGGCGTATTTGGAAATAATGATTTGGAGAGAAGTAGCCTTGACGCTGCGATAAATTTCCAAGGGTTTGAGTTTTTTGAGCCGCCCTGGATTTTTAACCTCCATGGAAGGAGCATCTGCGTTGTGCATGACCCGCTAGAATTCCAATTAACCTCGAAAGTAGTAGATCTCCGATTGCATGGACATACACACTTGTATCATCACGAAATGAGCGAAAAAGGTCTGACCTTTAACCCGGGGGAATGCGCAGGCATGATGTCAGGGTTTAATGCAGTTGGCGTAGTAGAGTTATCAACCCTGCGCGCCGAGGTGATTAAATTTTGACCATCGATGTGAACTTGCCATACAGCTTACAGCAGGAGTTGAGCAAAGTTTCTGACTTAGAATTGCCGCCTGTACATCTATGGCAGCCCGAACGGGTCTACCCCATCGACCTGGTGATTAACGATAACGGTGATTGGCTTTACGAGGGCAGTAGAATTAATCGTCCTCGACTTGTGCGTTTGTTCTCTAGAATACTTAGGCGTGAAGCCGATGATTACTTTCTGGTCACGCCCGTAGAGGCATGTCAAATAACCGTTAACGATGTCCCTTTTCTCGGGGTTGGGCTCAGCTTTTCCGGCGAGGGGCGCCAACAGACGATTTCAATGAACACGAATGTGGGTGATGAAGTTCTAGTCAGCGACGTGAATCCGCTCACCTTCAAAGTCAAGGACGAAGTGCCGATGCCGTATGTTTTGGTGCGTGATGGGCTTTGGGCTAAGCTAAATCGAAGTAGTTACTACTCGCTGATGGCAGCACTTATTGATGTTGACGGACAGCTAGGGATTTGGAGCGCAGGCGCCAATTTTCCTATTCCTGAAGAGCTGCTGGTTGACGGGTTTGGCAGTCTTCCCTAAGCGCAGACTGCAGGTCTTAGTAGGCAATGGGCGCTCACCACAGTAACAACTGCGATAGCGCCTCTCTCCTGGATTACATATTGCCGTAATTGGGGCCGCCAGTACCTTCGGGTACTACCCAGTTAATATTTTGGGATGGATCTTTGATGTCACAGGTTTTGCAGTGGATGCAATTTTGGGCATTGATTTGAAATCTTGGCCCTTCTGCTTCCTCGACGATTTCATAGACACCCGCAGGGCAATACCGCTGAGCGGGCTCGTCATACTTGGGTAGATTGACGCTTATGGGGATACTGGGGTCCCCCAAGGTGAGGTGACACGGTTGGTCCTCCTCGTGGTAGGTGTTGGTAAGGAACACGCTGCTGAGTTTGTCAAAGCTGAGTTTACTGTCAGGTTTGGGGTAATCGGGCTTCTGGCAGCTCGATTGGTCTTTAAGCTTGGCATGATCTGGTGTGGGATCCGTCCATGTGAACGGCAATCGACCCTGGAAAACGTACTGATCCACCCACGCGAACATGGCGCCCATAAACATACCGAACTTGTGTTGCGCGGGCATAATATTGCGCGCTTTGTACAGTTCTTCGTGAAGCCAAGACTGCTCATAGAGTTGCTGATAGCGGGTCAGTTGCTCTCTTCCCTCGCTGCCATTGGCCAGCGCCTCATAGATGGCCTCTGCTGCTAGCATGCCAGACTTCATGGCGGTATGCGTGCCTTTCTGCTTGAGATTATTTAAAAACCCTGCATCGTCCCCGGCAAGTAGTCCACCCGGCACAGCAAGTTCAGGAAGGGCTTGATAGCCACCTTTAACGACCGCTCGAGCGCCATAAGCGATTCGCTTTCCTCCTTCAAGGGTTTGCCGAATGAGTTTATGGTGCTTAAAACGCTGAAACTCATCAAAGGGTGATAAGTGGGGATTGCTGTAGCCAAGATCAACGATGAGACCAATGGCGACCTGATGATTTTCAAGGTGATAGAGGTATGACCCGCCTAAAGTTCCTCCGGGGCCGAAATCTAAGGGCCAGCCCACAGTGTGGACGACTTTTCCGGGCACATGCTTGGATGGGTCAATATCCCAGACCTCCTTGAAGCCAATGCCATAATGCTGAGTATCGGAGTTCTTATCTAGACCGAATCGCTTGATAAGCTGTTTGCCGAGATGCCCCCGGCAGCCTTCTGCAAAAATCGTGTACTTCGCGTGCAACTCATAGCCTTGGGTATAACTCGATTTTTGCTCGCCGTCTGCGCCGACGCCCATATCGCCTGTTGCGATGCCTTTGATGGCGCCATCTTCGTGAAAGAGTACCTCACTCGCCGCAAATCCAGGGAAGATATTGACGCCTAAGGCTTCAGCTTGTTCGCCGAGCCAGCGGCAGAGATTGGCGAGACTGGTGGCGTAATTACCCTCATTATGCAGAGCCTTTGGAATGAATAGCCCGGGCAAGCGCATGCCTTGATGATCATCGGTCAATAGATAGACATCGTCTTCGGTGACAGGATTGTGCAGAGGTGCATCCATAGCTTGCCAGTCAGGGAATAACTCATTAAGGGCAGTTGGCTCGACCACGGCGCCCGAGAGTATGTGTGCGCCGATCTCGGAACCCTTCTCCACCAAACAGACAGAGGGTTCCAATCCAGCCTCAATGGCTAGCTGGGAATATTTGATGGCTGCCGATAGACCTGCAGGCCCACCACCAACGATGACAACGTCAAACTCCATCGACTCACGTTCCATGTCGTACTCCAAATGCGTGAAAGTTGCCTATTGTAAGAAAAGACAGCTGTGAAGGGAAACTGGCGCCGCCGACTCTACCCTTCGATCAATCTCCGTGATTGTAACCGATAAAGGTGTAGTCATATAAAAAACAACGACTTGCCTCTTGTTTGCCCACGGACACGGAGCGCCTGACGCTTGTAAATCTGCAGCTAAAACGGCAGAATACGGGCCTTTAAAAAATGATCGTTCCGCTCAGGTTCGTCGGTGCGGTAGTCTTTTTCACTAAGCAGAGGATGTCCATGAAAATTTTGGTAACAGCCAAGCGCGTGGTCGATTATAACGTCAATATCAGGGTGTTGGCGGATCAGTCAGGCGTCGATTTAAACAACGTCAAGATGTCAGTTAACCCCTTCGACGAGATCGCCATAGAAGAAGCTGTTCGACTCAAAGAGGCGGGCAAAGCCGAAGAAGTCGTAGTGGTCTCGGTTGGACAAAGCCAATGCCAAGAACAATTGCGCACGGCCCTTGCGTTAGGCGCGGACCGTGGCATTTTAATTGAGACCGACGAGGACATGCAGCCATTGGCGATCGCCAAAGTGTTGAAAGCGCTAGTCGACAAAGAAGCGCCTGGGTTGATCATCACAGGGAAGCAGGCGATCGATGGGGACAACTCTCAAACCGGGCAGATGTTAGCGGCACTAGCAGGCCTTGCTCAGGCGACCTTTGCATCCGAGGTGGATCTTGCAGAAGACACCGCAACAGTCACACGAGAAATTGATGGTGGTCTTGAAACAATTACCGTCAAGCTGCCGGCCATTGTGACGACAGATCTTCGATTGAATGAGCCCCGGTACGCTTCGCTACCTAATATTATGAAAGCTAAGAAGAAACCCATCGATGTGTTGACTCCAGCGGAATTGGGTGTGGATGTGGCCCCGAGGGTTAAGACGCTGAAGGTTGAACCGCCTGCTGAGCGTGCTGCCGGTATAAAGGTCGAAAGCGTTGAGGCGTTGGTGGATAAATTGCGAAACGAAGCGAAGGTGATTTCATGAGTATTTTAGTTGTAGCTGAACACGACCAAAACAATGTCAAGGTTTCCACACGAGTAGCTTTGGCTGCGGCTAAGGCGTTAGGAGGGGACATTCACCTACTAATCGCTGGCCAAGGTTGCCAGGGTGCAGTTGATGCTGCGGTCGCAATAGAAGGCGTTCAAAAAGTGCTGGTAGCGGACAACGAGCTTTATGCCCACGATCTAGCAGAAGAATTGGCGGCCCTCATTGTGTCATTGGCGGGTGGGTACACACACATTCTGACAGCGACTACAACCTCGGGTAAGAATTATATGCCGAGAGTAGCCGCCTTGCTCGATGTATCACAAATCTCAGACATTATCTCTGTCGAGTCGACTGATACGTTTAAGAGACCAATTTATGCCGGCAATGCTATTGCGACGGTTCAGAGCAGCGATGCAGTTAAAGTCTTAACGGTGCGTGGCACGGCCTTCGATCCTGTTTCTGACCAAGGCGGCAGCGCCTCGATCGAAACGGTCGATGCACCGGCTGCAATGGGTGTTTCTGAGTGGATCCGTGAGGATGTTGTCGAACTAGAGCGGCCCGAGCTCACAGCAGCGAGTATTATCGTTTCAGGGGGTCGAGGGATGCAAAATGGCGAGAATTTCCAGATGCTGGAGAGCGTTGCCGATAAGATGGGAGCGGCTATTGGCGCTTCTCGTGCAGCCGTAGACGCAGGCTTTGTACCAAATGATATGCAAGTAGGACAGACCGGCAAGATCGTCGCGCCAGACTTGTACATTGCCGTTGGTATCAGTGGTGCGATCCAGCATTTAGCAGGCATGAAAGATAGCAAAGTGATTGTCGCCATTAACAAAGATGAAGATGCACCTATCTTTCAGGTTGCTGATTATGGATTGGTTGCTGATCTCTTTAAGGCGGTGCCTGAGCTAGACAGTATGCTTTAGCTCCAAACATCGTATAGTCAAACCCCTGACCGGCTTGCCGATCAGGGGTTTTTTTTAAGCAATTTTTGACTCAGTGACGTGAGCGTCTTCCGTCCATAAGGCGTCACACGCTGGCTTTGGAAGGCACGGGTTACCAGGCTGGTAACATTAACTCCTAGTCCTGTTCTGCTAACCAAGCATCATCGCTGTCTGGAGAGATGTGTTCGAACAATGGCGTCGATAAATATCGTTCGCCAGTATCTGGCAACATCACGCAAAAAGTGCTTCCAGCCGGTGCTTGCTCGGCGACCTTCAGAGCGCCAGCCATCGTGCCACCACAGGAAATCCCACAAAAAATGCCCTCCAGGCGAGCAAGATCCTGAGCTGTTTGAATGGATTCCTCATCTGAGACTAATACCAAGGCATCGGTAACCGAAGGATCAAGCACCGCAGGAATGAAATCTGGTGTCCAGCCTTGTATCTTATGAGGTGTCCAATCATTCCCAGATAGCAGCGCTGCGCCCTCCGGCTCAACGCCGATAACTTGGATATCGGGTCTAGCCGCTTTTAATACTTGTCCTGTCCCGGTCATGGTACCGCCCGTGCCCCAGCCACTGACGAAATAGTCCAAATTGTCTCCCGCGAAGTCTCTGAGAATTTCTGGTGCGGTGGTATTGCGGTGATAAGCAGGATTCGCAGGGTTTTCGAATTGTCGGGCTAAAAACCAGCCATGGGCCTCTGCCAAGGCCTCTGCCCGGGCAACCATACCGCTGCCGCGTTCTGCTGCAGGCGTCAATATCACCTTTGCGCCAAGGGCTTTCATAATTTTGCGCCGTTCAATTGAAAAAGTTTCAACCATCGTCGCGACGAAGGGATGGCCTTTAGCGGCGCAGACCATGGCCAAGGCGATACCGGTATTGCCAGAGGTTGCTTCGATAACAGTTTGGCCTGGCTTCAAGGTGCCTTTGGCAAGAGCATCGTCAATGATGGCAATTGCCAAGCGATCTTTTACCGACGCCATAGGGTTGAAGCTCTCGACTTTGGCGTAGATATGTTGTCCTTTGGGCGCCATGCGATTTAATTTCACGACAGGGGTGTTGCCGATTGTTTCTAGGATAGAGTTGTATTTCATAAGTTTGGGCTCTCGGATAACAATAGATTGGTGGGTGGTTCGGTCCTGCAATTATGTCAGAATCGCTTAGCGGTGTACCAATTCACAGTGCGACTGGTTTGCTCAATTTGATCAGCAACGTCCAAGATGAGGGCAAACAAAGCCATCCGGATCAAAACACCATTGTCGGTTTGTCGAAAAATGGCGAGATTTGGATTGTCGTTTAAGTCATTGTCCAGCTCATTGGCCTCGGCTCTGGTATCTCGAGGGAGAGGGTGCATGATCACGGTATTAGGTTCGCAGTATTCGGTGTAGACGGCTTGGTTTAACCGAAAAAGTCCTTTGTACCTAAGTGCTTCTTCAGGCGACTCAAATCGTTCTTCTTGGGTTCTCGTGACATAAACAATATCAGCACTTTGCAGGCCTTGGCCTAAATCAGTTGATTCGATGACCTGATGTCCCGCCATTCTGAGCGAATAAATGTAGGACTCCGGTAGACGAAGCGCCTCTGGTGAGATAAGCGATAGGGTAATATCTTTATAAATTCCTAATAACTTACACAAAGAATGCACCGCTCTTCCATAGCGAAGATCGCCAACGAGCGCGATTCGCATACCGTCAATGGTTTTGCCTTGGTCCGTCAGTTCTCGGCCGATGGTATACAAGTCGAGAAGTGCTTGGCTCGGATGTTCATTGGCGCCGTCACCACCATTGATGACAGGCACGCGGCTAGCTTCAGCAAATTCAGCCACAGACCCCATCTTTTCGTGTCGCATAACGATCAAATCACTGTATCCGGACAAAACTCGCGCTGTGTCATAGAAGGATTCGCCCTTGGCGAGTGCAGATGCTTTAAGGCCCGTCGTCTCCCTAACCTCACCGCCTAATAGATTCCAAGCGCACCCAAAACTCACGCGGGTTCTAGTACTGGGCTCAAAAAACATGTTGCCTAAAATAGCGCCTTCTAAGACTCGAGTGACTCGCTGCCTGAGAGCATAGGGGATCATTTGATCGGCGACGGCAAAGATCCGCTCGATCGATTCTCGGTCAAATTGGTCAACGCTCAGGATATGACTTCCAACGAAATTTAGGGGCATGGGTTTGCTCGCGGCGTCATAATTCGGGTGCATTTAAGATCAGGGATCGAAACCATTGGTTTGATTGATCTTTGTCGGTACTTTCGTGCCAGTACAGATGCGTCTCGAGTTGCGGTGTTTCGAAAGGTAAGTCGAATACTTGCACTGGCGATAACGTCATTAAAAAGCGCGCGAAAGAGGTTGATACTGTCAAGGCCATGTCGGTGGTCGCAATCAGAAGGGGGGTTGCTAAGTAATGTTGCGTTCTCACAGCGATATTGCGTTTTTTACCCATCTTGCCGAGTGCAAGGTCTACGATCCCGAGCCCGCCTCGACGAGAGGAAATGTGCACATGCTCGAGGGCGAGGTAGGCCTCTAGATCAAGATTGTTGCGGATAAAACTGTGGTCTTTTCTGACCACACAGACGTGCGGGCTTGCCCGCAGTGGAACTTGTTTGATTTGTGGGTCTGGGGTCAACGGTATATCAATTGCGAGATCCAAGTTGCCAGATGCTAGTTCAATATTCAGGTCGCGCCGGCGAACTTGATAACATTCAACGGCTATATTTGGGGCTTTGTCCTTGAGATGCTTGATCAGTGGCGGTAGTTGAATCGCTTCTGTCAGGTCATTAGCCGAAATTCTGAAGCGTTTTTCAGATAATAGAGGGTCAAAGTGCTCGCTTTGCTGAACACTGGAGCGAACTAAATCGAGGGCTTGCCGAACCGAGCCAATAATGTTTTGGGCCGTGGGTGTTGGGATCATGCCGTCGGCGGTTCTGACAAATAGTGGGTCATCAAAGAGGGTCCTGAGTCGCGACAAGGAGTTAGAAACAGCCGGCTGCGTGATACCAATAATTTCACCCGCTCGAGTCAGGTTTCCCTCGGTGTAAATGGCGTCCAAGACGACGAATAAATTAAGATCGATATCACTGAGTTTCATATCGTGGAGCCCCAGTATTATTTGTAATGATATTAAAGGATGCTGGTGTGAATTAGAAGTATGGGGTAAGGCTTTAGCAGGAATTTTATTGGAACACTGATACAATTGGGGTGTCGAAAAACCACCAGGTAAGAAAACCGGTTGACCTTAGTTTCTATCGGTTTGAAACAACCAGGGTTTAATTGTGGCCAAGTTTTAAATTATCTCATTGCACACCAAAGGTAATGTCATGTCAGAGTTTGTAGCCAAGCAATCGCCAATATCGTCACGGTTGCCCTTTGGTTTTGCAAAGCGGTTTGGTGTCATCATCGAGCGCACGAATGGCAGCGACGACGTGGGATGTAAATTGGTGTTCAGGGAACCCTTAGTGCCGGTGGTTTATAGTGAAGTGCAGCGGCTTGCCGGTCCAGTGCAGACGCTTGAAGCGGTCTCTAACTCACAATTTGATGCCTTACTGTCGCGTGCTTATGAAGCCGATAGCGATGAAGCCATGGCCTTTATCGAAGATCTTGGTGAATCTATGGATTTGACCAGTCTGGTTGATGAGTTGCCTGAAAGTGGCGACCTACTGGAGCAAGATGACGACGCGCCTATTATTCGACTGATTAATAGTTTGTTGACGGAAGCGATCAAAGTTGGCGCCTCAGATATCCATGTCGAAACCTATGAGACAAGATTGGTTGTCAGGTTTCGGGTCGATGGCGTGCTCCGAGAGATTGTCACCCCCCGTAGGGCATTGGCACCTTTGTTAGTATCGCGGATCAAAGTCATGGCAAGGCTGGATATCGCTGAGAAAAGATTGCCCCAAGACGGCCGTATTTCGGTTCGAGTGGGAGGAAAGGAAGTCGATGTGAGAGTTTCAACCATACCGGCGAGTAATGGTGAGCGAGTCGTGATGCGACTGCTTGATAAGCAAGATGGACGAAAAAGCTTAGAGCACCTCGGGTTGCGTGATGTTGCGCTTGAGGCGATGCGGCAGCTCCTAGAACGTCCACACGGAATTATTTTGGTGACAGGCCCCACGGGTTCAGGAAAATCGACAACACTATATGCCGGGTTAGATCAGTTAAACGATAGCAGCCGGAATATCCTAACGGTCGAAGACCCCATCGAATACGATGTCGAGGGAGTTGGCCAAACCCAGGTCAATAGCAAAGCGAATATGACTTTTGCAAAAGGCTTACGAGCAATTCTTCGACAAGACCCTGATGTCGTTATGGTCGGTGAGATCAGAGATTACGAAACGGCGGACATTGCAGTGCAGGCGAGTCTGACGGGACATTTAGTGTTATCAACGCTTCACACCAATACCGCCATCGGCGCGATTACCCGGTTAGCGAATATGGGGGTGCAACCGTATTTGTTGTCTAACAGTGTCGTTGGCCTTGTGGCGCAACGGTTGGTGCGGGTTCTGTGTGCATCATGCAAAGTCGCCCACGAGCCGGACAGCTATGAGCGTAAGTTTCTGAATTTAGCTGACGATGCTAAAGCGACGATCTATAGGGCCGAAGGCTGTGAGGAGTGTTCTTTCGAGGGATATCGGGGACGGCAGGGAATCTACGAAGTCATCGTAGTTGATGATGGCTTACGAGAGTTGATACATACCGGTGCTGCCGAACCTGTCATGGAAAAGCATGTGCGCTTAATGTCAGAAGGAATCAGAGACAATGGTCGCGCAAAGATTCTTGCTGGCCTGACGACGATGGATGAAATTCTTCGTGTGACGATGGCAGATTGACGAACCACAATGCCTGCATTTGATTACCAAGCGTTAGACGACAGGGGTCGAGTCAAAAAAGGCATGCTCGAGGGCGATTCTGCCCGGCAAATTCGTCAGCAATTGAGAGACCAAGGGCTTGCACCTACTAAAGTTGTTCTCGCTAGCCAAGCAATTACCGTTGAGGCGAGCTCAGGCAATTTCTTGGGCGCTTTGTTTGAGCCGACTTTGTCGGTCAGCGAAAGAGCGCTGATCACCAGACAATTGGCGACCCTGATTGGCGCAGGTTTGCCGGTAGAAGAGGCTTTGTTGGCAGTGTCTAAGCAAACTCAGATGCCCAAAACGCAAAAGATGCTAGTGACGGTTCGCGCCAGGGTAATGGAAGGTTACTCTCTTGCCGGTAGCTTGGAGGCTTACCCAAAGGCTTTTCCAGATTTGTTTAGAGCCACGGTTGCGGCAGGTGAGTCCTCGGGCCACCTAGACGCTGTGCTCAACCAGCTCGCCGATTTTAGTGAGGCTCAGTACGAGTCCGCGAGCCGAGTTCAACAAGCCTTGGTCTATCCAGTGATATTATTTGTGCTGACGTTGCTTATTCTTGCAGGCCTACTTGGCTACGTGGTGCCGGATATTGTTGCTGTGTTCGCTGATACTGGCCAGGCTTTACCCGCGTTGACTGTCTGGATTATTGCCCTGAGTGATTTCGTTACAGACTTTGGGTTTTTCGTTTTGCTGCTGTTAGTGGCGCTGGCACTGATGATGCGCCGGCTGTTGGCAGTTGAGTCAAACCGACTGGTATTCGATCGTTTGCTCTTGAGGGCACCATTGTCGGCTAAAATGGCAAAAGGGCGCAGTATTGCCCAGTTCGCAAGCACCCTCAGTATCTTAACTGGATCAGGGGTGCCGCTGGTCGATGCTATGAAGATCGCCGGACAAGTTGTCTCGAATCGATGGCTCAGAACAGAAATAACGCAGGCCACGCTTCGAGTTAGCGAAGGCAGTAGCTTGCAAAGTGCGCTTCAGGTCAGCGGATATTTTCCGCCTATGATGTTGTATATGATCGCGAGCGGCGAATCTAGCGGCGAGCTAGACAGTATGTTGGCGCGTGTGGCGCGATATTTACAACAGGATGTAGAAGCCTTGCTTGCAACCCTGCTGAGTCTAATTGGGCCGCTGATGCTGATTATTATGGGCGGGGCGGTCTTCACCATAGTGATGGCAATTTTGTTACCTATTATAAATTTAAATCAAATGGTGGGTTGAGACGGCCATCGGCCTTGAAGGAATCCACGGGAAGGAGAGTGATGATTTATAAGCAACCAGTGCGCAGGCGCAACCATGGCTTTACTTTGATCGAGATTATGGTCGTGGTGGTGATTTTAGGGATTTTAGGGGCGTTGATCGTGCCAAATATTGTGGGTCGGCCTGATGAGGCAAGGGCTACCGCAGCTAAATCTGATCTCCAGCAAATTGGTAATGCCCTTGAGCTCTACCGGATGGATAATGGTCATTACCCGAGCACGGATCAGGGATTGGAGGCACTTATCGAAAAGCCCTCTGGCTATCCTGAGCCTCGTCGTTGGAATGTCGACGGCTACTTAAAAAAACTGCCCATCGATCCTTGGGGAGAACCCTACCTATATTTTAGTGAAGGTCGTCAGATTGAGGTTTATTCCTTGGGCTCTGATCGTCGTGAGGGCGGGGAAGGCGTGGACGCGGATCTAAACCTTTCTGATCTGTAGGAGGCGTAATGCGCCAGCCTTCGGGGTTCACCCTAATCGAAATTTTGGTGGTGCTTTTTATCGTCTCAATGTTGACCGGTTTAGTGGTTGCAAATTTGCCCGGATTTGTCTCCCGAGCCGACTACGAAGAAGAAATGCAACGCCTTAACTTTGCTCTGAACCAAGGTTTAGCGAAGGCTGAAATCGAGGCAAGCGAAGTCGGGGTGATGATTTATGCCGATGGCTACGAGTTTTTGGTCTACGACGAATTGACCAATGGTTGGATACCTGCCCTCGAACGAAGCTTAATCAAACATCGGTTGCCCGAAACGCTGCGTCTGGTCTTGGCGCTCGAGGGAGAACCCATCCGCTTGGGTGGTCCGGATGCTGATGAGGAAGAACAAGAGGCAACTGAGCTTGACGAAGTGTTCTTGGAGCCAAGCGTGTTGCTACTGTCGAGTGGCGAAACTTCAATATTTGAATTGGAGCTCATGACCAATGAGGGTTGGTGGATGGGACTGTCATCAGACGGGTACGGTAATTTTGAGTTGCACAGAGAACCTTTTGAGCGAGAATAAGTCAGTGAGTCGACGGGGCTTTACGCTGATCGAAGTCATGGTGGCCTTGGCCGTATTTGCGGTGGTTGGCTTAGCGCTTACCAAGAACGCCTCCCTTGCCGTTGTTCAAACGACGAGATTGCAGGAACAGCTTTTAGCCTCGACCGTCGCGCAGAATGTGTTGCGAGAGCGGTTGGTCCGAGGAACTGACCAGGATCCGTTTACCCGACCTAGCCGGGAGCAGCAAGAAGTCCAAATGGTGGATCGGCGTTATCGGGTTTTGGTGCGAACAGAAACGACCAGTGATGCTGACTTGAAAAGGGTGACAGTTTCGGTTCGGGACGATCTTCGACCTGATGATGTGCTGGCTGAGCTGACTGGCTTTGTAGGACGTCACTGATGTTGCGTAGCCGTGGGTTCACGTTGCTTGAAGTGCTGATCGCGATGGCAATTTTCGCTATTTTAGGTCTCGCATCAAATCAAATGCTTCGGAGTGTATCCTCAGTAGAGCGGCAGACCAAAGAAAAAACGTCTCAGTACGTGACTTTGTTACGTTTTAATCAAATGATCGATCGTGACTTTTCTGCGGTCGTCTATCGGGGCATCCGTGATGAATACGGCGATCTTCGCCCGGCGATTTCAGTTAACCAGGGGCTCTATCCCGTGGAATTGACCCGGTCGGGTTGGCGAAATCCCCTAAAGTTACCTCGAAGCCAATTACAACGGGTGGCCTATCAGTTCGATGGTAACTCGATCAAACGTATTATCTGGCTGGTGCTGGATCGAGCAGAAGATTCAGAACCCAAATCCCAAACGCTGTTAACGGGCGTCCGAGGTTTTGAAGCGGCTCTGATAAAGCCCGACGGCAGTCGTCACGAAGTGATATCGGCTGAGGATGGCGACGAGCTCCCAGTGGCCATCGAGCTCACCATTACAACAGATCAATTTGAAACCTTGACCCGATACATAGATTTTCCGCAGTACATGCCGATGTTAAATGGCTATCTAGATCCAAATGATGCCTTGGACGAGGAAAGTGAGGCGACGGATAACGTCGATGAAATACCAGAGATACCCGCAGACGAGCGGGCCATCAACGATGATGGTCAGCCACTGGGGCTTAGAATATGAGGGCGCCTTTGGCTCATGTATCGAAGGTCACCGGTTCGAGGGAACAGGGAGCGGCCTTGATGATCGTCCTGTTGGTGGTCACCATTGCTACGGTGCTGAGTGTTGCCATCGCAAAAAACCAATTTCGCGCCATTGCGACCGGTAGTAACCAGCTAGATCGCCTCCAAGCCTATTTTTATGCCCGTGGAGGTGAGGAGTACGCTAGGCAGTTGCTTCATAAAGACTTTATCGATCGTCCCGGTCAAGACGATTTAAGTGAGCCATGGGCCGCGCCAGATTTGAGATTTGAGTTTGAATTTGGCGAAGTAGAAATTGTTATCGAGGATTTGCAAGGCCTGTTTAATCTCAATGAATTTGTGGTTGGACAAAAAGCAAATACTGTACTTCAACAAAAACTATCTCTCATGACCGCGCAAATCGGTTTGGACCCAAGTTGGCTTGATGAGCTGCGAGATTTTACCGATTTAGATGGCGAGACCAGCCCCGCCGGCGCTGAGGATTATTTTTACCTCGGGCTCGAAAAGCCTTATCGCACCAGTGGTCAACCGCTTTACGACCTGTCCGAGATACGTCTGCTAAGATCCATGACAGATGATGGGTTTAATCGACTGAGGTCGGTTATGTCAGTACTGCCTGCGGCCGTTTCACCATTAAATGTGAACACGGCTTCGCCCTTAGTCTTACAAGCTATGGCCACAGACCTGACCTTAGACCAAGCGCAATCACTGACAGAAACTCGGTTAACCTTGGAAGGTTTTGAGTCGGTGCAACAATTTTTACAACAGCCGGAGTTAGCAGGTCTCTCGCTAAAGCCAGACGGACTTGGTGTACAATCAAATTTTTTTCAAGCGAAGATTCGAGCGCGATATGGTGAGCAAATAGTTTTTTTGACCAGTTTGCTTTTCAGAGATGGCAGTACGGGTGAGTTGACGGTGTATCAAAGAAAGAATAACGAACGGTTTACGATCGCCGCAGAAGCGTCATCTAACCTAGAGGACGCAACAGGGGATACTGATGGCGCTTGACAGGCTCATTGTCCATTGGCGAAAGGGCGGGCTTCGTTGGCTGCTACTCGATGAGTTTGAGAGTGCCGTGCGAGAAGACATCGGCGAATTATCTGACTTGGAATCGTTCGTTGATTCCTTTGGTATTCCCGATGATGTGGTTTTACTGCTGTCCGGTGAGCAAGTTCTGCTGAAAACCATTGAGGTACCGCCAAAGCCCACTAAAGCGATTTTGGATGCAGTGCCTTATCTCGTCGAAGAAAGCCTCGCGTGCGATGTGTTTGATTGTTTCATAGCGATCGGGCAGCGTCGGGGCAATGCGCTTGACGTAGGGGTTGTCGATAAAACGCAGCTCATGGATTGCTTGGCCGCGCTGAGTCATATTGGTTTAGATCCTCAATTTGTCGGAGTTGATCTTGAAGTGGTAGGTGCTGAGGACAATGTGATGTTGTTAGATGAGGAATCTGCACTGGTCGCTTTGACCGATGGTACGAGGTTTGCCTTACCCGCACAGCACCTACCGCAGCAACTACCAGTTTTGCTCAGGGGATTAATGGAGCGACTGCCGGTCAATTTTTTCGGCGATGGTCCACCCGAGCACGTGTTGCCAACCGAAACCATGTCTATGTTAGACCTCGAGGCACGATCGCACCCGACATTGCTCACCTACCTCGCTGCCCAAGCTCTCGACGGACGGATTAATTTCCGTCAAGGCGAATTTGCTAGAGTTGATGCTAATAAGACTGCTCAAGGATGGTTCAAACGCTTGGGGTTCGCGGCTGGTCTGGTGCTGGCGGTTACGATGTTGTCTGTGGGTAGCCAAGGGATTTATCTCGCGTCTCAGTCATCAGAATTAGAAGCCGAAGCAAGGGCCCTCTATACTGCGATCTATCCGAACGATCGAAATCCCCGGGATCTCAATCGAAGATGGCGAAGCCGGTTGAACGACTCAGGCCAGGGGACAGGGTTAAGTGCAGGACAATGGTTAAACGCCATCAGTCGACCGATCAGTCAGTCTGGCTTGCAGTTGGATAACTTAAACTACAATGCTGGAAGAGGCGATTTGGTGCTGCAGTTATCGGGGCAGCGAAGCGATCAAATTATGTCGCTGGCAAAGACCTTTGGTGAACTCGGCTATGCCGCAGAAATTGGCACCATTTCTCAAGAACGAAATCAGGTCCGCGGTAGCCTCAGAATGCAACTGGAGCCGTCGCTATGAAGGCATTTTTAACGCGCTATACCGTTAGGTTTAAGCAATTGAAAACTAATGACCAGCGTATGCTAGTGCTGCTTGTTAGTTTTTTAACTGTGATAGTTGGATATACCGCCGTTTGGCAACCGGTTTTTGAGTTTCGCGAATCACAGTTGAGTGATCGAGAGCGCAACTTGGCGCTCTTGACGATGATGAAACAGACAGAGGCGCAGGCTAGAGCTGGGGTTCAGTCGAGTCCAATGCAGGCGTATGAAGGCAATGTACTGAGCGCAATAACCAACGCGGCAAATGAGCAAGATATTAGTCCAAATCGTTTGCAGCCTGAGGGTGATGCATCGGTAAGCCTCTGGTTCGAGGCGGTGGTGTTTTCTGACCTCTTAATGTTGCTGGATCGGCTTGACCGAGAGCAGGGGATTGGTGTTGATCAGATGGTTATTGACCGGACCGAGAATTCTGGTCAGGTTAGAGCACGTTTGGTGTTGTCTCGGACTTTGATGTAATGCCAAAGCCAGTGCTAGGTGTTCGCTCGAGCACAGCTTTTAGCCACAATGCTGCTGCGATGCCAACGACAAGGTTAGCCAACGCGGTGGCCCAGAAAACGCCGGTATAACCCAATAAAACGCGACCAATCAGCGCCAGTGGAAAATACACCAGCAACAAACGTGCAACGGATAACCCCAATGCCGGCATCGGTCGTCTCAGAGCATTAAAGCCATGGGTAGCAACGGTCATGATGCCCATAAAGCCGATTGATAGCGGAACGATGTGTAAATATTCGATTGCGACCTTTTGTACGGCGGGAGCTTCATTAAATGCTGATACAAAAAGCTCGGCGCCAAGCCACATAATCAATGCCGCAGTGATGCCCCAAGTTAAGCAGGCTGAATAGCACACCAAAAGGCTTTGCTTGACTCGATCGGGTCTGCCGCCGGCAAAGTTCTGACCAACCAAAGGCACCACGCTGGTTGCGATACCGATGACGACCATCGAGACAACCGCTTCGATTCGGCTCGCGATGCCAAAGCCAGCGATAACCTCGGTGCCGAAGGTAGCCAGCAAGTAAGTGATGACTGCCAAAGACACGGGTTGAATCAAGTTGGTCGCCGCTGCAGGAATGCCAACCGCCAGTATTTGTTGGCAATCGCTTAGAATCGCCTGGGCGCTAAAATTGAATAAACGGGCCTTTATCAAGTACCAGTACATCGCGAGCAACAACTGTGCAATGCTTGCCATTACGAATGCCCAAGCGGCGCCCTTGATTCCAAGGGGGGCGACACCGAGCCAACCGAAGATTAACACTGGCCCTAAGGTAACTTGAATTATCGGTGCTATGGTCATGATGAATCCAGGAAAACTGGGGTTGCCAAATGCCCTGATCAGACCATTGGAGACCATTGCCATGCCCATGGCAGGGAATCCGAAGTACCAGATTTGACTGTAGGCAAGGCTCGCTGCCAAAGCTTCTCCTTGGGCGCCGATCAGCTCAAGCAGGGCTGCAGATGTGAGGCTTAGGAGCAGCGCAATGGTTAACGTGATGCAGATGATAAGAAAGTAGCAGTGGGTGACAACTCTTGCAGTTCTCTGCCGGTCTGATTGACCCATGGCTTCGGCCACTAACGTCGATGCACCAATGCCGATACCTCTCGTGAAGCCATTGAGTGCCATAACGATCGGGAACATAAACGCAATTCCTGCCAAGGCATTGATGCTTATTTGACCGATGTAATAAAGCTCGATGAGGTTGCCCAGGGTCATTGCGAGGAAACCTAAAATCATGACGCTGGATAAGTGTAAGACGTGCCTTGGAATAGATCCGCTCAAGTATCTGGGCTCTGTTTTAGAGGCTTCAACGGCCATGGTATTGTCCTAGGTTAGCGAGCTTTAGTGACAAAGTTGGTAAGGCGGGTCTGCCAAGGATTAATGAAAATCTCGAGATCTTGTGTCGAAGTTAACCAGTAGTTCGCTTAGATCTTCTATGTGGCCAGCAACGACATGAATCACACTACCTTGTCGCTCAAGGATACCTTTAATACGAAGCAACCGCCCTCTTAAAATGGCCGCTCTAAAACGACTGAGTAGTGTGTTAAAAATAACCACGTTGATGTTGTGGGTCTCATCTTCAAGAGTCATAAAAATGATGCCAGATGCGGTTGAAGGTTTTTGTCTACCCGTAACCAAACCGGCGACTTCAATAAATCGACCATGACGAATACCGGGTAAATCCTTAGCAACCGTTGTCTTTAGTAAGACCTTACTGGTTGTTCTTAATATCGCCATGGGATGGCGCCCTAAGGTGAGTCTCAGACTATTATAATCAGCTCGTGTGTTTTCAATTTCTGTGGGGGCTGGCAGCAGCGCAGGCTGAGATGGCGGCTCGATGCCTTTGAATAAAGGTGGTGTGTCGCCAAGACCCGCAGCAAACCAATGAGCTTGGTGGCGGTTGCCCGTGATGACCTTGCAGGCGCCTGCCTCGATTAGGCAATCAATATCTTTCGTATCGAGATTAGCAGCTTGTTGTAGAGCATCGAGGGTGGATAGTGAGGTTGTGTGTCTAGCCTGGATCAAACGTGCTGCGCCACCTTCAGAGAAGCCTTTGATTCGATTAAATCCAAGACGAATGGCTTGAGGTGAGGGGCGCTGCTCAGGATTTAATGAGGTTGGATTCGCCTCAAGGGTAGACTCCCAAAGACTATAGCGGATATCGACAGGATGTATTTCTATATGATGTCGTTTCGCATCTTGTATTAACTGTGAAGGGCTATAAAACCCCATGGGCTGGCTATTGAGTAGGCTGCAATAAAACGCTGCCGGTTCATGTTGCTTTAGCCACGCCGATATATAGACTAGCAGCGCAAAACTGGCGGCGTGCGATTCTGGAAAGCCGTAGTCACCAAAACCTTTGATTTGCTCAAATAAACGCTGTGCAAACTCTAAATCATGACCTCGATCAAGCATGCCTTGAATGAGTTTGTCTTCAAAATGACCGAGGCCGCCTTTACGTTTCCACGCAGCCATAGCGCGGCGCAATTGATCTGCCTCGCCAGGTGTGAACCCAGCTGCGACAACCGCAAGCTTGATTACCTGTTCTTGGAAAATGGGAACGCCTAAGGTTCTAGATAGCACCGATTTGACGGCGTCGTTGGCGTATTCAATGTGTTCTGCGCCCTGCCGTCGACGCAAATAGGGGTGCACCATTTTTCCTTGAATTGGCCCCGGCCTGACTATCGCGACCTGAATCACTAGGTCGTAGTAATTCGCTGGCTTAAGTCTTGGGAGCATTGCCATTTGAGCGCGGGATTCCACCTGGAAAACACCGATACTGTCGCCTTTTTGCAGCATATGATAGGTATCTGGGTCTTCTTTCGGGATCGATGCCAGGGTTAAAGGTTTGATGCGAAAGTCGTTGGCAAGGTCGATAGCTTTTCGGATGGCTGTAAGCATGCCTAAGGCAAGAATATCAATTTTAAGTAACCCGAGTGCCTCTAAATCGTTTTTATCCCATTGAATAATGGTTCGATCAGGCATTGCTGCATTTTCAATAGCAACCAGTTGCGATAGCGGACCACTTGAGATGACAAAACCACCAACATGCTGTGAGAGATGTCGCGGAAAACCGAGGAGAGTATCAACTAAGGTGATATATCGCTCGATCATTGGGTTGTCGCCACTGACGCCGGCTTCTTCAAAACGATCAACTAAGGCGCTTTTTTTATCCCACCAAGATAGGGTGCGGGCAAGTTTGTCGATTAGGGTTGGCTCAAAGCCGAGGGCTTTACCCACATCTTTGATTGCGCTTTTAGGTCGATAGGTGACAACCGTGGCAGCCAGTGCTGCCCGCTCGCGGGAATATTTCTTGTACAAGTATTGGATAACTTCTTCTCTGCGAGCATGCTCAAAGTCGACATCGATATCTGGCGGCTCATCTCTTTCTTTTGAAATGAATCGTTCGAACAGTAAGTTGACACGGGCAGGGTCGACTTCAGTAATCTCAAGGCAAAAACAGACGGCGCTGTTGGCTGCCGAACCTCTGCCTTGGCATAAAATGCCTTGAGCCTTAGCAAACTGGACAATGTCAAATACGGTCAGGAAATAGTATTCGTAGTGCAACTCTCGGATGAGATCGAGTTCTTTTTTGATTTGCACTGCAACAGCATCAGGGATACCTTCTGGCCAACGGCTGTTTGCACCAGCCCAGGTCAATTGGGATAGGTAAACGCTTGGTGTCATGCCCGTTGGGACGAGTTCTTCGGGATATTCATATCGGAGCTCGTCGAGTGAAAATGTACAGGCTTTAGCAATTTTTAAGGTGTTTTGTCGCCATCGCTCGGGATAGGTGGCTGCTAGATTTTGCCGGGAACGTAGATAGCGTTCGGCATTGGTTTGCAACTGTCTGCCAGCAGCGACGATGGAAATATTATTGCGAATGGCAAATATCGTATCGAGTAAAGGCTTACGATGTTGAGCATGCATGTAAACGTCACCACAGGCGACAACAGGTAAGCTTAAACGAGAAGCGACAGATTCAACCTTGGCTTTGACCTCAAGATCAAAACCGTCCATTACCAGCGCGGCGCCCAGCCACAACTGTTGGCCAAATATCATTTTAAGCTGGTTCACTGCTTTATCATCAAGGAGCGATGTTTGGTGGTCTATGAGCCAGATGCCGAATAGATCTTGGGTGCTATCTGGAAAATCATTAATAGTGATTTGATATTGACCTTTTAAAGCACGTCGCCGACCTTGACTGATGATTTGACAAAGCTGGCCATAGCCCCGTCTATTTTTTGCGAGCAAAACCAACCTTGTGCCATCTTTAAGAGCAAATGAGCTACCGATAATGAGTTTTAATTGGTGGGATTTTGCGGCTACATGGGCTTTGACCACACCGGCCACTGAGCATTCATCAGTGATAGCAAGCGCGGTGTATCCTAATTCTGAAGCACGCTGAACCAGCTCCTCTGGATGTGATGCACCTTTTAAAAAAGAATAATTACTTAAGCATTGAAGCTCGGCGTAAGCAGGTATCAGGGATGGGCGCGGTCTAGAAATTTCGATGCTGGCGGTCACAAGGTATGTCTTTGTTGGTAATGGGTTTGAGTCTCGATTGGGTTGCTGATCTGATTAATTTAGGTCAGCCCAGACGCACGAGAAGCTAATCATAATACTGTATATTTGTACAGTATTATAGGCTATGAGCGGTGATCTTCGGTTGGTGAGAATCCGAGATTTTGTGGATCAGGATTCAGGACAAAGTGGTGATTAAAGGAGTACAGAGGTTTCGTCCTGATGGTCATTCATCGTCCACTGGACCGAGCCGCGTGACGGGGCCGGTAGTGTCTGTAAGCAGCCATGAAAGATGAGGTTGCTGACATCTTCACTCAGCACTGCAATCGATCTGAACGTGACTATCGATCACAGTTCGGCTATCGATGACCGTGCGGTTGTCGATGACAGTGTGGCTCTCGATCGGGGCGCGGCAGTCGATCAAATAGCGTGCTGGGGCGAAGCAATCTGTGAGTTAAACTCTAGGCTCTATGTAGCACCTAGATGTTTTGATATATTGTCTAGCCGTTTCGGGGCAGCATCAACACGCCGGGAATCCCAAGCCGTTGCGATGTCCGCTTATATTTGGCCGAGAATTATGGCGAAACTCTACTTTTATTACTCATCAATGAACGCTGGAAAATCTGCGGCCTTACTGCAATCGAGTTATAATTACCAGGAACGTGGGTTAGAAACATTATTACTCACCCCGAGGATCAATGATCGCGATGGCAGTGATCAGATCACCTCTAGAATTGGAATATCTGCACCAGCCGCTACCTTCGATGTTGATGATGACCTTTTTGTTAAGGTTGGTGCGCGTGCAAACCAGTCTGCGCTTCATTGTGTCATGATTGATGAGGCGCAGTTTTTGACAAAGGTACAGGTCCATCAGTTGGGTTGTGTCTGTGATGAATTAGATATCCCTGTGCTTGCCTATGGGCTAAGAACAGACTTTCAGGGGGAGCCCTTTGAGGGTAGTCGATATTTACTAGCTTGGGCTGATAATTTGAAAGAGCTTAAAGCGATTTGCCATTGTGGGCGTAAGGCGACCATGGTGCTGAGAGTAGATGCCTCTGGGAGGGTAATGACGACTGGTGAGCAGGTCGCGATTGGGGGTAATGCTCAATATGTCTCTGTATGTCGTCGGCATTTTTTTGAACGCTTTAGTCATGCTAGTTAACCAATTTAAAGCCGCTGAGAAGGGTTTACGCAGAATAATCGGCGGATAGCTTGGCACCCGGTCTTTCCGAGTATCTGATTACTAGCGCCTGATGAGGTATTCGGTGGGTAAGAGTATTTGCGCGCTTTGAGCGCGTGGCTCGCAATGTTCTTTGAGAAAGTGGCAACGAATGAAAAAGGTCGATCAAGGCAGCATATGGGTAGATGCCGACGCGTGTCCTGTTCCTATTAAAGAAACTCTCTTTAAAGCGGCCCAGCGTACCGGTATCGCTTTAACTCTGATCGCCAACCACAGCATGCGGGTGCCTCCCGGAGGGCATGTTCGATTTATATTAGTCCCTAAAGGATATGATGTTGCCGATCATCGTTTGCTCACTGAAGTGATTCCCGGTGACCTTGTGGTGACGCAAGATATTCCTTTGGCTGCTGAGTTGATCGACAAAGGTGCCGAGGTAGTGAGTCCCCGAGGTGAAATGTTTACGCCAGAAACTATCAAAGCCCGGTTGACGATGCGAGATTTCATGGAAACGATGCGAGCGAGTGGTGTGCAAAGTGGTGGTCCGGCAGTGCTGTCCAGTCGAGATCGACAACGTTTTGCTGGCGTATTGGACCGTTTTTGTCAGCGCCAGACCCGAAATGCGCAAAAAGACGAACGACATTGACAGGCTATTTACCGCTTCAAATTAAGGGTGCGAGTACGCTATTGAAGCGCATCGTCGCCATAGCCTTGTTAGGTGCTTGCACGACCTAGGCCAGGGTAAGCAATCTGTCAAACAGGAGAAAAATTGTGAGAATTGAATCCGGGTGTGTGGTGGTCATGGGCTACCGCGTTTCTGAGTATCAAGGCGATCTGTTAGAAAAAGGAGAGATCGATCAGCCCATGGTCTATCTGCATGGACATCGAAATATATTACCGGGTTTAGAGGCCGAACTGACTGGTAAGGCTGAGGGTGACGAGGTGTCGGTGGTCTTGCCGCCAGAGCGGGCCTATGGGTTGTATCGTGAAGATGCGGTAGACCGGGTTCCGATAAAGCATTTATTAAGGCCGCCAAAGAGGCTGAAAGCCGGTGACTTGGTCCGGGTTAACACCAAAAACGGCGCTCGGGATGCCCGGGTGATCAAAGTGGGCCGCTTTAATGTCGACCTTGATAGTAACCATCCCTACGCGGGTAAAACCTTACAGTTTGATCTTACGATTGAGCGAGTCAGGGCGGCTACTCCTGAGGAAATCGCCCATGGCCATAGTCATGGGGGCGATGGCACCGCGGGGCATGCTTAGTGTAATGGCGTTGGGTTAGAGTTCAGCAACAATGCCAGCGGAAAATACTTATTTTGCACAAAGCGTTGGATTCATGGCGTGAAGCTCGATCAGTGCGTAAGCGAATGGCAAGCGCTTTTTTCCGGACACCATCGTCGATCAGCCACAAGAGCGTTGTTGGCAAATGTCACCTTGAACTGCCGTACGAGCCCACCAACAAAATGTGACTTGATGAAAAGCACTGTTTCAGAAAATGGCTGAGTTTGGGCTTTAGCCCGCTTTTATGCGTGAGTTTCAGCCTAAACACGTCGATTCGCAGGCCGATATGATCAAATGGGCAGCCCTTTAGTCGAGCGTAGTCGCCCTCTGCGAAAGCCCAATGACCCTAGATCGGGCTTGAAACGATGAGACCAGATCGCAACGGAAAGTATTTTATTGACCGGTCCATACAGGCGCGCGTTTTTCGGCAAACGCTCGGGGTCCCTCCTCAGCATCTAAGCTATTTTGCCGAGCCAACTCCTCGGGATATTGGTGGTAAAAAGCTTCAGGTAACGGGCGATCGAGGCCTGCCATGGCGGAGGCCTTAGTCGCACGAACGGCAAGCGGCGCGCATTGTAAGATGTCGTCAACATAGCCTTGAACAGTATGCTCAAGAGCCTCCAGCGGCACTACCTCGTTCACCAGTCCGAGTTCATAGGCGCGCTGGGCCGACATATGCCGACCGGTAAGCAGGTAGCCCATGGCGGTTTTCAGCCCAATCTGTCTTGGTAAACGGTGCACACCGCCGCTGCCAGCGATGAGTCCGCGTCTTGGCTCGGGTAGGCCAAATGTAGCGTGCTCTGCTGCAATGATGAGATCGCACGCTAATGCGATCTCAAGCCCGCCTCCGAGGGCATAGCCATTGACCATGGCGATTAAAGGTTTTGAGAAATGCCATCGCTCGGCGATATGCCGCGTCTCGCGCTGGAAGTGTCTTGCCGCTTCACGCTCAGATGCTGAAGCAGTTTTTAGTCTGGCGCGGGCTTTGAGATCGGCGCCCGCGCAGAAGGCGCGATCTCCAGCGCCAGTAATCACGCCAATCCAAATATCATCATGGGTTTCAATATCATCTAGGTGTTGAGACAGTTGCCACCTGAGTTCTGGATTGAGTGCATTCATGGCTTCGGGTCGGTTTAAGGTAATCCACGCAACATGACTGTCTACCCGGTAAGTGGTGGTCGGAGTTGTTTCGATCATGAAGGCTCCAGGTAAGCGATTGGCAGCTTGGTTAGCTCTTAGGGAGTGATGGCTGGTAATGTTCAAAGGTTTTTTGACCCTTGATCATGGTCAAAAGCGCTTCAACCGACGGGTAAGCGTTGAGCGTTTCGAGTTGCTTGATGGTTACACGCATCATGCCAAAACGATCTTGCTTATTGTCTGATAGCGCTTGCTGGGGCGATATCCATAGACTGTCGGTGGTTTCCCCACCATCGTGCTGGTGATCTTGTTTTGCGGGCGCCTGCGCGATAAAAAATCTCGTGTCAAATCGTCTTGGTCTGCCGGGAGGCGTGACCCAACGATTAAAGTAATGTACCTGGTCGAGCGCGAGGGTTAGCTCATGACGCTCGCAGAAAGTCAGCATGTCTATTTGGCCTTGGTGAATGCGGTCTCGCGCCGACAGCAAGTCGGTATTGAAGGTATCAACCATAGCCCCGCGCTTGTCATAGGCCAGTAATATGCCCGCCTCTTCAAAGGATTCTCGAATCCCCGCGACCCAGCAGGCTTGCCAGTCGTCTCCTAAGGCTTGTTGCTGGAGGCGCTGCTCTGGCGCTAGTGGACTCAAATATTTTTGTAACCTTGAGTCATAGTCTGAGGAGTCGATTTTACCGCCTGGGAAGACATACATACCGCCTGCAAATACCGCAGACTGTGTGCGTTTTAACATCAGTATTTCGTACTGAGGCGCTGCAGGCCTGACAATTATAATGGTCGCCGCAGGTCGAATAGGTTGATCGTCCACCGGACTAAGGTCCTTTAGGCGAGATCAGCACATCGGGATCGCAACCAAATTCGGCTAAAATCCGCTCAGAATGCTCACCCAGTGCTGGCGCGGTGCCAGTTGGACCGACGGCTGTTTGGCCAAATCTCATTGGAATTCCAACTGTTCGATACTCACCGGCTGGGTGATCTGAAATTCTCGGGAATAAGTTGATTGCCTCTGCTTGGGGATCCCCAGGAACTTCATGTAATCCAAGGACAGGGCCCCAAATTAAACCAGCTGCGTCAAAGATTTTACCCCACTCATCCCGGCTTCGATTCGCAAGCGCGGCATCGATACCAGCAGTCAGCTCAGGCATATGGTCATAACGACCTTTTGGTGTTGCATACTTCTCTTCTTCAAGCCAGTGATCAAGGTCTAAGGCCCTGCAAAAGTCCACCCATTGACCGGCGCCGGGCATATTAAAAACAACCCACTTGCCATCTCCGCAGGGATAACGATTAGCTGTCGGGGTTAGCATGTTTGGTCTTGCGCGTCTGCGAACTGGCGCCGCATCCATCGCTGTTGTCGCGTAGTCAGACGCTTGCGTCCAAACGGCTGTCTCATACAGAGAGGTTTCAATGGTCTGGCCAGTGCCCGAGCGCTCAGCCTGTCGTAATGCGGCTAAAATGCCGGCAACAAAGGCGAGCCCAGTTGTGTGATCGCCCTGGGCCGGACGCGCTTGAGGTACGATCCCATCATCGCCCTCTCGCATGGCATCATAGAGCCCTGAGCGCCCAAAAAAGGCGGTGACATCATAACCGGGACGCCAGGCATCGGGTCCGCTCGTGCCGTAACCTGTTAGGGTGGCGTGGACCAGCGTAGGATTGATCTTAAATAAAGTCTCAGGGTCGAGTGCATATTTTTGTTGGCGCGGAAGTAACAAGTTGCACATGAAAATGTGAGCAGAGGCGCAGAGGGTGTGAACTACTTTGATACCCGCTTCGCTGGTGAGGTCAACGATCAGCGATTCTTTACCTCTGTTGTCAACATCGAACTGAAAATCTACAGCTTTTAAAGGAGAGTCTATTTTGGGCGCTCTTCCCATGTTGCGCATGGGGTCACCGGTAGGAGGTTCGATCTTGATGACACGGGCACCTAGGTCTGCAAGTATGGCGCCGGCACTCGGTGAGGCCATCCAATTATCAATTTCGATTACCAACAAGTCGTCTAGTGGGGAAGCCAACTGAGTCACTCCTACAATGTGTTTAGGAGATCCAATGATATGAGAGTCGACCTGAATTAGGAAGTCGAGGTCAGTGCTAGCAGGCCCTAGCTGGGACGAGGATTAAAGTGGAAATAAAGCTGTCGGTCGTGTCGACTGGCGGCAGATAACGGTCCTGGCCTCTGATAGGGTTGAGCCTGGTGAGGCTCATATGCGGTGACCTCGTCGCCCATAATGGTGACGCGCTCGATGATGCGTTCGCCCGTGAAATCGTTCAAAACAAAATGCTGGGTACAACGGTTGTCCCACATGCAGATGGTCCCCGGATGCCACTGATACCGCACTGTGAACCGAGGTTGACTGACAAAGCGGGTCAAATAGCGCAGCAGGACATCACTCTCCGGAGCGGACAGTTCGACGATGCGACGGGTGAAATGTTCATTAACGTAGAGCGCTGGCTGGCCAGTCTCAGGATGACTTCGTACAACCGGGTGAACGGCCGTTTGTTCCGGATGGTTATGAGGATGCGCATCATGAAGCGCAGTAAGCTGACGACACAGCGTTTGAAACGGTTCTGAAAGCTCCGCATAGGCCAAATACAAATTGCTCCACATCGTGTCGCCACCGATGGGTGGGCACTTGATCATATTCAAAATAGACATTTTAGCGGGCTGAGGTTGGAACGTAATATCAGTATGCCATTCATCGGCGATGCCACCCTGACTCGCGGTCAGGCGGAAGATTGAAGGCGGTGAATCGTCGTCTTTTCCTAGGTTAGGATGGTCTTCGAGGATACCAAATTGGGCGCCGAGCGCGACATGCTCGTTTTGATTAAGCGATTGTTCTGGAAAAAATAGGACTTGGTGTTCAAGCAGAAGGGCTTTGATATGGTCGATGTCATCAGGTGATGCATGGCGCAAAGCAATGCCTGTGATTTCAGCGCCTAACGCGGAAGATAACCTGCGGACCTCAAATTGATCGGAGAAAGAATTGACCATGGCAAAAAGTCCTTCCAAACTGGCCAAAAGTGTAATCGAACCAGCATCGAAAAGAAATTGAGACTTGGGTTTTGATGTTGGCCTTGGAGCGAGCACAGGGTTTGACGTTTCTGAGGGCAATTGTTTGAGTCCGTCATGAACTTAAGCAACGCTGGATTTTTGTGATCTGCCCAAGCAATCATGAGGCGGCTTATGCAAGGCATCAGATTATGTCAGGGACAATGGTGGGTCAGCGATACGCTTGAGGTAGCAACCCCCGGACCAGACGAAACCCTAGTTTCGGTGCGTTTTGCGGGCATCTGTGGGACAGACCTAGCCCTAGCGGCAGGTTATTATGCGTTTGATGGAATCCCAGGTCATGAGTTTGTTGGGGTTGCAGAAACCGGGCCCTTGCAAGGGCGGCGTGTTGTGGCAGATATCAACCTAAGCTGCGGTCGATGCGATGTATGCCTGTCAGGTCAGACCAAACATTGTCCAAGTCGACAGGTGCTTGGAATAAAGCAAGCTGCTGGGGTCTTCGCAGAGCAGGTCTGTATTCCTACCGCCAATTTGTTTGAGGTGCCCGATGGTTTAAGCGACGAGTTGGCGGTACTAGCAGAGCCGGTTGCCGCAGCGCTTGAAGTGCTGGCTGAGATGCCAAAACCCATACCTGAGTCGGCAACTGTTATCGGCGCTGGGAGGCTAGGGTTACTGGCTGCACACGTCTTGGCAGCGGCCGGCTGTAAAGTCAAGCTGCTGGTCCGCAATCAAACGAGAGCGTTGCATGTCCAAAATAGAGACATCGAAATCGTTACTCACATCAAACCGAGCAGCGAATCTTGGGTCGTAGACTGCTCAGGATCTGTCTCAGGATTGAATGCTGCACTTGCAGCGTTGTCTCCCCGTGGAACGCTAGTGCTTAAGAGCACTTTGCAGGAGGCAGTTGGGATCGATTTTAGTCCAGTGATGGTCAAGGAGTTAACCGTTCAAGGTTCCCGGTGTGGCAAACTCGATCAGGCCTTGATTTGGCTGGCATCCGGACACTTAACAGAGCCAGAAATGGTCAGCTTCGGGTTCTCAGATATTGAGCGAGCGCTCGCTGCCGCGCTCGATCCGAGGTTTTTTAAGGTGCTTTTAAGGCCTAATAGGGTCTAGGCTAAGCCTTTGCCCAAGCGTTGGGGCTAGTCGTTGTCAAGCTGCAAAAGCTGGATGGGCGACCCACCGCCGGCAGCGTCCAGAACGACGATTTCAAAAAATGCGTTCGGTTGCGCTTCTATCGTCACAGGACCTGCAAGCACCGTTTTATCGTTAGGATCGGTTATCACGATTGAATAGGTATCAGGGGTTAGCCCGAACTGGCCCGTCGATAACGGTTGAATGTCATTGCCGGCAGGATTGGCGTCGTCTAAGGCAATATCTGACCGTAATATATAAATATCAACAAGCGGGGTTGATGGTGCAGCATGTAAAATTGACAAACGTGCCTCAGTGGCAACGGGCCTCACAGCCTCAGTGGCGATGGCGCCAGAGATATCATCGCCAAGTCCGGTGATCGTTAAACGCTGATACTGGCCATTAGCCAGCGTCAGTGCATCTGTATAGAGCTCTGTGCTCGGATCATTGGCAACCGTTGCTGTAACAATGATTCGATTGTTTTCGCTAGCCAAATATTCCGATATATCTCCAAATAACAAATCCTCTGCCATGAGCGTCTGCTGGGTAACAGATAGGGTTATTTCAGAGTTTTCTGTTGATACACCTAAAAGATACAAGTTGATGCTGGGGATGACGTCGGAAATTAAGTTCGTTGGTTGGCTGTAATTGATGCCGTCGATGGTGAGCAGGGCATCTTGGCTCTCAGAGACCGTCTCGAGTTGCGCAGTGGAGAGCTGAGATAAACCCAAGGCGTCGGTATCATCACTATCATCATCGTCCACGGTGATCAAAAGATCGCCTGATTGGCGGAAAGCCAACGCGGTGAGTTGGATCAAAACTTGTTCGTCATCTAGGGTGATGAGGTTTGCTGTTAACGGACCGCCTGAGCCATTGATAGCGTTAACAACAGCCTCAGCCGTATCGCCATCATCGGGAATGACAATATCGACAGTGGTATCACCGTTGGTAACGGTTAATGTACCAGAGCCGATTGCAGTGGTCCTGGTCGCGAGTGATTCTGACAGCTGGTAGGTGGCTGGCTGTGCGAGCTGCTCGACGCTGACGGTATAGGTGTTGGTAGCAGCATCGGGTTCCGCCTCGATAATTACGACTGACGGCTCACTTGAAATTGCGGTTCGTTGATAGACATCAATGGCGGTTTGGTCGGGAATGGTATTGATGATTCTAGTGCTATTAACAAAGTCTTCGTTGGGGAAGGTGAGGGTGCCAGAAAAATTCGTATAAAGGGCTTGAACACGCCCTGATTGCGGCCCAAAAGCATCAAAAAGGACGACGATTGGTCGAATACCCGTAGATACTGAGAACGTATTTGATCGCCAGAGCACGTTGCCCTCAGAGTCGCTAGCAACGATCGATAACTGGTCTGTGCCTGCGAGTGTCAGCCGGTCGCTCAGCTCTCCGGGATTCATGGTCAAGCGCGTGATTAGCGGTGTCTCCAAGTTGGCATCACTGACCTCGATATTTATTGTGCCGCTATTACTGGCAGCATGCGCAATCAATAGCGTGGTTGTGGTATCAGTCTCGTCAGGGGGGGTGATATCTTCAATAACTTCTATGACCTGCGGGTCAGTCATAGTGCCCACTAGAATGAGCGTTTTTAGCTGATTCTCAGCGACCGACGATGTGAAGGTTGAGATCGTCTCTAACTGATTGCTTTTAATATAATTGATCGTGGTGGCGCGGTCTAAATCAGGAATGACATTGGTGACGGCGCTCATGTCGCCAAACGCGACAGAACCAATGGATTGTTGGCCAAATTCGACGATCAAGGATGGAGAGTCATTGATAGCGTTGATAAAGCGCAGACCCCCAGAGGGCGAGGCTGCAAACTTATCGAAACCCGGATCTTCCCCGCAGGCCGTAAGCAACAAGATTAAAGCGCAAAGAGTTGTAATCAGGGACGTTTTGATCATAGCGAGGGGTTAGTCGAATCAAGGCGGTACATTATAAGAAAAGCGGAGTTGATACCAGAAAAAAGTCTCCTATCCAAACGCCTCAAGTGCGCGAAAATGCATGCCGAAAGGCGATAACGCCGGCAGAGACAGCAACATTTAAGGACTCAACCTCGTTACGCATCGGTATGCATACCAAATGATGACATGCTGCCAGAGCAGGGTCAGATAAGCCTTCACTTTCATTGCCTAATATAAAGACGCGTCGAGGGGATTGTTCGGCAATCGATAAGGCCGCGCTACCATGACTGTCTAAACCAATGAGCGTGAAATTGTGATTCTGTAAAGCTGCGATCGCAGTTTCGACGGTCTCACAGTGAAGGATCGTAGTTTTTAGCAGACAACCAGCGCTAGCTTTATACACTAGAGGGTCGAGTTTGGCGCTGCCTTTTTTGGGCAATATTAGGCCAGTGACTGTGGAGGCCGCGATGCTGCGTATGATCATGCCCAGGTTTTGTGGGTTAGTAACGCCATCGACGAGTAAGAATTCTTGATCGACGGCATCAAGATCAAATAAATAAGTATTGAGTTCCGCTTGATGTGGCGCAGCAATATCGATGGCGACGCCTTGGTCTTGGCGGCTATTTTTTGAAATTCTAGAGAGCGCTTGCTTAGTATGCATCTTGATGGGAATGTCGCGGCGTTGGCATAGCGATTTGATATCAGCTATGACCTGGCTTGATCGGTTGCTCGAAGCTAGATGAACACGATAAACGGTGAGTTTAGGATTGTTCAAGACCTCAAGAGTCGTGTTACGCCCGTATAACGTGATGCGCTTTTCCGCAGTAGTGATGGCTTGGTTGAACGTCGAACTCATGAAAAATTTCCAGCAGCGCGAATCAGATAGAGTCTTGCCCAGCAACTGAGCGCAGGAATGGAGCCAGGGGCGCTAAGCAGCCGACCCCATTCATAGTGACCAAAGTTGCGAGCATCGACTTGCTGTTATTTATGCGCAAATCCAAGAATAATCGCCATTGAATACGGCTAATGGGCTTAAAATTATTGTCGAGCGCTTCAAAGCAGCGTTGTTAGTGCCTCAGCAATCGTCTCTGGCGTCTCCTGGGGCTCGAATCGCTTGACGACTTGCCCGTCCTTGCTGACAAGGTACTTTGTGAAGTTCCAGCCGATATCCCCCGGGATGGTTGCTTTTAGCCACTGATAAACAGGGTTGGTATCAGGCCCATTGACATCGCTTTTGGCGAACATCGGGAAGTTGACATCAAATCTCTCTTGAGCAAAGGCTAGAATGTCAGCGTTGCTTGCAGGTTCCTGGGCGCCGAACTGATTACAGGGAAATCCAAGAACCGTTAAACCATCAATCTCGTTATGTAAGGTACGCAGACCTGCGTACTGAGGAGTTAAACCTCACTGACTCGCTAGATTCACAATGAGTAGCGCTTGATCGCGATACTCAGACAGCGAGATTGTTTCGCCAGTAATGGTTTCTACTTTTATATCATAAAGGTCAGTCATGAGAATCTCTTTAGTCATTGGGTCTTTTACGGCTGAGCCGAGGGCGAACGTCACAGTACAGGCATAAGGCCGTTGAGAACTCGACGCTCTAAAGTATTGTCACCCAATCAATGGGGCTTTGCTAGCCCAGAACAGGGTCAATATGGTTAAGAGAACAGGCCATGTAAATACCAGCGATGAGTAAGAGATCGATAAAACAACCAATAAACCTGACGCTTTTTGTAGCGACAAATATAGTAGTCGCGATTTTGACCATCACCATCCCACCAGGCGGCGTTGATTCTTTCAGGCCCTTTGATGAGTTCAAAATCAATATGTTTCATGGGGTTGATCTGTTTTTCAAGGCGCTGAGGCTTTTCGAAAAGAAAGACAGGCCGGGTTGCCCAGTCTGTTGCTAAGAGATCTGGGGTTAATCTTGACTCAGCTGCTAAATCAACTCGTATCCCGTGTTTTTCAGGTCTGTGGTCATTCCCTAAAGTGATACCGAAACATGTTTTGACGGGCAGGCGCGTTTGCAACAGATTCAATAAGTCATTTGCCTGTTTCTCTCGGGAGGGATCCCGCTGCTGCTGATCTACAGCTGCTTGCGGCGCTACGTCATAGGTGCGTTGCGGCATCGATTCGAAAAGATTTTTAGAAAGGGGGCTGGCGGCTTTGAATTGTTTGGCACGCAAGATCAATTCATCAATCTCTCCGGCGATTTTTATCTGTGCCAGTTTGATGTCCGCAAGCATTAAGAACAGATTTAAATCATTGTCAGGTGCGGCAAGTTTGATCGATAGCTCAGCGCGAAGTTTGCCACGATAGTTAAGCGCTATCACAAAGCTCTGAATGTATTTTTGGTGCGTCGTTAAGAAGTTGCTGAGATCTTTAAGCAATCTTTTTAATGGAAAAACCAGTGACTGCAAGTGTTCAATAGGATCTAGAAAGAATAAGCGTGCTTCAAATTCAAGGCCTGTTTTGATGAAGTCTTGCGGGTCCGGCCGATTGCCGAGTAGTCGGTCTAAATGTTCGATAAAAGGTTTACCAAACCGCTTGCTGATACCTGGACGGGGTAAATCTAGAAGTTGTTTCAGCGTTGTAACCCCCATATTCAGTAATTTTAATACCGCCTCTTTGGGTAGCATGAGTTCGTTTAACTGGCGGTCAGCGAGAGCGTGCTCAGGCAAGGCGTGATGGTTGTCTGGAAATCCGAGTTCAGCGCAAACTTTTGATGCCAATGGCGTTTGACTGGCGCAGAGGATGGCCTGATAACCCAACTCGGTAAGTTGCTCTTGGATTTGAGCCTTAAGATTTTTTAGACCTGAAAACAGCGTCAAACTCGTTGAGACTTCTAAAATAAGATGTTGCTCACCGTGAATCGCTATATGCGGGGTGAACCGATATAGCCATTGAGCAATATGTTTGAGTACATGATGTTCCTTACCGAGGTCACGGTCGATGCAAATCAGTGCATCGCAAAGGGCGTAGGCCTGACTAAATAGCGTACCTACTGTTAGACCTGTCGCTGCGGCGCTGTTAGACAAAGCTATGATGCGCTGATTTTGTACAACCGCGATGGGGGGATTCATGTCAGTGCGAGCATCAATATCATCCCGGTGAAAGGCTTCTAGCGGCAATTGAGGTAGATAAATGCTCAGCCATATTTTGCCATCAAAGCGAGGCATTATGAGATGGTAGTTACCGGTCGAAAACTGGATTTGGTGGTCAATAAAGGCTGCTGTGAATCTGCGGTGATAGCTAACTTAGGCAGCGGGGTCGCTTCATTGATTGAGACTGGTTGCGGGTTTGACGAGTTACTTAAAGGTGTTACAGCTTGGAGATGACAATCAAGGCCTAAGGGCAGGGTTAAATTAAACGGGCTTAAGGGCCAGCCGCCAGGACGTTTAAAGATCTCAACCTGCAGTTGGTGCTGGCGACTATCGTGTTCAGGGGTTGCTATCGGAGTTGATGACAACGCGATCCGTAATGGAGCGGGTGAAGGCAGTTGCTGGACTGCAGCTTCTCTGAAAAGAATGTTCCAAGTTTGTGTTGACTTACTGGCAACTTGAAGTCGTTTGATCGCCTGTGGCCGGGTGTTGTGCTCGGCCCACAGCAGGACCGCGCTGCAAGCATGTGACTTGATGCATTGTTCGGCAGCCCATAAGGCTTCTGCAGTTGAGCTTGGTTGGATAATGAGTATGCGATCGAGTTGGATGCCGATGGCTGCTAGAGCCGGTGCATAAGGCATGTGGGGAGGTGCAATCCAGACAATCCACTTCCACTGTCGTTGACTTAAACATGCCAAGGCGGGAGCGATAAGCTGGAACTCGCCGATACCGGGTTGTTTTACTAAAAATTCAGTCGTGCCAATTGTAGGCCAGCCGTTATGAGGTAGTGCTTGGTCTAGTCGGCGGTAGCCGCTGGGTAAATAACCGGCCTGATGCTTAGATGTATGGCTTGCCCGCCACAGTGCTTTATGACTTAAAAGAGATTGAATTGCACGATCGCTATCAAGAGCTTGGGGCCGAGGTGAATGATTGTTATCAGTGATTTGCGATTTCATAAAATGTCACTTGGTAATTGAGCATCTGATATCAGTGTTTGGTAACACCAAGTTTGATGTTTTTCCTGTGTTAGATGCTTTGTTTTGCTGTGTTAATAGGTCTGTTTGGTTTGATCGCCCTTCTAGGTTTATCCTTAATGGGGATTGTTTATCTGAGTTTTCTGTTGGCTTGCCTGCTATCGATTCGCTCCTATCAATTCTTTTTCTAGAATCCTTCTTTTATTTGTTTTTGTGTTTTGTGTTGCTTCAATAAGGTGTATCAATCCCCTTTTGTGATTAGTTACTGGCGCCCTGCATGAACAATTTAAAGCGTGTGAACGGTATTTTACCCCTCTTGACAAACTACTGTATATAAATACAGTAGTTTGTCAAGAGGGATGCCACGCTTGAATTCGTGAAACGCCGAATAATTGATACAAAATAGCGATAAAAGTTGGTGTTAAAGGATGAAAGCTGGTGCAAAAAGATAAAAGTTAGTGTTAAAGGATAAAAGTGACTGTTAAAGAAAGCGTTAAATAAAGCCGAGAAATAAAGCTGCGAAATAAAGCCGCGAAATAAAGCCGCGAAATAAAGCCGCGAAATATCACGCAGGGTCATCACTGAAGGACATCGCAGAGAGTCATCGAAGAGAGTCATCGCTATGCTACAGATGGCGATACTGATATTGATGCTAACAATGGCTTTGAGGTAAAGAATGGCTTTGAGGTAAAGAATGGCTTTGAGGTAAAGAATGGCTTTGAGGTAAAGAATGGCTTTGAGGTAAAGAACGGCTTTAAGCCAAAAAATGGCTTTGAAGTACAGCTGTCGGCCGGTCTGAAAATTTCGCGGGTATCCAGTGGAGCGCAACCACTGTAGGTTAGCCGCAGGTTTACATGATAAAACTTGAGAAAACAGAACCTTTAGAAAAGCGCTTGGCAGCACTCAGGCTAAACGCCTTGGTTAACTAAGGCGTTTACATCACGCGGAGTTATTTAGCAGATCATAGATAGCGGGCAGCGAAATACTGCAATAAATCATTGTGATCGGATAATCCTAAGGTGCTTTGGCGTGTGATGCACAAATCAATCGACAAAAGTTGCGAATTCGTCGACCGAAAAACGATGACTGATCAATGTGTTAACCGGAGCATCGCTTTGTGGGTGACCGATCGCGACGCCACAAAATAACATCAGATCTTCAGGAGCCTTAACAAACTCAGCAACTGTCTGAGGTTTGGTTGCCCAGGCTTCTTGAGCGCAAGTGGCCAACCCCGCATCGGTTGCT